>CANRJV010000007.1 GCA_947631045.1 uncultured Bacilli bacterium
TATTTTTTTGCTTTAAATTTTACATTAAAAAAGGAATGATGATTTTTCTTTCATCACTCCTTAATGTTTAAGAACCAGAAAATTAATTTTTTCTTTTTTTTATGTAATATTCATGACATTCTAAGATTTGTCAAGAATAAATTTTTGTGATATTATAAGCATAACAAAAAGACACGAAATTTCTAAATTTTTAAAAATTTAGAAATAATGTGTTAATTTGTAATATAATAATAAGTGTAGTCAAGTGATGATGACTACTTATCTAATTGCTTACACAAAGCTAAAATTTGTCGAAGAAGTTTAGTTGTGCAAGCAATAGTGGCGGCGTAATGATGTTTACTTTCATTACGTTTTTTTCTGTAATAAATTTCGATATCATTTTCAATATGACATTTAGAAGATAATCTAATAATATTTAAACAACAGACAAATAATATTTTTCTAATATATTTGTTACCAGATTTAGAAATAGGGCCATGAACATTAATAGATTTACCAGATTGTTTAATAGATGGATCTAAACCACAGTAAGCGGTTATTTCTTTAATATTATTAAATCTGTTAATATCACCTAATTCAGCAATAATAATAGAAGTAGTAAACTCACCAATCCCAAAAATAGAATTAATTGGATTAAAATATTTAGATTTTTTAGCCAAGAAAGTAATCTTATATTTAATAATATCAATATTTTTTTGATATTCATTAATTAATCTTGCCATTTGAGATAGATTAGAAACTAATTCATCGTTCATATTAACTGCTGGATAAGATTTAGAAGCATATTCTTTAATTATATTTGCCTTTTTCTTCCAATATCTAAATTCATGTTTTTTAAAGAAATTTTGAATCTTATCAATACTAGTATTAGAAATAATATCAGCATGAGGATATTTCTCAATAAAATCTAAAGCAAGATTAGAATAAATGGTATTTCCTTTAAATATTTCTTCATATTCAGGGAAACATAAGTAAACTAGATTACGATATCTGTTTTTAATATTTACACATAATTCATCTAAAGCAAAATATTGTCTAGATAAAGCATTTAGATCCAAATATAATTGATTTGGTTTAATATATTCTTTAAAAGTATTAGTAAAGAACAAATTTGCTAAATTAAAGCAATCTTCTTTATCAGTTTTAGTCTTTCTTAAATTTCTTTTTTGCATTTTTCCATAAATGGGATTAATAACAAAAACTTTGAAATTATTTTCTAAGAAAAATCTTTCAATAGGTCTGTGATAAATCCCGGTAGATTCCATTATTACAGAAATATCATCTAATTTTAAATTTTTAATTCTATTAAGTAAATTAGCAAAATCATTAATAGAATGATTAACTTCGTATGGGTCAATTAGGACTTCACCACAAGAACTAATTAAAGTAACCATACTTTTCTCTTTAGCTACATCAATAGCTAAACAATTGTGCATAAGCACCATCCTTTCTTTTTACGATTGAACTCTTTTGTACCTCTTACTCCTCATCACGCTTGTTATATAAGATTCAAAAAGGAATCCTCACATTCTAAAACTAGGAAGATAAAAAGAAAAGAGCTAGGCCGTCATAAAAATGGATACTTAAGACCCTTGCTATAATTTGCCTAAACTCAATCGCGTAAATTTTATTCATTTTTATAAAAATGAATAAAATTATTATACTAGTAAATAAATGATTTGCAACTTCATCCGTTTACTAATCAGTATTATACGTGTTATAATATTCAAAGGTGTTTTGAAATGAATATTGAATTTATTAAATCAGCAGATAACAAAAAATATGTTACTAATCAAAATTGTGAAATTTTTAAAAGCCTTAATTCTAAAAGAGCGCTTTTGTTAGAAAATAAATTAGAATTATTAGAGGCAATTATTAATAAGTTTCAAAAAGATATAAAAGATAATAAGTTGACAATTAAAGTTGCTCATTTTCTTTTTTATGTTCATTTAATAAGTCTTATTGGTACTAATTTGGAAATTATAAAAGATATTTTAGAATCGTATAATTTATTAACCTTAGCATTATTTGATGGTATTTTTGGAGGACTATGTATCTATTTAAAACATGCGGAACATACTGAAATTAGAGAACAAGAAGCTAATGAAATTCAACTTTCTAAGGCTTTAGAAATGAAAGATGCAACAGAGCAAGAATTGAAATTATCTAAAGAAGGAAAACTTTATTTAATGGAAGAAAGAACTATTCCTATAGATGAACCTATATCATTAGTAAAAGAAAATGAACAAATTGAGGATGCAATTACTGAAGAATTAAATAATTACTTAAATCATTCATTAAAATCTCAAAATGGAAGAGTTTTAAAAAGACGCTATTCCAAAAATAAAAAATAAGATAAAAAGATTACATAAATTGTAATTTTTTTTTGATTGTGATATATTATTGGCAAGGTGAAACAATGAAAAAGATATTAACGATAATATTAGATGGATTTGGTTTAAGAGAAGAAGCAAAAGGAAATGCTATTAAAGAAGCAGATATGTTATGTTTTAATAAGATATGGAAAGAATATCCTCATTCTGTTTTAGCGGCCTCTGAAGAAGCCGTAGGACTCCATGAAGGACAATTTGGGAATAGTGAAACTGGACACTCTACCATTGGAGCTGGTCGTTTAATTAAACAAAATGAAACTTTAGTTGATGAATTTTTAAAAAGTAATATTTTAGAAAATGAAACTTTTCAAAAATTATTATTAAGTAAAGATAAAGATATTCATTTGATGGGCCTTTGTAGTGATGGTAATGTTCATGCGGGTATTGATGATTTTTTAAAACTTTTTGATATACTTGTTAAAAATGGTTTTAAGAAAATTCATTTTCATCTAATTACAGATGGAAGAGATACAGGAGTTCATGATGCTTATAAATATATTAGTCAAATAGAAGAAGCCATTAAAAGTAAAAATACGGGTGATATTGCTACTATATGTGGCCGTTATTTTGCTATGGATAGAGATAAACATTATGACAGAACGAAGATGTATTATGAATTAGTTGTTAAAAGTGTAGGTCTTGATGGTAGTGATATTAAGGGAACAATTGAGAAAATGTACGCTAAAGATATTACGGATGAATTTATAAGGCCTATTGTCGTAAATCGCAATAGTCATATTAAAAATGGTGATGTTTTAATTTGGATGAATTATCGAGCTGATCGGGCTAAACAAATTATTTCGGCTTTTGTGAATCCGGATTTTGTTGGTTTTAATCCTTATAAAATGGATAATTTGGAGGTTTATAGTTTTTTACCTATAGATGAAAATATTAAAACTAATAACTTTATTCCAGATCCAGTTATTACTAATCCTTTAGGAAGATATTTAGAACAACTAGATTTAACTCAAGCAAGAATAGCCGAGACAGAGAAATTCCCTCATGTTACTTATTTCTTTGATGGCGGTTATAATGGCAAGATAAATAAATGTAGTACTTTTCATATTCCATCACCCCAAGTACCAACATATAATTTAAAACCGGAAATGAGTGCGGTACCGGTTACAAAAAAAGTTATTGAATGTATGATGCAAGATTACGATTTTATCTTAGTTAATTTTGCTAATCCTGATATGGTGGGACATACAGGCGATTTTGATGCCACTGTTAAGGCTTGTGTTGCTGTTGATTTATGTTTAGACAAAATAATTGAAAAAGCGGAAGAGAACTTTTATAAAGTTATTATTTTAGCGGACCACGGTAATGCTGATATTATGATAGATGATGAAGGAAACCCTGTAACTACGCATACTTTGAGTAAAGTACCTTTCATTATTATGGATAAGAATGTTAAATTAAAAGAAACGGGCGATTTAACGATGGTTGCTCCAACTATTTTGGAATATATGGATATTGCGGTTCCAGAAGAGATGAAAGAGACGGAGATTCTTTTAAAAAAATAAAATATAATTAAATGAGGGGATTATTATTAAAAATGATATTTTGCTTTTAGTAAATAAAAGTCATCCACTAGCATCTAGTTATATTCCACCTTTAGTATTAATGGATGAGAAGTATGCTAAAAGTAATCATAATAAAATGCATCCTTTAGCCTATATTCATTTTAAAGAAATGGTTTTGGTAGCTTTGAATGATGGTATCACTTTGTATAGTGTTTCGGCTTATCGTAGTTTTAAAGATCAAGATAAAATCTATCAAAACTATGTCCAAAAAGATGGTGAAGAAAAAGCTAGTAAATATTCTGCCAAGCCAGGAACATCGGAACATCAAACGGGATTAGCTGTCGATATTAATACTTGCTTTACAAAAGACCATTTTGAAAAGACTAAAGAGGCTAAATGGTTAAGTAATAATGCATATAAATATGGTTTTATTTTAAGATATCCAAAAGATAAAGAAAAAATAACGGGTTATATTTATGAACCATGGCACTATCGTTATGTAGGAATAAAGGCTTCTGCTTTTATCCATCAAAATAAAATTACATTTGAAGAATATTATGATATAATGATTAAGAATAAGGAAGTGTGAGTTATGAGTAGTGAAGGACAAAATAGTTCTAAAAAAAATACTGGCTTAGTTGTGGCTTTAAGTATTATCGGGGTTTTAATTGTTTTACTTGGTTGTTTAAGAGTTTATTATTTCTTCTTTAAACCTACAAATCAAAATGTTTATTATACAGCTATTGATAATGTTACCAGTTATTTTGGTAATAATATCAAAGTTTTTCAAGATAAAGTAGTTAATCCTTCAAAAGTTACTGGAAGTATTGATTTTAATTTAAAAACTAATGATAGTTCTTTAAAAGATTTAGCTAATATTATTAATAGATTAAAAATTAATGTGGAAAATGATATAGACTTTTCTAAAAATTATCTTAGTTCTAATTACAATATAAATTATAATAATAGTAGTTTAATAAATGCTGGAACTATAATAAACGATAAAGATTTATTAATATCTTTAGGAGAGTTATATCCCAAGAAGATTAAGATAAGTGATTTTAATGCTTCACCAATAATTACTTTAGCGATTGATGATACTTATAGTCGTTTAATAGATGAACTAGCCGAAATTATCAAAGATAGTTTAAAAGAAAATTATTTTTCTTCTGAAAAAACTACAATAACGTATAATAATAAAAAAGTTAACGTTACTGATTATAAGTTAACTTTAAAAAATGAAGAGAATTATGAATTACAATACAATATATTGGATGGAATATTAAATAATGAATTTATTACTTCTACTTTTAGTTATATTTTAGGTGTTGATGAAAGTGAAATCAAAACTTATTTAGAAGATGCTAGGGACGAAGTTAATCCACAAGATTATCAAGATTTCTTTGAAGATAATGATATAATTAATGAATTTAATGTTTATATGGATAATAATAAAGTATTAAAAGTAGAAATAATATCTAATGATAATAAAATGGAATTTATTTTAGATAATGATCATTATAATATTTATTTAAATGAAGAAGAAGCGGGAATGCTTAAAATAAATAATCAAAGTATAAGTTATGAATTAAATGATGATTTATATAAATTAAAGATTGATATTGGAAATGATAATATAAATATGGAAATAAATAGCGAAGAATATACTTTTAGTTTTAACTTAAAAGAAGATGAAGATAGTATAACGGGAAGTCTTGTTCTATCAGAAGAAGATGTACCTACAGAGTTAACTATGAGTATTAATCTTAAAAAAGAAAAAGTAAATAATATTTCAATTGAAGATATTAAAGATTATGTTGAATCAAATAGTTTAACAGAAGAAGATTATAATATTATTAGTGAAAACATAACCAAAATGCCAGGCTTATTAAGTTTAGTAAGTGATATCTTAGGTTTTAGTGGTAGTATAGGTTTATAAAAGCAAAAAATTGGAGCACATTCCAATTTTTTTATAAAATTTTAACATAAGAAGTTTAATTATTTTAAAACCTTTTGTGAGGTTTTCTTTCATCGGTTAAATATAATAAATAATCAATAGGCACATTATAATAAGTAGCTAATTTTTTTAATATTTTAGTGGGAGTATCGCATACTCCCGTTTCATAAGATGAATAGCCAGAGCGGCTCATATTGAGAACTTTGGCTATTTTTTGTTGCGTTAAATCTCGATCTTCTCTTATTTCTTTTAGCCTATTCATTATTATCACTTTCTAACTCTATTAATGATTTTTTATAGGGTTTTTGTTCATCAGTCATACATAAAATATAATCAATGCTTACATTATAGTATTTGGAAAGTTTCTTTAAGACATCAGTAGGAATATCTATTTTTTCAGTTTCGTATTTTGAATAACCTGTTTGTCCAATATTTAAATATTTAGCAATGTCTTTTTGATAAATATTATTTTGTATTCTGAGTTCTTTTAATCTATTCATAATAATCACAAATAAAAAATATCACGACGTAAAATGGAATATTGACTTTTGACTAAAAATGGCATATATTATATATAATATATGCCATAATGGAATATTTAAAGTTTTTTTGTGATATTTATATTAGTTATTTGCAACATAAAAGGAGCGTAAGATGAAAGAAAAATTAAAGAATAAAAAGGTAATAGTAGTAAGTAGTACATTGTTAATAATGACTATAATTGTATTATTAGTAATAACATTAAAAGATAGTTATGCCTATTATGGAACAAGTAATGAATTAGAAATAATGAAGGCTACAATAGGAAAGTTAAAACCCACAATAGATAAAGTATATATTGAAGAAGAAAATCAATTATATACCAATAATCCAAATCCAAATGTTACAATAACATGGAGTGATGATAATATAACAGAATATTGTGTAACAACAGAAAGTGCATGTACAGAATTTAAACTTATAGATTCAAATAGCAAAAGTGTAACAAATCAAATAACATTAACTGGTGAAAAAGAACATACAGTAAATGCCTATATAAAAAATAAATATGGATATACATCAGCAGCAGTACAAAGTAGTATAACATTAGATACAACAGCTCCAACAATAAGTAGTGTTACATCAACAGAAATAACTGAGACATCAATAACAGTTAATGTAACTGGTAGTGATGCTAATGGTATTAGTCAATATTGTTATAGTACAACAGGTAGTGATTATACTTGTACAAATTCTAATACTCATACATTTAATAATTTAAATTCAGGACAACAATACACATTCTATTTTTACTTAATAGATAATGCAGGAAATGATAATAAAGCAAGTGCAACCCAAAAACAATTTACAACAATATCAAAATCTGCCAAAGATGTAGTAGTTGCCACTTCTAAGAGCCTTGAGTCAGAGGAAGCAATGCAAAAAAGAAATGATGCTATAAAGGCTGCTGGTGGAAATGTACCAGATGACTTAAGAAGATTTGTCGGAACATATGAAGAAGTAACAGATAACTTTATTTGCTTTGGAACAAGTGATCAAAATCAATGTAAACAAAATATGGATACATACATGTATCGAATAATCGGAATAGATACAAGTGGCAGGTTAAAATTAATTAAGGCAACAAAAATTAATAATAATGGAGAAGCTACGTTTAAATGGCATAATATGTATTCTACTAATACACCTTGGAACGAATCAGACTTATATAAAGGACTAAATGGCACGTCAAGCAAATATTTTAAAGGAAATGCAAAATATAGTTATATGCAAAATGCGCAATGGACTAATTTAATATCACCGGCAACATATTATATAGGAGACGCGCCAGATGGTACAAATCCTAATTTATTTATTAATGAAAGAAAGTCTAATTTCAGTAGTGGAAATATTAGTTTAATGTATTTAAGTGATTACTTATATGCTAATAATGGGAATGCGAATACAAGCAATTGGTTATTTATTCAAAATGGCTTAAATAGAGATAATACAAACTTAGGAAATGGAGCATCTGCTCCAATAGCGGAATATGAATGGACAATGACCAGGTATGGTTACAACTCCGGCCTTTACCGTGCGTGGCGTGTGGGTAGTAGCGGGACTGTGTACTGCTACAGTTTGGACGGTACGTATGCGGTTCGTCCAGTCTTCTATCTGAAGTCAACTACACGGATATCGAATGGAAATGGAACAATTGGAACTCCGTATATAATTGCTCCTTAATACCGGACAGTTTTAAATAAATGAAGAAAATAAAAAGACACGCCAAAAAATTTTTAACTAAAAATATAAAATTAGTATAAACCAATTATATGCCATAGAGAATAAAGCGAAAAGGATCATACGTAGAAGAATAAAAAGCTAAAATAATAAAGTAAGACCAGTATTAAAAAAGAAAGACTCTAAGTCTAGAACTGTTGATAAACTTGTGAGTAGTGATTTTAGCATTTTTGTAGCATTTAAAATTTTTATAATATTCAGCGCCTAAGATAGATAAATAAAGAATACCAAAAGAAGCAAGAGAATGAATATTTTCAAAATATTTTAAGGAAGAATTACAAGTGGATTCTAAATAAAAAGCCATTAGATTTTTGAAATTTAAAAATAGATTCGATGGTACCGAAACGATAACCATAATTTTTAATGGCTCTTTTGGGATTAACATTAGTAACAATTAGCCAAGAATCAGAAGTACCATTTCTTTGAGAAATAGCACTTGCAAAATCAACTTGAGTATTATATATTAAATTCATAAACAACTACTTTTACTTTAATCTAAATAAAATATAATATAGATGGTTGTTTATAAAAAGGAAAATAAAAGGTGCTTTACAAAAGGAATAAGCATCTTTTTAATTTACTAATAAAAAAGTTCGAGGGTAAGTAATTTAAGAACCGGTTAAAACAATAAATATATAATATAAAGAAAAGAGATTTCTTATTAAAGGAAGCTCTTTTCTTATACTATTTAGTTAATGTAAATAAATTTAAGAAAGTCGAAATTTGAACTTAATAGTATTTATAATATAATAATAAAAGTAATGCAAGAATTTTTATTATCTATTAATGTCAGACATTTTGTGAAATTTTTGTAAAATTTACTGTTGCTTTTCATATAATTATTGTGTTATAATGTTACTCGTATGACTGCGAGGATGCGCGAGGTTGCTGATACACTAGGAAGAGTTGGTAAATATCTTTCTTGAGTTACAGGGAATTCGGGTGGAGCAAGTCTATACTAGATATAGGCGAAAGGAGGACATGGAAAATGTCAAATAGTAAAGTAAGGATTAATTTAAAAGCCTACGATCATCGTTTACTTGATGTAGCGGCTTCTAAAATAGTCGAAACTGTAAAAAGAACAGGTGGAGAAGTATCTGGTCCAGTACCACTTCCAACAGAAATTGAGAAGTTTACGGTACTAAGGGCGGTACATAAATACAAAGACTCTCGTGAACAATTTGAAAGAAGAACACATAAGAGACTTGTAGATATCAAAAAACCTAGTAAAGAAACAATTGATGCTTTAACTCATTTAGATTTACCAAGTGGTGTTGACATCGAAATAAAAACATATTAGTAAAGGAAGGAAATTAAAATGAAAGGAATCTTAGGACGCAAAGTTGGAATGACTCAAGTATTTACCAAAGATGGTAAACTTATTCCTGTCACAGTAGTAGCTTGTGAACCAAATGTGGTAATGCAAGTTAAGACTGTAGAAAAAGATGGTTATAATGCTATTCAACTTGGCGTATTTGAAAAGAAAGAATCAAAATCAAATAAGGCTGAATTAGGCCATGCTAAAAAAGCAAATACTACTCCTAAGCGCTTCTTAAAAGAAATTAAAGATGTAGAAGCCACTTATAATATAGGAGATAAAATTGATGCTTCAATCTTTGAAGTTGGAGAAATCGTTGATGTAACAGGAACAACAAAAGGTAAAGGAACTCAAGGTGTTATTAAAAGACACAATCAATCAAGAGGACCAATGGGACATGGATCTCATTATCATAGAGGACCAGGTTCTTTAGGTACAATGTTACCAAAAAGAGTATTAAAGGGTAAAAAACTTCCAGGTCATATGGGAGTTGAAACTGTAACTATTCAAAATCTAGAAATTATTGAAGTTAATACAGTTGATAACTACATTTTAGTTAGTGGCAATATTCCAGGTGCTAAAAATTCTTTAGTTTATATTAAGACCTCAGTTAAAAATTCTCGTAAGAAAGATGCTAAAGAAATCTTATCTTATGAAGAAGTAGAAACTGTTGTTGATAGTGTCGAAGAGGTTAAGGAAGAAGCTCCAGTAGAAGAAGTAGAAAATACTCCTGCTGAAGAAGAGAATGCTGAAACAACTTCAGAACAAACAGAAGAGACTCCAGCTGAAGAGGCAACTGAAGTAACTGAACCTATCGAAGAAGAAACTAAAGAAGAAAATCCAGAAGAGGCTAGTAATTAGTCTAGAGGAGGGTTAAAAATGACAAAGATAAGTGTTAAAAATATTAAAGGTGAAACTGTTAAAGATATCACTTTAGAAAATACTATTTGGAATATTGAAGTTAATAATGATGCATTAAAGAAAATGATTCGTTTACAACTAGATAGTATGCGTCAAGGAACAAGAAAAACTAAAAGTAGAAGCGAAGTATCTGGTGGTGGAAGAAAACCATGGAAGCAAAAAGGTACTGGTCGTGCTCGTCAAGGTAGTATCAGAGCTACTCAATGGCGTGGCGGCGGAATTCCTATAGGAGTTGATAACCGCGATTATACATTTAAAATCAATCGTAAAGAAAGAGTTTTAGCTTTAAAAAGCGCTTTAACTGATAAGGCAAAAGATAAGAAAGTAGTTGTTTTAGACGAAATCAAATTAGCGAATATAAAAACTAAAGAATTTACTAAAATATTAGAAACATTAAAACTTGATGGTAAAACATTATTTGTTACTGTTGATGAAAATGAAGATTTATATATGGCTTCTAGAAATTTAGGAAATGTCTTAGTTCTAATGGCTGAAGAATTAAATTGTTATGATATTGTTAATGCTGATAACTTAGTTTTAACTGAGGATGCAGTTAATAAATTAGGGGAGGTGCTTAAATAATGAAACATTATAGTGATATTATTTATTCACCAGTTATTACTGAAAAGTCTATGGCTTTGAGAAGTGAAAATGTTTATATTTTCAAAGTTGCGAAAAGCGCAACTAAAGAAGAAATTAAAAAAGCTGTAGAAGATGCATTTAAGGTTAGTGTAAAATCTGTTAATACACTTAATACTAAAGCAAAGAAAAGAAGAGTTGGAAGATATTCTGGAATGACTAAAACTTATAAAAAAGCAATAGTTACTCTAAAAGACGGCTCTCAAATAGATTTATAGGAGGGATAAAAGATGGCAATAAAACATTATAAACCTACAACTAATGGTCGTAGAGGAATGACAACACTTGCAAATGAAGAAATTACAACTAAAAACAATCCTACTAAATCTTTAGTTACGAAGGTACGTAAAACTGGTGGAAGAAATAACCAAGGTAAGATGACAGTTCGTCACATTGGTGGTGGCGCTACTAAAAAGTATCGGGTTATTGATTACAAAAGAAATAAAATTGGTGTTACAGGAAGAGTTGCAACTATTGAATATGATCCAAATCGTAATGCTAACATCGCTTTAATTAATTATCGTGATGGGGAAAAGAAATATATTATTGCTCCAAATGGTTTAAAAGTTAATATGATTATTGAAAATGGCGAGAATGCCGATATTAAAGTTGGTAATGCTCTACCAATTCAAAACATTCCCGTTGGTACAATGATTCATTGCATTGAATTAAAACCTGGTAAGGGAGCTGAATTATGTCGGGCTGCTGGTTCAAGTGCGCAAATCCTTGGCCGTGATGGTAAATATGTTATCGTTCGTTTACAATCAGGTGAAACAAGAAAAATTTTAGGTACTTGTATGGCAACAGTTGGTGTTGTTGGTAATGAAGATGCTAACTTAGTAAATTTAGGAAAAGCTGGACGTAAAAGACATATGGGTATTAGACCTACTAATAGAGGTAGCGTAATGAACCCTAATGATCACCCACATGGTGGTGGTGAAGGAAGAGCACCTGTTGGTCGTAAGAGTCCTATGACTCCTTGGGGTAAACCAGCCCTTGGTCATAAAACTCGTAAATCGAAGAAAGCTTCTGAAAAATTAATCATCAGTAGGAAGAGCAAATAGGAGGACAATATGGCAAGAAGTTTGAAAAAAGGACCTTATGTTGAAGAATCATTATTAAAAAAGGTTCAAAATTTAAATTCAGAAAATAAAAAATCAGTTATTAAAACTTGGTCAAGAAGAAGTACCATTTATCCTGATTTTGTAGGACATACAATTGCAGTTCATAATGGTAAAGATTTCATACCTGTTTATATCACTGAAGAAATGGTTGGTCATAAACTTGGTGAATTTTCACAAACTAGGAAGTTTACTGGTCATGCTGGTGGAGGTAATAAATAATGGAAGCTTATGCAATTCATAAAGGAGCAATTATTAAACCTCGTCTTGCAAGAATGACTATGGATTTAGTTAGAGGTAAAGACGTTAAAACTGCTCGTAATATACTTGAAACCACAAATACAAAAGCTAGCAGACTAATTTTAAAAGTTTTAAATTCTGCAGTGGCTAACGCTGTTAACAATAATGGGGCTAAAGAAGAAGATTTAGTAATTAAAGAATGTTTTGTTAATCCAGGACGGACTTTAAAAAGAATCCAATTCGCTAGTCGTGGTAATGTTGATAGACATGATAAAAGAACTAGTCATATTAAAGTTGTTGTTACAGATAATGTTATGGAAGGAAGTGAAGCATAATGGGACAAAAGGTTAATCCAGTTGGATATCGTTTAGGCGTTAATAAAGACTGGGATTCACGTTGGTATGCTAAAAAAGATTATGCCGATTATTTAAATAAAGATATTAAAATTAGAGAATATATCTTAAAAAATCTTAAAGATGCTGGTATTTCTTCTGTAATTATTGAAAGAAAGAAAAATAGAGCAGATATTACAATTAGAACTGCTAAACCAGGAGTAATCATTGGTCGTGGTGGTGAAGATATCGAAAAATTAAGAAAAAAGATTTCTAAACTTGTTAATGAAGAAGTATTTATTAATATAGTTGAAGAAAAAAATGCCAATTTAAATGCGAAATTAGTAGCAGATAATATTGCAATGCAAATTGAAAATAGAGCGCCATTTAGAGCGGCTCAAAAAAGAGCAATCAGAGATACAATGAAAGCTGGTGCTAAAGGAATTAAGACTTTAGTATCAGGAAGACTTAATGGTGTCGAAATGGCTCGTAGTGAAGGATATACTGAAGGTACAGTGCCACTACACACTATAAGAGCGGATATTGATTATGCTCAAAGTGAAGCAAATACTACTTATGGTAAAATTGGGGTTAAAGTATGGATTTACAAAGATGAAATTTTACCTAGTAAGAAAAAAGTTATGAAGGAGGCGACTTCAGATGTTGATGCCAAAAAGGACTAAATATAGAAAGTCGCATAGATTAACATATGATGGTCATGCTAGAGGAAATACAACTCTAACCAAAGGTGAATATGGCTTAATGGCTTTAGAAGGAGCATGGGTTTCTTCTCGTCAAATTGAAGCCGCTCGTATTGCGATGACTCGTTATATGAAACGTGGTGGAAAAGTTTATATTAACATTTTCCCACACCTACCTATAACTAAAAAACCTTTAGAAACTCGTCAAGGTAAAGGAAAAGGTAACGTAGAAGGTTATGTTGCTGTAGTTAAGGAAGGTAAAATTATGTTTGAAATAAGTGATGTTGAAGAAGCAGTAGCTAGAGAAGCTTTAAGACTTGCTTCCCATAAACTTCCAATCAAATGTAAATTTGTTAAAAAGGATGGTGAATAATTGTGGATATTAAAGATATTAGAAAATTATCTGATGCTGATTTAAAGAAAAAAATCAGAGAAACAAAAGAAGAATTATTCACAAAAAGAATGCAACAAGCAAATGGGACTTTAGAAAATCCAAGTAGTCTTAGAATTTTAAGACGGGATGTTGCAAAAATGAAAACTGTTCTTAGAGAAAGAGAATTAGAGGAGGCGCATAAATAATGGCTAAAAGAGTTCAAGAATTAGTAGGTAAAGTTGTAAGTAGCAAAAATGATAAAACAATAACTGTTTTAGTTGAAACTTATAAACGTCATCCTTTATATAATAAACGTGTTAAATATTCTAAAAAATATGCAACACATGATGAAAAAAATATAGCAAATGTAGGAGATACAGTGAGAATTAGAATGACTAAACCAATTTCAAAAACTAAAAAATATGAATTAGTAGAAGTTATTTCTAAAGCTGTAGTTCTTTAGGAGGTATTCTTATGGTAATGCAAGAAACAAGATTAAAAGTTGCTGACAATACTGGTGCTCGTGAACTATTAGTTATTAAAGTTATGGGTGGCAGTAAAGTCAAAAGTGGAAACATTGGTGACGTTGTTGTTGGTACTGTTAAAAAAGCCATTCCTAATAGTAATATGCCTAAAGGAAAAGTTGTTAAAGCAGTAATCGTTAGAACAGTTGAAGGTGTACGTCGTGCCGATGGCTCTTATATTAAATTTGATGATAATGCTTGTGTATTAATTAAGGATGATAAAAGTCCAATTGGTACTAGAGTATTAGGACCAGTAGCTAGAGAATTAAGAGAAAAAGATTATATGAAGATCGTTTCTTTAGCTCCTGAGGTTTTATAGGAGGGAAATATGAAAATTAAAGTAAATGACACTGTTAAAGTTTTAACTGGTGAAGATAAAGGTAAAACTGGTAAAGTATTAAAAACTTTAAAAGCCCAAAACAAAGTTGTTGTTGAAGGGATAAATATTTCTAAAAGACATACAAAACCAAGAACGAATAATGATAAAGGTGGTATTTTCGATATTGAAATGCCAATTCATGTATCAAATGTAAAATTAGTAGATAGTAAAGCTTCTAAAGAAACTAAGAAAGAAGTAAAAAAAGAAGTTAAAGAAACTAAAAAATCTACAAAGAAAGCTAGTAAGTAGGTGAGTTATGAGTAATTTTAAAGATTTATATGATTCAAAAATTAAAAAAGAATTAAAAGATGAGTTTAAATATTCTAGCATTATGCAAGTGCCAAAACTAGAAAAAATTGTTATCAACATGGGTGTTGGTGAAGGATGCCATGATGTTAAATTCATCGAAGCTGCGGTTAAAGATCTAGAATTAATTGCTGGTCAAAAAGCTGTAGTTACAAAAGCTCGTAAGTCAATAGCTGGTTTTAAATTAAGAGAAGGACAACCTGTTGGTGTTAAAGTAACATTAAGAGGTGAAAATATGTACAATTTCATGGAAAAACTTATTAAAGTTAGTCTTCCAAGAGTTAGAGATTTCCGGGGTATCTCAGCCCATGCTTTCGATGGCAAAGGAAATTATACTCTAGGAATTAAAGAACAATTAATTTTCCCAGAAATTGAATATGATAATGTTTATAAAATTAGAGGTATGGATATCATCTTTGTTACTTCCGCAAAGAGTAATGAAGAAGCATATGCATTACTTAAGGCATTTGGAATGCCATTCAAAGGTTAGGTGTTAATATGGCTAAGAAAAGTATGATTATTAAAAATAATAGAAAACAAAAATTTAGTTCTCGGGAATATACAAGATGTGAACGTTGTGGACGTCCTCATGCAGTATTATCTAAATTCAAATTATGTCGTATTTGTTTTAGAGAACTTGCTAATAAAGGCCAAATACCTGGCGTCAAGAAATCTAGTTGGTAAGGAGGAGGAATAATTAATGTTTGTACAAGATAAAATAGCGGATATGTTAACTCGAATTCGTAATGCTAATATTATGAGATACAAAGAAGTTGAAGTTATTGGTACGAAAATGACTTTAGGAATTGCGGAAATATTAAAACGTGAAGGTTACATTGAAGATTTTAAATACGAAAAAAGTACTCAAGGTGATAAATTAACTTTAACTTTAAAATATGGTAATAAAAAAGAAAGAGTTATTACTGGTTTAAAAAGAATTAGTAAATCAGGTTTACGTGTTTATGCCAAAGCAGATGAAATTCCTCATGTTCTTAACGGCTTAGGTATAGCTATAATTTCGACTTCTAAAGGTCTTATGACTGATAAAGAAGCCAGAAAAGCTAAGTTAGGAGGCGAAGTCCTTGCCTATATTTGGTAAGTAATTATGAGTAGAATAGGTGAAAGAAAATTAGTTATCCCTGAAGGTGTTACGGCTACTTTAGAAGGTAGTGAAGTTACTATTAAGGGATCTAAAGGAGAACTTAAATTAAATGTTAGTCCTTTAATCGAAGTAAAAATTGAAGAAGGTAGTATTAAAACTATTCAAAAAAATCCTTCCAAAGAAGCTAACATGGTGCAAGGAACAAGCAATTCTTTAATTAACAATATGTTAATTGGAGTATCCAAAGGTTTTGAAAAAGGATTAGAAGCTGTGGGTGTTGGATATCGTTTCAATGTTCAAGGCAATAAAATAGTTGTTAACGCTGGTTTTTCTCATCCAGTTGAAGTATTAATTCCCGAAGGACTTAGTGCGGAACTAGTGAGTGCTACGGAAATAACTATTAAAGGTATTGATAAACAAAAAGTATCTGAATTTGCGGCCAACGTTCGGAAGATAAGAGAACCGGAACCATATAAAGGTAAAGGTATTCGTTATAAAGATGAAGTTGTTCGTCGTAAAGAAGGAAAGAAAGCGGCTTAAGGAGGTAAAGTATGATAAAAAAAGAATCTAGAAATGCAGCTAGAGAAATTAGACATAAAAGAATTAGAAAAACTTTAAGTGGTACTAAAGAAATGCCAAGATTAAATGTTTTCCGTTCTAATTCTGAAATATATGCCCAAGTTATCGATGATGTAACCGGTACAACTTTAGTTTCATCTTCAAGTCGTGAATTAAAACTTAAAAATGGTGGTAATGTTGAAGCTGCTAAAGAAGTAGGTAAAGATATTGCTGCTAAATGTAAAAAAGCAAAAATTAATAAAGTAGTATTCGATCGTGGTGGCTATTTATATCATGGTCGAGTAAGCGCTCTAGCGGAAGCTGCTAGAGAAGCAGGATTAGAGATATAGGAGGCTTTTATGGATAAGAAAAATGTTACAAGAAAAAATAATGATGCTAAGAAAAACTTATTAGAAGAAAAAGTTATCTCAATATCTAAAGTAACAAAAGTTACTAAAGGTGGTAGACATTTTCGTTTCAAAGCCGATGTTGCTGTTGGAAATAGAAAAGGTTTAGTAGGTATTGGAACTGGTAAAGCTAATGAAGTTTCTGAAGCTATCAAAAAAGCCATTCAAGCTGCTAATAAAAATGTGGTAAAAATATCATTAATTGATAATCGTACTATTCCACATGAAGAAACAGGTAAAGTTGGTCGTAGTGTCGTTCTACTTAAACCTGCTAAAGAAGGTCGCGGAATTATTGCTGGTGGTGCAGCCAGAGCAGTTTTAGAACTTGCTGGCGTTAAAGATATTGTTGCCAAGAGTCTTGGTGCTAATACCCAAATTAATGTTGCTAAAGCTACTCTATTAGGCTTACAAGCCCAAAGAAGTCCTGAACACATTGCAGAATTACGTGGCAAAAAAGTGGAGGAATTATAATTATGAGACTAGAAAATTTACCAAAATCAAAAGAAACAAAAGGAATAAAAAGAGTAGGTAGAGGGCCAGGTTCAGGAATGGGTAAAACTTCAACTCGTGGAGAAAAAGGCCAAAAGGCTAGAAGTGGTGCTAGTATTCCGGCATGGTTCCAAGGTGGACAATCTCCATTATATAGAAGAATTCCGAAAAGAGGATTTAATAACAAAAGATTTGAAACCGTTTATGCAACTATTAATCTTAGTGATTTAAATAAATTTTTCAAAGATGGTGATGTTGTTACTCCAGAAATTTTAAAGGAAAGAGGAATTATTAAAAAACCTTTAGCAGGTATTAAAGTACTTGGTACAGGTAATTTAGAGCATAAATTAACAATTAAAGCTCATCGTTTTTCAAGTAAGGCTGTAACTAAAATCGAAGAAGCCGGTGGCAAAGCTGAGGTGATTTAGATGTTTAGTGGGTTTACTGGATTATTTAGTAAATCAAATAAAGATGTTAGAAAGAGAATCTACTTCACTCTTGCTTGTTTAGGAATATTTTGTTTAGGAACAACCATTACTATTCCTTGGGCCTCAAGGATTTATCAAGATTTAGGCTTCCTAGAAATATTTAACTTAATGAGTGGTGGTGGACTTCAAAACTTTTCCATCTTTGCTTTAGGAGTTTCTCCTTATATCACAGCGTCTATTATTACGCAATTATTACAAATGGATATTATTCCTTACTTTAGTGAATTAAAAGATGAAGGATATACCGGAAGACAAAAGATGAATAAAATTACAAGATATTTATCTATTATCTTAGCATTTATTCAAGCTTATGCTTTATGTATTTTCTACATGAATGGTATGAGTACTTTAGATATGATTAAATCAGCCTTAGTTATGACAGCCGGTACAGCTTTCTGTTTATGGTTAGGTGATGAAATTACTAAAAAAGGTATTGGTAATGGTTCATCAATGATCATTATGGCTGGTATCATTCAAAGTATGCCAAGAGTCTTTGTGGGAGCTTATAATGCTTTTATCAATGGTTCATATCAATTAGGATTAGGAATTGTTCTATTTATAATATTTATTTTAGTTTATTTACTAGTATTAGTAGGAATTATTTATACGCAACTTGCGGAAAGAAGAATTCCTATTCAATATTCAAACCGGACAACAAGTGCTTATGGTGCTCAACAAAGTTATTTACCAATAAAGATTAATGCAGCAGGAGTTATTCCCGTAATATTTGCCCAAATATTACTAACAATACCTTCTACTATTGCGGCATTATTCAAAAATGAAGCGGTTATTAATTTTATTAATAAATATATTGTTTATACGTCTAATACCGGTTTGATACTTTATATAATATTAATTATGTTCTTCGGATATTTTTATACATTTATGATAATGAATCCAGATGAAATGAGTAAGAACTTAAATGAAAGAGGAGGATATATTCCCGGAATTAGACCTGGGGAAGATACTTCTAAATATATCTCTTCATCAATAAGTAAACTTACTATTGTCGGAAGTTTATTCCTAACTATTATTGCTATTTTACCAGTATTAATTAGTAAATTTACGAATTTACCAAGTACAGTTACTATTGGTGGTACCGGCTTATTAATTGTGGTTGGTGTTGCCATTGAAACTTATAAACAAATGGAAAGTAGCTTAATGGCTAGAAGTTATAAAGAAAAAAGAAGAAGGTTAAGATAAAGATGAAAAGTGTGATTTTTATTGCTCCTCCCGCTGCTGGTAAGGGAACCCATAGTAAGAGATTAGAAAGTCTAGGCTATATGCATATTTCCACGGGAGATATGTTAAGAGAAGAGATTAAAAAAAATACTCCAATGGGTAAGGAAATTGAAAATATTATTAGTAAAGGCAATTTAGTTAGCGATGAATTAGTTCATGGATTAATTAAAAATTGTCTTGTTAATATTCGAACACCATTTATTTTAGATGGTTATCCAAGAACCTTAAAACAAGCGGAAATGTTAGATAATTTATTTCAAGAATTAAAGATAACTAATTATGAAGTTATCTACTTAGATGTAAGTTTAGAAGAAGCAATGAAAAGAGCACTTGGTCGTCTAAGTTGTTCTTGCGGGGAAACTTATAACATTTATGATGAGAAATTTAAACCTCAAAAAGAAGGAATTTGTGATAAATGTGGTAGTGAGTTAGTTAAAAGAAGTGATGACAATGAAGAATCTTTCAAAGTCCGTTTTGAATCTTTTATAACGAATACGAAACCCATTAAAGAATATTATGAAAGAAAAAATAAATTACATTGCATTGATACAATGCACGAAAATGAAAAGATTACAGAAAGAATTAAGGAAATTTTAAATGATTAGTATAAAAAGCGAAAGAGAAATTGAATTAATGAAACATGCTGGGCATATCAATTATTTAACCCATCAGGAGGTTGCAAAAAATATTAAGCCAGGAATTAGTACCAAAGCTTTAAATGATATTGCTCATAAGTTTATTATTAAAAATGATTGTGAACCATCATTCTTAGGATTTGAAGGTTACCCAGCAAGTATCTGTATCTCCATCAATGACGAAGTTGTCCATGGTATTCCTTCTAAAAGAAAAATTAAAGAAGGAGACGTGGTTTCAGTAGACATTGGTGTTTCATATAAAGGATATCATTCTGATTCAGCCAATACGTATATTGTTGGACATACTTCTAAAGAAGTCGAAGATTTAGTTGAAAATACTAAAAAATCTTTATACGAGGGGTTGAGTGTTATCAAAGATGGTGTTAAAATAAGCGCCATTGGAAGCAAAATTGAAAGTTTTGCAAAGAAAAATAATTTAGGAGTTGTAAGAGAACTTGTGGGGCATGGGGTTGGTACCAGTGTTCATGAAGATCCGGATGTTCCTAATTATTATACTAGTGATCCAACTAGATTAAAGGCAGGTATGGTAATTGCTGTTGAACCAATGCTTAACTTGGGTAGGGAAGATATATACATGGAAGATGATGACTGGACAATTAAAACCGATGATGGCCTTCCAAGTGCCCACTTTGAACATACAGTATTAGTTACCAAAGATGGATTTGTTATATTAACAGGAGAGTGAGAAAATTGGCAGAATCCAAAAATAAAGACCAAAAAAAGAATGATAAAATTGAAGTAGAAGGCAAGGTCATTGAAGTATTAAAAGGTTCCGATTATTTAGTGGAACTAGCTAATGGCCATACTGTAAAAGCCTACGTTTCTGGTAAAATGCGCATTAACATGATACGTATTCTACCAGGTGATACCGTTACAGTACAATTATCGCCTTATGATTTAACACGTGGGATTATAACATGGAATAGAAGATAGGAGAGTTATTTATGAAAGTTAGACCATCAGTAAAGAAAATTTGTAAAAAATGTAAAATTATTAGAAGAAATGGAAAAGTTATGGTTATTTGTGATAACCCTAAACATAAACAAGTACAAGGTTAGGAGGATTTAGATGGCAAGAATTAAAAATATCGATTTACCAAACGAAAAACATACTTGCATTGGGCTTACCGCTATTTATGGTATAGGTCGTCCACTTGCAAAAACTATTTGTAAAGATGCAAAAGTCGATCCAGAAAAGAAAATTAAAGATTTAACTGATGATGAAATTAATAATTTACGTAAAGAAGTAGATAAATATGTTGTTGAAGGTGATTTACGTAGAGATGTTCAAATGAACATTAAAAATAAAATGGAAATTAATTGTTATGAAGGAATTAGACATAAAAAAGGTCTACCAGTAAGAGGTCAAAGAACTAGTCGTAATGCGAGAACTCGTAAAGGTAGAGGTAAAGTTGTGGCTAATAAGAAAAAGGTTGGAAAGTAGAGGTTAACTTATGGCATATAATAGAAGAAAAAGAAAAGTTAAAAAGAATATTCCAGAAGCTATTGCCCATATTCAAGCAACTTATAATAACACCATTGTTACTATTTCTGATAAAGATGGAAATGCTATTAGTTGGTCAAGTGCTGGAAGAATTGGTTATTTAGGAAGTAAAAAGAAAACTCCTTATGCTGCTGGACTTACTGCTGAAGCTGCTGCAGCCGCTGCCATTGAACAAGGGGTTCAAAAAGTAGAAGTACATGTTAAGGGACTAGCACCAGGAAGAGAAAACGCAATCAGATCTTTACAAAGTGCCGGACTTGAAGTTACAAGTATAATTGATGAAACTCCAGTTCCTCACAATGGTTGTCGTCCACCAAAAAGACCAAGAAATTAATAATAGAAAGGGAATTATTGTATTATGATGATAAAATTTGAAAAACCAGAATACAAAATTACTGAATATCAAGAAAACAATTTTTATGGAAAATTTGAAATTGATCCATTAGAAAGAGGATTTGGTACCACTTTAGGAAATGCTTTAAGAAGAGTGCTTTTATCTAGCCTTCCTGGTAGTGCTGTTACTAGTATTAAAATCGATGGCGTTTTACATGAATTCCAAAAAATTGAAGGGGTTGTAGAAGACGTTACCTCAATCGTTTTAGCAATTAAGAACTTAGTTGTTAAAAACCATTCTGATGAACCTAAAACTTTAAGACTTAGTGCTTCAAGTGAAGGACCTGTTACGGCTTCCATGATTGAAAAAGATGCTGAAGTAGAAGTTATTAATGGTGATTTAGTTATTTGTAATCTTGTTAGTGGTGGTAAAATCAATATGGAAATGACTGTGGAAAATGGTCGTGGCTATGTTGAAGCCAAAGAAAATAAGAAAAGATTAGAAGATGCTTCAGTAGGAACTATTGCTATTGATTCATCTTATTCACCAATCGAACTTGTTAAATATGAAGTTGTTGATACACGGGTTGGTCAAAATGAAAATTATGATAAATTAATTATGGAAGTATCTACTAATGGTAGTATGTCTCCTGAAGAAGCGCTAGCCTTAGCGGCAAAAATATTAGTAGAACATTTCAACATTATTGCTGATTTAAATTCTATTAGTGATTTCTCAGGATTAATGCAAGAGAAGAAAGTAGATACAATTACCAAGACACTAGAAACCCCAATTGAAGAAGTTGAATTTAGTGTTAGAGCATACAATTGCTTAAAAAGAGCGGGTATTCATACCGTTCAAGATTTAGTTGATAAAAGAGAAATAGAAGTTACGAAGATTAGAAACTTAGGAAAGAAGAGTCTAAAAGAAGTTCTTGATAAAGTTGCTGATTTAGGACTTACATTTAAGGAGTAATAACTATGTATAGAAAATTAGGAAGAGAAACAAGAATAAGAAGAAGCATTTTAGCAGGACTTACTAAAGATGTTATTATGCATGAATCTATCGTAACAACTGAAGCAAGAGCTAAAGAAGTTCGTAAATTTGTTGATAAAATGATTACTTATGGTAAAAGAGGTACTTTAGTATCTCGTCGTAAAGCATTAGCTTTCTTACATAATGATAATGAAGTAGTTAGCAAAGTATTTAACGAACTTGCTCCAAAATATCAAGATCGTAATGGTGGTTATACAAGAATTATTAAAATTAATGAGCGCCGTGGCGATGATGCTTTAGAAGTTAGATTAGAATTAGTTTAGAAAAATTACTACTAGCCTATGTTAGTAGTTTTTTTGTGGCTATTTTTTAGACTCAATAATTATATTTAAATTTTCCTTTTTTGCAATTTCTAATAATAATTCAAAATCAAAATTTCTTTGTCCATATTCATAATATTGAATGGCTGTTTTAGTTCTGTTAATATTTGCTCCAAAGTCTTTTTGAGTTTTACCAGTATATTCTCTAATCATTTTAAAAACTTCATTTGCTTTATAGTTATTTGCTACTATTTTCAAATTAATCACCTCTTGACAAGCATACAATATGTTGGTATTATTTTATTGAAAATGCCAACATATTGTTGGCCACAATATAAAAGTATTGAATATATACAAGATAGAATTTTTTTAATTTGTTATTAATATTCGGTATTATAAACAAGGAGAAAAAAATATGGAAGAAAAATTAAAGAATAAAAAGGTTATAGTAGTAAGTAGTATTATACTAGTAATAACTATAGTTGTATTATTAGTAATAACATTAAAAGACAGTTATGCTTATTATGGTGGTAGTAATGAATTACCAATAATAGAAGCTACAATAGGAAAATTAAAACCCACAATAGATAAAGTATATATTGAAAATGAAAATAAACAATATACCAATAATCCAAATCCAAATGTTACAATAACTTGGAGTGATGATAATATAACAGAGTATTGTGTAACATTAGATAGTAACTGTACTGAATTTAATCAATTATCCGATACTGATACAAGTAAAAAAAGTGTAACTGCAACAAATCAAATAACATTAAGTGGAGAAGGACCCCATACAGTAAATGTCTATATAAAAAATAAGTATGGATATACATCAGAAGTTAAAAGTGATCAAATAACCTTAGATACAACACCACCAGCAATAAAGAGTTTATCAACAACCGAAATAAAAGAGACAAGTGTAACAATAAAAGTAACAGCCAATAGTGGAGATATAAGTGGAATAAAACAATATTGTTATAGTACAACAGGAAGTGATTATAAATGTGAAAATATGGTAAATGGAGAGAAGACATTTACTATAAGTGGATTAGAGGGTGGAAAAAGTTATACATTATATATTTATTTAACAGATAATGCAGGAAATAATAGTGTTCCAACCCAACAAAAATTTACAACAATATCAAAATCGGCCAAAGATGTGGTAGTTGCTACTTCTAAGAGTCTTGAAACAGAAGAAAAGATGAAATCAAGAAATGCTCAGATAAGTGGCACACAAGATGATTTAAGAAGATTTGTCGGACCATATACAACAGTAAATGATAACTTTATCTGTTTTGGAACAACTGATAAAGATGAATGCACAAGTAATAGAGATACCTATATGTATCGAATAATGGGGATAGATACAAGTGGTAGATTAAAATTAATCAAAGCAACAAAAATAGTAACAGATAATCGAAAGACATTTCAATGGAATTTTATATATAATAGTATTGTAAAATGGAATGCATCAGATTTATATAAAGGATTGAATGGTGAAAGCCCACAACCTTCAAATAGTTCTGCATGTAATCAATGCTTTGTAGGTAATAGCAAATATAGTTATATGCAAGAGGTTCAATGGACAGATTTAATAGATCCAACAACATATTATATAGGAAACTCAAAAGTCACTAATAATCCGACAGTATTTCAAAATGAAAGAGGAGAAAGTTTTGATAATGCAAAAATAAGCTTGATGTACTTAAGTGATTACTTATATGCTAATAATGGAGCAGCAGATAAAAGCAATTGGTTATTAATGGCAAATGGATTAAATGGAGTGACCAATACACCAAACGGCACAGATGCTCCTTCTGCGGAGAATGAATGGACAATGACTAGGCATGATTACGACACCGACCATTACACTGCGTGGTATGTGGTTAAAAACGGGACATCGAGTTGGGATGGTTTTCGCGATACGTGGGCGGTTCGTCCAGTCTTCTATTTGAAGTCAACTATACAAATATCAGATGGAAATGGACAAATAGAAACTCCGTATATGATTGCTCCTTAATTCTGGACAGTTTTATATGGAGATGGATGAATAATGAAAAAAATCAATATTTTTTCTTTTCCTAAATTTAAATTTAAAAATAATAAATTTGATAATTAATTTTAAAAAAATCTTAACACTTTTTTTCTAGTTTAATCTTTACAAAATAGAGATAAAGTGTTAAGATAACAAGCGTATTTTTAAGGGGGATATTATGGAATTTGTAGAGGAATTAAAATCAGAAGTTTTTAAACAATTTCCTGAATTGGAACAAGAATATGATATTAATGTAGATTTACAAAGAAACTTTATTAAACTTTGTTATGCTTTGATGCATTTGGAATTAAAAAGTACTAGTCCTTTTTTAGAAAGAGAATTTACCTTTTTAAGAAAAAGATTTGGTATTTTACCAAGTGGGGCTAAGATATATGCTGTCGTAGGAAGAGAGCTAGGTTATAACGAAGCGCAATCTTATTTGCAAAAGAAAATAATTTTTGAAAAGATCCAACATGTTATTTTATATGGTATTTATGTGCCTGATGAATATTTATATTTTAAAAGATCTAAAGAATATCAAGAATATGCTAATTTGGATATGCAATTAAGGAAAGTCTTTTATAAACAATACTATGATTATATTAATGGGGTAGCAGCTGAAGAAATTGTTGAAGATTCGAAAAGAAGTAGATAGATCTTATGGAAAATAGAATTTATGAAGCCTTAAAAAGTGAAATGTTTTCATTATATCCAGATTTAAAAGTTATATTTGATGAAAGAATAGAAAATGTTTTTCAAAAATTTACTAATATTTTATTAAATGAAAAAATTAATAAAACAGATAAATTTAGTGCAGAAGAATTATTAATCTTAAGAAAACGTTTTGGGGTTTTTGATGAGCGAGTTATTCCTTATGATGACATAGCCTTATGGATGCATAAAAGAAGACATGTTATTTTAGAAATAAAAAATAAAGCTTTAAAAAAGTTAGATAAATTGATATATACTTATATTCATGTTAAAGGTTGTCAAAAAATAATGCCTAGTCTTTTAAATATTTCTTTAAAATCTTCTCTTTTTGATTTTTCACCCATTATTTTAGAGTTATTAGAAATTGAAGGAATAAATACTTTTGGAGAATTAATTAATATGTCAACTAAGGAAATATATGCTATTTATAATATTAGTGATGCTCGAGGAAAAGAAATAATTGATTATGTCCATTTTTTAGGTTATTCTTTTCGAGATGAATTAATTGGAAGTGATTTAGATGCAACGAGATATACATTCTTAGATGATTTAAATTTATCTTCTAATTTAAGTAAGCTTTTACACAGTTGGAAAATATATACGGTTAATGATTTTATGACTAAAGATATAAATACTTTTAGGTTAAGAAAAAATGTTGGGATTAAAACTTATGAAGAGTTAAAAAGTCTTTATATAAGATGTGCAGCCATCTTAAGAAATGAACGAGATAAAGAATTAAATCCTTCCGCTGTTTCTTATGTTCCTACCAGAGAAACAATTTTAAGTAAGCAATTTAGTACCTATACTGCTTTAGAAGAACAAATTAGGACTTTAGGAAAAAGAAGAAGTAAGTTAGTAAAAAGAAATACCGAATTAGATTTAGAAATAGAAAATACTATTCAAAAATTAGAAGCTACTAAAATAAGAAGAAGGAGGAAGTAACAATTGTTACTATAGAATATTATGAATGATAAATTATTAAAAGATGTAATTTTAGATATGGAAATATTAGAAAAACATGCTAATGATTTAGAAGAGGAAGTTACTGATTTAGAAAAATTAATAGAGTTAAAAGAAAAGTATTTAAATCGGTTAAAACTTATTTTAGAGGCTAGTGAAAATAAATAGTAGATGATATAATTATTTATTAGGGAGGCCAGGAAAATGATTAACAAAGTAATATTTGAAAAATTAAAAGAAATATTAAAAGAAACTAGTGATAATAGTGTATCTTATGGATGTGCTAATCCAAGAGCTATTACTTCTAAAGACATGGAAGTATTTAAAATGGCTCTTGCAACTTTCAGAGATTTACTAAAATCTTATAAATCTAAAGTTTTTAATCGGGAAGAAGACCGCAAATTTTTAAGAGAGGTTTGTTCATTATTAATTCAATTTAATAATAATATTAATAAAATGTTAAATAAGAATTTTCAAAGATTTAAAATGCAAAAAGATTTAAATATTAAAGAACCTTTAAAAATATTTGAATCTTTTAGTAAAGCAGTAGAGGATGAAGAATATACTTGTAAAAGATTTGAATTAGTATCATCTAATGGAAAGAAATCAAGTTTAGCATATCTTTTAGGAGATGCAAGTAGTATTGAATTTATCGAAGATGATGGACATCTTACGGAAAGAGAATTTAAAATTTTAATAAATAAATTAAAATATAATCAAAAATCTTATATGTTTTATAGTGAATGTGATTTTATTAATTTTTGGCCATTTTTTACTCATCATTTTAATGGGACCAACAATATTTGGTATGAGCAATGTGATGATGAATTAGGTAAAGTTATTGATAATTTTACTAATTTAGCTATTAGTGATGGTTATGATATTGAAGGTATAGCAAAATCAGATATGACCGAGGCTATTAAAGTAAGAAAACCAGATTTAGGGCCAACAGAATTGGAACTTCGTTATTTACTTGAGTCTCCTAAAGAAGGATTAATGGATGAACTTATAAAATCATTTTTAAATCATGGCTTTAAAATTAATAATATGGTAAATAAAGAAAATAAAGATGTTTATTATGATACTCCGGATATGAGTTTAATGAGAAGTGAATCAGTACTTAGATTAAGAAGTATAAAAAGTGTTGATGGGGAAAGATATATAGGAACTTATAAAAAGCCTTTAAAAAGTGAAGGAGTATATCATAAGAGATTAGAATATAATATGTCTTTAGATAATCCAACTTTTGAAAATTTGCAAAATGCTTTAAGTGAACAAGTTGAATTTTCGAATAAATTTGAACCATCTTTAAATATAACAACGGAAAGAAATGATATATATTTAGAAAAAGATGGCATCACTTATGCTTTATCAATTGATAATGTAGAATATGTTGGTGAAAGAGGGACTTATCAAGAGGTAATGGTGGAAGTAGAACTTAAAACTAAAGATAAAGAGGGTCATTTATTAGATATTATTCATGATTTCTTATCAAGAGATGTTAAAGGACTAATTCTTATTAAAGAAGGAAAATATCAAAGAGGAGTGAGATATACTTCATCTAAAGTTAAAGATTTAAAATTAATTCCCAATGTATAAACCGTTCAATTAAGTTTTGAACGGTTTTATGTTTTAAAAAGTGTGGGAATGAAAACTTAAAAAGTGATGGATTAAAATATAAAAAAGTGCAGGAATAAAAATGTAAAATTTTTAAATAGAGAAATTGATAGTGTTATAGAACTTGAAGATGGCGAATGGTGTGCATTTGAAATAAAATTAGGAGTTAATCAAATAGAAGAAGCCGCCAATAAATTGATAAATTTTAAAAATTCGTTACTAAATAATGAAGGTAAAGTTCCTCGTGTTTTATGTGTAATTTGTGCTATGACAAATAGTGCCTACATAAGACCAGATGGTGTTTATGTAGTGCCACTAATAGCTTTAAAAAATTAAAGTAGAGAAAGAATTTGGGAATATTCTTTCTTTTTTCTAGTGCTATTAAGTTTTATGTGTTAAAATAGTAAGTAGTGAGTGTTAAAAATTAGAGGTGTTTTTTATGGCTAAAGTAATTTCATTAGTTAATCAAAAAGGAGGAGTTGGAAAAACCACTACAAGTATCAATTTAGCAGCTGCCTTAGGTAAAGAAGACAAAAAAGTTTTGCTTATTGATTTGGACCCCCAAAGCAATGCTACTACGGGTCTAGGTTTAACTTCTTCAGATTTTGAACATGACATTTATGAAGTTATTACGGGTAAATGTCCTATTGAAGAAAGTATTATTAAAACTGAATTTGAAAATTTAGCCATTATTCCATCAACTTTAAATTTAGCGGGAGTTGATGTTGAGTTTGTTAAAAGAATGTTAGATGATCAAACATTCCATCAAAATGAGCAATTAAAAAAAGCTATTAATGATATAAGAGGAGCCTTTGATTATATTATAATCGATTGCCAACCATCTCTAGGACTAGGAACAATGAATGCTTTAGTAGCTAGTGATTCAGTTATTATTCCAGTTCAATGTGAATTTTTTGCTCTAGAAGGAATTACCCAACTTTTAAATTCTATTATTATGGTTCAATCTAGTATGAATCCGAATTTAAGAATTGAGGGTGTGTTACTTACAATGCTTGATGGTAGAACTAACATTGGTTTAGAAGTTATTGAAGAAATTAGAAAATATTTTAAAGATAAAGTATTTAACACAATTATTCCCAGACTAGTAAGATTAGTTGAAGCTCCAAGTCATGGTAAACCAATAAATGAATATGATCCTACTAGTAGAGCCACCGAAGCTTATCATAATTTAGCAAAGGAAGTGATTGAGCGTAATGGAGACTAAGAAAAAAGCTTTAGGTAGAGGATTAGAACAACTATTTACTAATAACAATGTTATTGATTTTGACAACTTTGAAAAAGAAATTGTTAAAGAAAATAAGAATGATGTTGTTAATATTAAAGTTGAAGAAATTAGAAGAAATCCTTATCAACCTCGAACTAACTTTAATGAAGAAAGCTTACAAGAATTAGCGGCTTCCATTAAGGAATATGGGGTAGTGCAACCAATTTTGATTAAACAAAGTATTAAAGGTTATGAATTAATCGCTGGTGAAAGAAGACTTAGAGCTTCTAAACTAGCTGGTTTAAAAGAAATACCCGCCATTATTAAAGATTTTACCGATCAAGAAATGATGGAAATAGCCTTACTTGAAAACATTCAAAGAGAAGATTTGAATGCGATTGATGAGGCTAAAAGTGTTTTAAATATTATTAATCTAAGAGGAATGACCCAAGAAGAATTTGCAAATAAATTTGGGAAAAGTAGAAGTTATATAACCAATTTATTAGGACTTTTAAAATTACCAGAACCAGTGCAAAAAATGTTAATAAATAAAGAAATATCAACATCTCATGGCCGGGCTTTAAGTAAATTAGAAGATGAAAATCAAATAATTGATTTAGCCAAAAGAATTGTTAATGAAAACTTAAATGTTCGCGATATTGAGAAAATTGTTAGTGGTAAAGAGATGATTAAAAGAAAACCACTAAGAGAAAAAGATATTAACCCTAAATATGAAATGTATGAAAGAGTTATTAGTGATAAAGTAGGAAATAAAGTTAAAATAAATAAAAATAAAGTGGAAATTACTTTTGATTCTCTTAAAGATTTAGAAAGAATAATGGAAATTTTAAATATTTCTATTGGTGAAGAATAATGGATAAAGATTTTTCTCTAAATGATGAAGTTATTATGCGGAAAAACCATGCTTGTGGGACTAACTTGTGGACAATAACGAGAGTGGGAGTCGATGTTAAAATTAAGTGTAATAACTGTGGGAGAGAAATAATGATGGATAGATTAGAGTTTCAGAAGAAACTAAAGAAGGTGCTTAAAGATGAGAAGAAGAGCTAGAAAAAATAGAAGTGGATTGCATCCACTGATGACGTATGTTGTCCTAATTGTGATAACGATTGTTTTAAGTGGAATACTTCATTTATTAGATGTTCAAGCTACTTATTATCATATTAATAATATTACTTCTGATATAACACCAGTAACTGAATTAGTTAAATCTTTATTTTCTTTAAGCGGAATAAAATACATATTTACAAATACAGTAGCTAATTTTGCAAATTTTACAGTTTTATCTAATTTAATAATTCTTTTAATGGGAATTAGTATTATGGACAAAAGTGGTTTTTTACAAACAGCCATTACTTTGACAACTAAAAGATTAAAGAAAAAGACTGTTACTTTCTTTTTTGTCTTCTTTTGTGTTATAGCAAGTTTATTTGGTGATTTATCTTACTTAATATTTATTCCTTTAGGAGCTTTGCTTTTCTATTATGGAAAACGAAATCCAGCGATTGGCATAATTTGTTCTTTTGCTGCCTTATCTTGTGGTAATGCCATTAATATTTTCTTTACTAGTTCCGATTCAGCTTTATCAACTTACACTAATTTAGTATCTTCAACTATTGATTCTGTCCATACTGTTAATGGCTTATCTTTCTTCATCATTATGGCAGTGGCCGTTATATTAGTTTCTTATATTATTACGGTTATTACCGAAAATATTATTGTTAAGAAATTACCTAAATATGAATTTACGGAAAGTGAACTTGAAGAAGATATTGTTACTAAAGATGAAAAGAAGGGTATGATTTATGCTTGTTTTAGTGCCTTTATTTACTTAATAATTTTTATTTATAGTATTATCCCTGGTTTACCTTTAAGTGGGGCTTTACTTGATTATAGTCAAACAGCTTATATAGATAAATTATTTAGTGTTAATTCTTTCTTTAGTAATGGGTTTGTTTTCATTGTTACTTTACTATTTATTATCTTAGGTTTATTCTATGGTATAGGTGTTAAAACAATTAAAAATCATGAGGACTTCTGTGATAATTTTGGCCATTCCTTAGATGGTATTGGTAATATGTTAGTTATGATATTCTTAGCCTCTATATTTATCAGTATTTTAAAACAAACAAATATTGGTAATGTTATTGTGGCTTTTATGAGTGATATAATTACCAAGAGTGGATTTACCGGGTTTCCATTAATAATTTTAGCTTTCCTTGGGGTGATGATTTCGACGATTGTAGTGCCATCTAGTACTATTAAATGGTCAATGTTATCATCTACGATGGTTCCATTATTCATGCAAAATGGCATGACTCCTGCCTTTGCTCAAATCGTTTTTCGTTTTGCCGAAGCCGGAGTTATGAATATTACACCAGTTTTAGCTTATTTTATTGTTTATTTGGCCTTTTTAGAAAAATATAATCAAAGTGAAGAAAAAATTCATTTAATTGAGTCTATTAAATATCAAATTCCCTATACAATTGTTATTAGTTTAACGCTACTCGTTTTAGTAATTGTCTGGTATATTATAGGTATACCACTTGGTATAGGGACATTTCCAACTATGTAGGAGGTAATTATGAGTTTACAAGCAGGCATAGTAGGTTTACCAAATGTTGGTAAATCAACCTTATTTAACGCTATTACAAAAAAACATATTCTAGCAGCCAATTATCCTTTTGCGACGATTGAACCTAATGTGGGTGTCGTTGTGGTTCCGGATACAAGACTTGATTATTTAGTGAGTTTATATAATCCCAAAAGTGTTGTACCGACAACTTTTGAATTCATCGATATTGCAGGTCTTGTGAGTGGGGCATCAACAGGTGAAGGTTTAGGAAATAAATTTTTATCGCATATAAGAGAAGTTGATGCTATTGTCGAAGTGGTAAGATGCTTTGATGATGAAAATATTACCCATGTTGAGGGTAAAACGGATCCAATTAGAGATGTCGAAATAATTAATACCGAATTAATTTTATCGGATTTAGAAATTGTGGCTAATAGGCTTGGTAAAATTGAGAAAAAAGCCGAAACAACAAAAGATAAAGAGGCTCTAAAAGAAGTAAGTGTTTTAAAAAGAATTAAAGATAGTCTCGAAAAAAGTATTCCGGTAAGATTATTAGAATTTACCGAAGATGAAATTGATATAATTAAGAATTTTAATTTAATAACTTTTAAAAAAATTATTTATGTTGCCAATGTATCAGAAGAGAGTGCTTCGGCGGGAGATAATGAATATTCTCTAATCTTAAAAGAATATGCGGCGAAAGAAAAGGCTAGTGTGGTGGTAATGTGTGCCAAATTAGAAAGTGATTTAGCCGATTATCCTGATGAAGAAAAAGAGGCCTTCTTAAAAGATTTAGGGATTGCCAATAGTGGTTTAGATAAATTAATTTTTGCTACTTATGATTTATTAGGTCTCGCAACATTTTTTACATCTGGACCTGATGAATGCCGGGCATGGACTTTTAGAAAAGGCATGAAAGCTCCTAAGTGTGCGGGCATAATTCATAGCGATTTTGAAAGAGGATTTATTAAAGCCGAAGTTATGAGTTTTGATGATTTAAAAGAATTAGGTAGTGAACTGAAAGTTAAAGAAGCTGGTCGTTTAAGACTGGAAGGCAAAGACTATGAAGTAATGGATGGCGACATTTGTTACTTTAGATTTAATGTTTAGAAAGGGGTATTATAATGGCTAAAAATATGGTAAATGATATTATTGAAAGAATCGTAGAAATAATTAATTTAAGCGAAAAGAAAGAAAAAGAGTTAGCAAATTCGGGTAGCGAAGAAGTCTTAACCGAAGAATTTTTAGGTTATTATATTCTTAAAGAATACTTAAAAGAATTTAAAGATTTATGTGATGCTGAAAGAACTATTTTGATTTTTCAAAATACCTCGGCTCCTTTAGCGTTAAATAAAAAATTAATTGATAAATGCGATTCAGTAATTGCGGCCAAAGAAGAAAATGCATCTTTATATGAAGAGTTAAAAAATCTTCTTATGAACGCTCTTGGTAAAAGTTTAGAAGAATTAGCCGAAATAAATGGGTATTATATTGAAAGAAAAAGTTTGTCTAAATTTCATGAATTAGACCATAAATTAAAATTTACCAATGCCATTAATTATACTCCCGAAGAAGTTACGGAACAATTAAATCATGCTGCCATTAATAATCCAGCCGCTCGGAAAAGAAGAATTGACCGGTATCGGGTTGTTAATAAAATTATTAGTTTTAATGCTTATAAGAATAAAGGAAATCTTTCTTTAGGAATGGCGAATATTCGGCAAGATTTACTTGATTCTAAACATTTAGAAATTGTTTGTCTTGGTTTATTTGGGCATTTAGATTTAGATGGGGTTAGAAGTTTAGGCTATATTTACCCTGAAAAAGAGTATACCGAGTTATTAAGCGAACTTTCCACTTGGGGATTTTTTGAACCCGAAGAATTATTAGATTTAAAAGATAATCATGCAATTGTGGAAAATCCTAAATTAACGGAAATTATTGGGCAACTTGCTTTACAAAAAGATTTAACTTTTGCAGGTATTTACGAATTTAGAAATATCGAAGGAATTGGTATGGAAGGGGTTAAAACCATGATTAATATTCTTCATATGATTAAAGCTTTATCAGATGAAGAATATCGGAAATATACAACTTTTGAAATATCAAGAGAATTAGGAGTACCTTTTAATACCTTTAAAAGTCCGGAAGAAGAGGTCAATCCGGAATTTATGAATGCTCTTATGGCTTATGCAGAAAGTATGGGCTTAGGAAAGACCAAAGAAGAAATTTTACAAAATTTACAAAATTCTTCTTTAGAAAATCCGGAACTTAAAAATGGAACCAGTTTATAGCTGTTTTTTCATATTTTAAAATCTCTTTTAATATAAATAAATAGGGCATTTAATTGTTTACAATTAAGGTTATTTTTGATATACTATATGGCGAGTAAATTGATTACTCCTTGCTTTTTTATAAAAGCCAAAAGACCATAAGGAGGTGGAAAGATGACTAATTATGAAATTATGTTTATTGTTAAAGCAACTTTAGATGATGCAGCATTAAATAATGTTGTTAAAGAAACTCAAAAATTAATTACTGACAATAAATCAAAAGTTATCGAATTCAAGGATATGGGTAGAAAAAAACTTGCTTATCCAATTAACAAAGAAGTTAGTGGTTTTTACTATTTAATGAATGTAGAGGCTACTCATGAAGTAATCCGTGAATTTGATCGTAAACTTCGTATTAATGAAAATATTTTAAGACATTTAATCTTAAAAAAAGAAAGCGAGTAGAGCATGAATAAAGTATTATTAGTAGGAAGACTAACAAGAGATCCAGAGTTAAGAACAACTCCAAGTGGAATGGCTGTAACAAGATTTACTATAGCTGTTTCCCAAAACTTTACCAATAAAAATGGGGAAAGAGGAGCGGACTTTATAAATTGTAGTGCTTGGGGAAGACAAGCTGATAATATTTCGAAATATTGTCATAAGGGTTCATTAGTATCAGCAGAAGGTCGAATTAGAACGGGAAGCTATGATGCTCAAGATGGTACCAAAAGATATACAACTGAGGTTGTATGTGATACAGTTAACTTCTTAAGTTCTAAGAATAATACTGATGGTATTGGTACCAATAGAGAAGCATCACCAATGCCTAATGACGATGTTATTCCTGATATGAATTTAGAAAGTGCTGACTTAACGGAAGATCCTTTTAAGAGTTTTGGCGAAGAAATTACTTTAAGTAGTGATGATCTACCATTCTAATTGAAGGAGGGAAAATAAAATGGCTGAATTTTATCGTAAGAAAAAGAAAATATGTCAAATGTGCGCTGGTAAAAGTGTTGATTATAAAGATGTTATGATTATTAACAAATATATAAATGAAAAAGGTAAAATATTACCTAGACGAGTAACTGGTGCTTGTGCTAAACATCAAAGACATATTGCTGAACAAGTTAAATATGCTAGATTTATGGCTTTAATACCATATGTTAAATAATTTAATTCACAATTAATTTTGTGAATTTTTTTAATTCTAAAAATTGTTAGACTTACCACATTTGATGCCAATTCCTATAGAATTGGCAAAAAAGTTTTAAAAACTAATTAAAAATTAATTTTAAAAAAAGGAAATCACTCCCTAAACTACTATATATATAAGTGAAGGGGTGAAAAAGATGAAAAAATTAAATTTTAAAATTTTTTATTACATTATTAAAGAAATGAGGAATAATAATGTAATTACGGAAAATGCTTTAGCGGAAAATTTAAATGTTTCCGAAAGGACAATCAGAAGGTATATTAAAATCCTTAAAGATAAGGAGATAATTTTTTTAGAAGGGTATGGCGAAAAAAGAATATGGATGGTAAATGATAAATTTTTTAAAGATAATTTACTTAAATAGCAGTTACATGATATAATATAAGAGACATTTTAGAGGAGGAAATATGAAAGTTATTTTACTTAAAGATGTTAAGGGGAAAGGTAAAAAAGACGATATTATTGAAGTATCAGATGGTTATGGTAATAATTATTTAATTAAAAATAAATTAGGAGTTTCTTATACTAAAGGAAGTAAAGAAGTTTTAGATAAAGAAATAAAGTTAAGACAAGAAGAAGAGGATACATTAGTAAAAAGTTTAGAAGAAGTAAAGAAAAAATTAGAAAATAAGACCTTTAGTTTTAAAGTTAAAACAGGGGCTCAAGATAAAGTATTTGGAAATATTTCTACTAAACAAATAAGTGATGAACTTAAGAAAAAAGGTTTTGATATTGATAAAAAAAATATTAATACATTTGGTAATATCGATTCTTTAGGAATTCATAAAGTCGAAATTACTTTGCATAAGAAAGTGAAATTTAATATAAATATTGAAGTTAGTAAGTAGGTGATAAAATGGCTAGAGTAATGCCTTCAAATAAAGAAGCCGAAATGAGTGTTTTAGGAGTTGCATTCATTGATAATAGTTTAGTGGATACAATAGTTGAGGAAATAAACTCAGATATGTTTTTTGATGAAAGAAATAAATATTTATTCGAAGCCATTAAAGAACTACATGATAATAACATTCCGATAGATGCAGGAATGATTAAAGAAGAATTAGATAAAAAGAAAAGATTAAATGCTATTGGAGGTCTTCCTTATATTAGTGAAGTAATAGATTCTGTTATTACAACCGCTAATTTAAGTTATTATTTAAATATTATTAAAGAGCATGCAACAAGAAGAAATTTAATTAATACGGCAACAGAGATAATTAATGAAGCCTATGATGAAGAGAATATTACGAATGTTTTAGATGATGCCGAAAAAAATATTTTAAATGTTGTTAAAACCAGAACAGTTAAAGACTTTGTTCCTATTCATGAAATACTTAGAAGAGCCCAAGAAAAATTAGAAGAACTAGCCAGAACTAAAAAATTAATAACTGGCTTAGAAACAGGATTTTATGATTTTGACCGGATAACAACTGGTTTTCAACCAGGCGAATTAATTATTCTAGCGGCTCGTCCTGGTATGGGAAAAACAGCGCTAGCTTTAAATATGGCAACTTATGCGGCGAGGACAACAGATAAAGCGGTGGCCATATTCAACTTAGAAATGCCTGCAGAACAATTAGTTAACCGAATTATTAGTGCTCAAGGAGGCATTGATAGTTATAAACTCCAAACTGGATCTATGCAAGAAAGAGATTGGAAAAGATATAATGAGGCCATGAATAATTTAGCCGAGACTAATCTTTATATTGAAGATAATTCGGGGATAACTATTTCGGAAATAAAGGCTAAATGTCGAAGACTATACAATATGCCTAAAGGTTTAGGTCTAGTTGTTATCGATTACTTACAATTAGTAACAACCGGTAATAAGAGAGTGGAATCAAGACAAGTAGAAGTATCAGAAATTAGCCGTAATTTAAAAACTATGGCTTTGGAATTTAATGTTCCGATTATTGCTTGTGCCCAACTATCCAGAAATGCCGAAAGACGGGAAAGCAATATGCCAATGCTTGCCGATTTAAGAGAATCTGGTTCTATTGAACAAGACGCCGATATTGTTTTATTTATTAATAGAAAAGACTACTATGAAGCCAAAAAAGATCAAAATGAAAAAATTGTTCCAGCTGAACTTGTCATTGCTAAACATCGGAAGGGTTCTTTAGGAACAGTCGATTTATTATTTGAACTCAATATGAGTGCTTTTCGAAATGTAGCTCATGAAAATAAGGATGAAGATTAATGAAAATAAGTGAAAAAATAATTACAGAAATGCTTTGTTTAATTGTTATCTTTTTATTCTTTTTATTTAATAGTGTCCATGTTGTTAATAACCCTATTAATAAAATGTATAATGTTTATTTAGATGGGGAAGTAATTGGCAGTATTAAAGATAAAGATGCTTTATACAAATTAATTGATGAAAGACAACAAGTAATCAAAGATAAATATCATGTTAAGAATGTTTACCCTCCTAATGGTCTTCAAATAGTGGAAGAATATTCTTATAATTCAAAAGTTTCCGATTTAAATGAAATTTATAATAAAATTGAAGAAACGCAAGATTTTACTATTTATGGCTATGAAGTTCAAGTCTCCGCCTATAATGAGCATGAAGCTTTTACATTTAATATTTTAGATAAAAATATTTTAAAAGAAGCTATTGAAAAATTTGTGTTAGCTTTTATTAATGAAGAAGATTATGAAGATTATATTAATGGAACCCAAGAGGAATTAGATGATATTGGTTTAACTTATGAAGATATGGATATTTTAGAAGATATATCCATAAGAGAAAGATATATTAGTATTAATGATAAAATATATGAAGATAGTGATTCATTAGCTCAAGAGTTATTATTTGGTTTTGATTATGATGAACATAGTTATACGATTAAAGAAGGCGATACCATTGAGTCTATCAGTGATGCCAATACTTTAAATACGCAAGAATTTTTAATTGCTAATCCGCAATATACTAGTAAAGATTCTCTTCTTACTGTGGGAGATACTGTTAATATTACTCTTATTAATCCCCAAATATCATTTAGTTATAACATTAATGAAATAGAAGAAGTCGTAACGGAATTTACAACTAAAATTGAAAGAGATAATAGTAAACCACCTAGTTATTCTGAGGTAACGGTTAATGGAATGAATGGTTTAAAAATTCAAGAAAAACATTATAATGTTATCAATGGTGAACCAAATAGTAATGTTGATGTTAAAGATAAAGAAATAATTAGAGAAGTTGTCGATAGAGTAATAACGAGAGGAAGAGTTGATAAATCTTGGGGTACTCAAAGTATTCAAGATACGGGTTCTGGATGGCGTTGGCCTACAGGTAATCCATTCTCAGTTACTTCAGAGTTTGCTCCTCGTTGGGGTAAACATCACAATGGTATCGATATTTCTGGTACTGGTTTTGGTTCTAAGATTTATGCTGCCAATGATGGTAAAGTGGTAACAGTTTCTAAAGGCTGTGCTGATTATGGTTATTATGGTAGTACCTGTGGTGGTGGATTTGGTAATTATGTTGTGATTGAACACGATAATAATATTTATACTACTTATGCCCATATGTTAGGAACTATCCCGGTTAAAGTAGGTCAAACCGTATCAAGAGGTACAGTAATAGGTTATATGGGTGATAGTGGTTCTTCCACAGGTACGCATCTTCACTTTGGTTTCTCAATGGGTAATCCAAATGCTGGCGGAACTTACTACAATCCGAGGGAATTATATCGACAATGAAAGTTTGTGTATTTGCCAGTGGCTCTAAAGGAAATGTCACTTATATAGAAACTAAAAATCATCATATATTATTGGATATGGGAAAAACCAAAAAATACATTGTTGATGCTTTGAAAAAAATAGACGTTAAGCCGGAAGATATTGATATTATTCTTATTAGCCATTTACATACTGATCATATTTCGGCTTTAGAAACGTTTATTAAAAGTTATAAAGCAACAGTCTGTATGCCGGAAGAAATGTTTTTAAGCCTAGATAGTCTTAAAAATTATGACCATATAAAAATATATGATGATGAAATAGATTTTGAAGATTTAAAAATATATGCGATAAAATCTAGTCACGATGCCGTGGCCTCTCGAAACTTTATTATTGAAGAAGGAAATTCTTCTATTGTTCAAATAACGGATACTGGTTATATAAGAAGTAAGTATTTTAACCTATTAAAAAACCGAGATATCTATTTAATGGAAAGTAACCACGATGTTGAAATGTTAACTCATGGTCCTTATCCGGAATGGACAAAAAAAAGAATATTAAGTGATGAAGGCCACTTATCTAATCAAGCCAGTGGATTTTATTTAGCCAAATTAATTGGGGATAAAACGAAAAAAGTATATTTAATGCACTTAAGTGAAATAAATAATACACCTGATGCCGCCTTAGAAACTGTTAAGGATAGTTTAAAAGAGTATAATGTTAATTTTGATAATATTGAATGTGCTAAACCAAATGAAATAAGTGAAGTGATAGTATTATGATTAGAATAATTGCTCCTGGAAAAATTAAAGAAAGTTATTTAACAGATTTGATAAATGATTATTCAAAACGAATTACCAAGTATCATAAAATAGAAATTATTGAATTAAAAGATAATGAAGATATTAAAAAAGAAACTATGGAAATTTTAAAATGTTTTAATTCAAAAGATTATAATATTGCTTTAACTATTGAAGGAAAAAAATATGATAGCATTTCTTTTGCTAAACATTTAGATGAGACATTTAATCATCATAGTACAATAACTTTTATTATTGGAGGCTCTAATGGTCTAGATAAAGAAATTCTTGATTTATGTGATGAAGAGATTAGTTTTGGTACTTTTACTTTTCCTCATGGTTTATTTAGAGGAATATTATTAGAGCAAATTTATAGAGCATTTAAAATAAATAATAACGAACGTTACCATAAGTAGAAAAGAAGTAGATATTATGATAGGAAATGATTGGGATAAAGTTTTAGAAGTTATTGAAAAAAGTCCCGGATTTAAAAAATTTTTACAAATGATTAATGATAAATATAATACGAGTATTGTCTATCCACCCAAGAATTATATTTTCAATGCTTTGAAATTAACTAGTTATGAAAATACAAAGGTGGTTATTGTAGGTCAAGATCCTTATCATGGTGAAGGAGAAGCCCATGGACTTTCCTTTAGTGTTCAAAAAGGAATTAAAATTCCACCTTCACTTCAAAATATTTATAAAGAACTTAATGATGATTTAGGAATTGCTCTTTCAGAATATGGTGATTTAACAAAATGGGCGGAGGAAGGTGTTTTACTTCTTAATGCTGTTTTAACTGTCGAAAAAGATAAACCTGCATCGCATCGTAATATTGGGTGGGAGTTATTAACAGATTATATAATCAAAGCCTTAAATGCTAAAGGAAGTCCAGTAGTGTTTATTCTTTGGGGAAATTTTGCTAAAGAAAAAAGAAAATATATAACAAACCCCAAACATTTAGTTTTGACTAGTCCTCATCCCTCTCCATTTTCCGCTAATAGTGGTTTCTTTGGTTCTAAACCATTTTCTAAAACTAATGAATTTTTAATTAAAAACAATTTAAAACCGATAGATTGGAAGCTTTAAAAAACTTCTTCACTATCGGTTTTATTATTAGTACTATAAAAACTTCTAATACGCATTTTGGCTATTTTAGCAATTATATTATAAGGAATAGTTTTAATTAATTGATTAGATTTTAAAGCATTTTGATTAAAGGTATTTTTAGCAGAAACTAATAATTCATCTATTTCTCTTAAATTTTGCATTTTTTTATTAAATTCTTTATCGTTATTAAGCTCTTCATAGTCATTAGTTAAATCATTTATTAATTTAACAGCTTCATCTAATTTAAAATCTTTTTCATTGTTCGTAATAATTAAATCTCTTATAGAAACATAATCTTTTAAATAATCTTTTTTACCAGTTACTTTTTTTACTTCACCATTTAAACTAATGATTAAATCTAATTTTTTATTTAAATTAGCATCAATAATGGTTTCGGCTCGATCCATTCTTTCTTTATATTCTTTTAATCTTGTAAGAGAACTAAAATAGATTAAAGCAAAAATGGCAATTAAAGTTATGATAAGAACTATTATTATAATACTATTCATTATTATCCCTTTTCTTTCTAAATTTATTAATTATACTTTTTCCTAACATTTCCTCAATTTCTTTTTTATTTAAGAAATAATATAAAACTATTAAAATAATTCCAATTATTCCAATTAGAGGTATAAGCATAATTCTACTTTTAATATTAATAATTATACCACGATATAACAAAGATAAGAATATCATTAAAGCATAAACTAGAAATAATTTTGGTAATTTTTTTAAGGTGTTTGAATAGTTCAAATTAATTTTAATTTTTAAGGCCACAAGGGGAATAGTTAAAGATACTAAATAACCAATTAAAGTAGCTGTAATAGCGCCATAATAAGGATAAATATTTAGTTTATTAAATAAAAGCATTAAAGGAATATCTAATATTAAATTTAGTAAAAGTCCAGTAATTACTGAAATATAAATAAGTTTTGATTCATTTAATCCTTGAAGGCCATTACATATCATTATATATAAAGCATCAATGGAAGCCACAATAACTGAGAATTGGAAAATTACTGGGCCAAACTCACTTGGACCATAGAATACTTGCCAAATGCTATTTGCAAATATACTCATAAATATGGCTAAAGGTAAAATGATATAAAAGAATACTTGTAAAATTTTATTAAATTTATCATTAATACCTTTAGTATCACCTTTAATATTATTTTTTGCTAAAGTGGGAATAAGACTAATAGCAAGTCCAGTGGCAAAACTTGTAATTATAGTATTAAGTTTACTTCCCCAAGTAGTAAAGATACTACTAATTGTTTCAATATCGGTATCTTTAAAACCAATTGTATATAATCCTCGATTAAGTAAAATCATATCAGTTGTTTGATATATGGAATTAGCAATATTAATAATAATAAAAGGAGTAGCATACATTATAATTCTATGAATAATGGCTTTTTTTTCAGCCTTAGATAAAGTTTTAGTGTCTTCTTTATTTTCTCTTTTCGCTTTAATATTTTTTTTGATTAAGTAGGTATAAGCAGAAATGGCTCCGATAGTGGCTCCAAAGACCGCGACGCCAACAGCAGTTTTTAAACTTAAATGAAAGACTTTCAAAATTGTAAAACTACCAAAAATAATAACTAAAACTCTAACAATTTGTTCAATAACTTGGCTAAATGAAGATGCTCCAATATAACCATGTCCTTGTAAATAACCTCTTCTAATGGCTAAAAGAGGAACAACTAAAATAGCAAAAGATACACATCTAATTACAAAAGCAATATCTTGAACACTATTACCTTCTGTAACTTCACCAATAATTAATTTAGCAATTGGATTTGCAAAAACAAAACAAATTAAAAAGCAAACAACCGAAAAAATAAAAATTATCTTTTTGGTTATTTCAAACATATACTCTTTTTCTCTTTTTTGTTTTAAAGCATCATATTCGCTAGTAAGTTTACTTATAGCTAAAGGAATTCCGGCACTTGATATTATTAAAAACAAATTATATATATTATAAGCATAACCATATAAGGCTCCGCCTTGACTTCCTACAATACCATAAAAAGGAATAACATAAATGATACCTAAAAATTTAGAAAAGAAGATAGCTAGGGTAGCAATAATTGCTCCTTCCATAAATCCACTTTTTTTCATTTCAACACTCCTCGTATACTTATTATATTTTAGTTAAACAAGTAAATACAAGAAATAATCATAAATTAAGTAAATTTTATGTAAAAAATTAGTTTAATTTGCTTTTAGGATAACATCTTCTTTCATCAGTTCGGCATACTAAATAATCAAGACTTACATTATAATAGTCAGCAAGAATACATAATCTATCAATGGGTATTAATTGAATTCCTAATTCATATTTTGAATATTGTTGTTGAGTTGTTTCTAAAATTTTAGCAATTGCATCTTGTGATATTTCTCTATCTTCTCTTATTTCCTTCAGCCTTAAAAGTAGCATTATCCCACTTCCTTATTAATATTATAATTTCATCTTCATTTTAAATCGTTGACATTACACCTTATCAGATGTAAAATTTAGAATATAATATACATCTTATAAGATGTAATAATTTTTTTGAAATTTATTTTCGGTAAAAGCAACATAAATAGGAGAAATGTATGAAGAAAAAGTTATATGAAAAAAGAATAGTAATATCTTGTGGAATTCTTTTGCTAGTAGTAGTTTTTACTTTAATAAGAATGACATTAAAAGATAGTTATGCTTATTATGGTGGTAGTAATGAATTACCAATAATAGAAGCTACAATAGGAAAGTTAAAACCCACAATAGATAAAGTATATATTGAAGAAGAAAATAAACAATATACCAATAAAACAAATCCAAGTGTCACAATAGAGTGGCCTGATGATAATATAACAGAGTACTGTGTAACGACTGGGAGCACATGTGATGTATTTATACAATTATCAGATCTAAATAATAAAAGTGTAACTGCAACAAATCAAATAACATTAAGTGGAGATGGATTAAAAACAGTAAATGCCTATATAAAAAATAAGTATGGATATACATCAGCAGCTAGTAGCGATACTATAACATTAGATACAACAGCACCAACAATAAGTAGTGTTGCATCAACCGAAATAACTGAGACAACAATAACAGTTAGTGTAAGTGGTGATGATACTAACGGTATTAGTCAATATTGTTATGGAACAATCCAAAATGATTATACATGTATAGATTCTAATACTTATACATTCAGCAATTTAGGTGCAGGGAAAGAATATACATTCTGGTTCTATTTAGTAGATAATGCAGGAAATAATAGTGTTACATCTCAGTATACATTTACAACAATATCAAAATCTGCCAAAGATGTTATAGTTGCTACTTCTAAGAGTCTTGAGTCAGAGGGAGCAATGCAAGCGAGAAATGCTCAAATAAGTGGCCCAAAAGATGATTTAAGGAGATTTGTCGGAACATATCAGACAGTAACAGATAACTTTATTTGCTTTGGAACAAGTGATCAAAATCAATGTAAACAAAATATGGACACATATATGTATCGAATAATAGGAATAGATACAAGCGGTAGATTAAAATTAATCAAGGCTACTAAAATAGTTAGTGATAAATCCGGTATCTTTGAATGGTGTAGTTGGTATTCTGCCGATATAAAATGGAATGCATCAGATTTATATAAAGTATTAAATAATACCGATGGAAAAAAATATTTTATAGGAAACATCAAATATAGTTATATGAGCGATAGTACATGGACCAATTTAATATCACCAGTAACATATTATATAGGAAAAGCAACAGATAGTACAAATCCTAATTTATTTATTAATGAAAGAAAAGATAATTTTAGTAGTGAAAGTATTAGTTTAATGTATTTAAGTGATTACTTATATGCCAATGATGGAACAGCAAATACAGATAATTGGTTATTTATTCAAAATGGATTAAATAGAGATAATACAAACTTGGGAAACGGAGCAACTGCTCCAACAGCAGAAGATGAATGGACAATGACCAGGTATGGTTACTACAGCGACGGCGATAACTATGCGTGGACTGTGTATGATAACGGGCCTGTGGACTACGACTATGTGAACAATTCGTATGCGGTTCGTCCAGTCTTCTATATTGACTCATCTAGGATTAATTTGAAGGGAACTGGTATTATAACTGATCCGTATTATATAACTAATGTTAATTAGGAAGCAAAGGCTTCCTTTTTGGATGTTTTTCGACAAAATAAAAGAAATATCGACAAATGTTGTCAAAACTTCCTATGGACTTTTAATATATAATTGTGCTTTAATAGTAAGTCGAGACGAGAAGTCTTGCCTACTTTCAGGGGGTTTGGGGAAACCGAAATCATATGAAGTAGAGTGGTTTTGATAAAATTAAATATCTTCGGATTTTTAAAAGTAATGATTTTTCTGTCTAGTCAGATGACGAAACAAAAAAAGACTATCCTTATTCGGATTGAGTTTCGAATAGGATAGCAAAATAACCTTTAGGCAACGATTTCTCGTCTCCTAATAAAGATTATAACATTTTTTGCTCATAAAAAAAAGAGCCTAAGCTCTTTAATTTGAAAGATTATAAGGATTAGATATATAAACTCTTTTACCATTACTATCTAATTTATAGTCTGCTACGGTTGTTGATTTACCTTCATCAGAAATTGCAACAGTCATTCTAAGTTCATAGCCAACAACTCCATCGCCAGTTTTATTTATAACAGCGGTCATCAATCTATTTAATGAAGGAGTTCCTTTAATATTTAAAGCTTGAACATCTTTTTGAATTCTAATAGTTTCAGCATCCATCATCTTATTTATTTCGGCTGCAATAGTTGGATTTTTATATAAATCTAGACTAACAGCACAATTATTAGTAGTAATATTAACTGCTAATAGATAATTATCTGTATCATATTCTCCATTACCATATTTACAAGTAATTGGTTCACTTGGAGTAGAAGGAGTTGATGGAGTGCTTGGTGTTTCTGGTTCTTGTGTAGTTGTACCATTATTATTAATAATTAATCTTGTCTCACCAACAGCTTGATTACCTGATTCATCTTTAGCCTCAATTTTGATTGGGTAAGTTCCTGGTTCTTTATAAACTGAATAATCAACTGTTTGGCCTTCTTCATCAATACCAGCATAGAAATTTATTTCACAATCAAGACCACTGTTGTCTTTACAATTATCAATAAAATCATTAGCGCTATAAGATGAATTATGATTTATAGTAACTTCTTTTAAATTCAATTCTGGTTTAGTTGTATCCACTACTGTTAAATTAGAAGTATAAGTTTTGCCATCAACGACGATACCTATTTCATATTTACCGATTTTTTTAACATCGAAATTGTCAGGATAAACTATTTCAATATCTTCTAATTGCATATTTTCAATTTGGGAAAAGAAAATATCTTTGGTGAATTTTTCGTTCACTTCGACAGTTACATCACTTTTAATACTTAATTTGGCTTCCGGCTTTCGTTGATCTTCGCCTTGGAAGTTACTAGTTAAAACAAAACAAATAATAATTCCAATAACACAGACTGATATTATTACAATATTAATAATTGTTTTTTTAGAATTATAAACTTTATTATAAAAAAACTTTGCCATATAAAAAACCTCTTATTCTTAATATAGTTTAATAATATCATATTATGTGTTTAAAAAACAATAATTATTATCTATTTTACACTTTTTGCATACAATTTTAATGCCTAAAAGTATTGCA
>CANRJV010000008.1 GCA_947631045.1 uncultured Bacilli bacterium
AAGAATACGATGTTGCTGACGGTAATAGCAGTAGCAACATTATTAGTAGCGGTAGTGGGAGCAACATTCGCATATTTTAGTTTAACGGTAGATGATAATACATCATCGACAGTTGTGAAGTCCCGATCACAAAATTTACCGACCATAACGATGGAGAAAGGAAAAGATACGTTTGGAATAGCTGTGACGGCTGAGGATATGGCAATGAATAGTAACGGACCAAGGTGGGCGATGAATACTAGTGACGTAGATGGTGTTGAAAACGCGTCTAGCGGTAAAAATGCTGGAGATGGAAAACTTTATTATTGGAGTCAAAATGAAATTAAGTATAATTTATTTACTATTAAAGCAACGAATGTATCTACTGATGAGAATGATGTTTCAACATATGAGTGTCCAGTTACAATAACACTTACGGCTAAAGATGATAAGATTGATGGATTAACTCAAGGAGATCTAATATTATACTTATATTCCAAAAATGGTGAAGTGTTAGTTTCTGAGCCAAGCAGTGATGGTCCGGATAAAACAAGCGATTTAATAAATGATTGGACGACGAACGATGGTAGCACATATTTGATGGAAGAAAGTGATAGTAGTTCGAGCCATGCGACTGAAAATGGTTGTAGTGGTGAAAGTAAAAAAGGCTGCTATGATGTGTATGATTTGTTTAACGAAAATAAGCAAACTAAAACTTTGTATACAGTAGTTATAGTTAAATCTGACAAATCAAGTGCTAGTGGAACATCAGTCGAATCAAGTATGAAACTTGTTAATAAATCAAGTGCCGATCAAAGTACTTTAGCTGGTAAAGAGATTCAAATTACCTTAGCATCTCAATTATCTCAAGAAGGATGTAAAGTAATTGCTAAAGAAGCATGATGATTGATCAAAATAATAATGTTAATATTTTGATTATAGATGAAACCTATGAAATAAAAAATGCTTTATAGAACCTTAATGGTTCTTTTTTTGCCTACACTTTAGGCGGATATTTATCTATATTATAATAGGGTGTTTAAATTGATAAATTTTTATATTAATGCAAATGTTTATATTCAAGTCTTACTTGCAACACTTATGACTTGGGGTATAACAGCTTTAGGAGCAGCAATTGTTTTTTTCTTTAAAAAAGTAAATGGTGTAGTCTTAGATGCGATGATGGGTCTATCAGCAGGTGTAATGATTTCGGCCTCATTTTGGTCACTTTTAAATCCGGCGATTAATACGGCTAATTCTTTAGGAATGGTATCTTGGCTAGTGGTTTCTTTAGGCTTTTTAATTGGTTGTATAATTTTAATATTTAGTGATATAATGTTTGGTCGTTTTTTAAGTAAAAAGAAAAGTCCTAATATAAAAGGTCTTAAACGAAGTTTAATGTTAATATTTTCTATTACCTTACATAATATTCCTGAAGGACTTGCAATTGGGGTTGCCTTTGGTTCTATTGCCAGTGGTGCTAAAGAAGCAACATTAGCGGCGGCCTTTATGTTAGCCGTTGGTGTAGGAATTCAAAACTTTCCCGAAGGAACAGCGGTTAGTCTTCCGCTTCGAAGAGAGAATATGAGTCGTTTAAAATCGTTTATTTATGGGATGCTTAGTGGTATTGTCGAACCTATTGCGGGAATTATTGGCTGTTTTCTAGTTATTTATGTCGAAAATATTTTACCATTCTTTTTATCTTTTGCGGCAGGAGCAATGATTTATGTCGCCGTAAGTGAACTTATTCCCGAAAGTCAAAGTAATAAACATAAAAATTTAATGTCTTTTTTTACAATGCTAGGTTTTGTCATCATGATGATGTTAGATGTAGCATTTAGCTAAATTTGTGGTAAAATTATCATAGGTGGAAATATGAATAAAGGGTTTACATTACTAGAGTTATTAGCTTCGATAGTAATACTTTCAACAATTATTTTAATTGCGGTTCCTACTATTAATAATGTAGCGGATACAATTAAGAGGAATCATTATAAAAATATGGTTAAAAATATTGAAGTTGCTGCTTCTAAATATGCCTTTGATACTAAAGAAGAAGTTACGTATGTTGATACCTTAATTAAAGAAGGATATCTTAGTAGTGATAGAGAAGATGATTTAATTGTTAATCCCGAAAATCAAGAAATAATTAATTGTTATATTGTAACAATGAATAAAGTAAGTGATTATTATGAAGCTAAATTAACTAAAGAAAATTATCCTTTAGAAGATAATAATTGTGATTTAACTAAATTAGAAGAAAAGACCAAAGAAATTAAATTAGTTTTAAAAAAAGGAGAAGAAGTAATTTCGGATAATAATGTGTGGTTAAAAGGAGATAATATAACCTTAGAGGCTATTAGTGATAATTTAAATATTGATTGTGGAAATAATAAATGCTTATGGTCTTCTAGTAGTGGGATAACTAGTACAACTTCTAAAATAGATATTACTAGTAATTCTGAATTAATTAATTCTTTATATAATTTTCAAATAACTTATGAAAATGAAGAGGGAATAAAAAGATATAAAGAAAGTATAAATATTAAAGTAGATAATGAAAAACCAACAATAAAATTAGAAGACACGAAAAAAACTATTACAGATCCTTATCAAGGTACTTTAACGAAAAGTATTAAAATAGTTGCTAATGATGGAAGAGGATCAGGTATTTTAAGTTACTATTTGGGTTATAATGAAAGTAGTTGTGCTAATGTTACTAATTGGTATGATAATAATAAATTTACTATTTCGAATAATGGAAATTATTTAATATGTGTTAAAGATAAAGTTGGAAATATTGCGAGTGAAAGTATTTTAATAGATAATATTGAAACGTCTAATAATGATGAAAATTAGCTGCTTTACAATTGACATTAATACTTAATTATTGTAAGATTATCTTAGAGGATATAGAGGTGAAAGTTATGAAGACTTTTAAGAATAAGAAAGGTTTTACATTAATTGAATTACTTGCTGTAATCGTTGTCTTAGCAATTGTTACCGTTTTAGCTACATCAACTATTTTACCTTATATTGCTGATGTTAGAAAGCAAGCTTTTGCTGATGAGGCTAATGAAGCTATTGAAGCAGCTAGTAGAGCAATGAGTCTTATAACAATTGGCTCTATTACTGAAGATGATTTAAAAGGAAATGATGGAGAGTATAAAAAAACTGATGACTCATATTGTTTCTCATTATCTAAATTAGTTGATTTAGGCTTATGGGAAAAAGATAAAAAAGAACTTGGGGCGAATGGTTATGAAGGTTATGTTAAAGTAAATACTAGTAATCCAAGTAAGGCATATACTTATGTAATTAAAATGCATAACTCCTCTTTATATGTATCAGGTGATGGAGTAAATATTAAATACGATAATGATAAAAAGGGAGAAGAACAAGTAATTAAAGATTTAGATTCTTCTAAAAAACAAGAAACCTTTAATTGTGGTTCTAGTGAATAGGTAAATGATAATGAAGAAAAAAAACGGGTTTACTTTAATTGAACTTCTAGCTGTTATTGTTGTTTTAGCAATTGTAACAGTTTTAGCAACTTCAACAATTTTACCTTATATGGGTAATGCTAGAGAAGATGCTTTTAAAGTAGAGGCTGCTAATGCTGTTAATGCAGCTGATTATGTTATGAATTTATATGCTTTGGGAGAATTTTCTTTTGATAGTACGGGTGGTAAAAGTAGCTATAATAGTGAAACTAAAAAAGCGTGTATTACTATTGAGGCTTTAATTGATGCCGGAGCTTTTGATGCGGATAAGGATGCTTATAAAGGTCGGGTAATAATTGATAAAAGTAATAATACTTATACATTATCTTTAAAGAAAAATGATGAATTTACATTAGTGAATGCAACTGGCAAAAACTTTAGTGATGCTACTCTTAGTAAAGCTGATGGCTGGGATGCTGAAACTTATGAACATTGTAGTGATCTTAAATAACTAAGAATAACTTAGTTATTTTTTTGCAATTGATTTTAATATTTTTTTTTGAGATAATTTTAACGAGGAAGTGGTGTAATGATTATTGGGAGTCATGTTCATTTTGGCGAAACGCAACTTCTAGGATCTTTAGAAGAAGCTTTAAGTTATGGAGCTAATGCTTTTATGTTATATACAGGAGCACCCCAAAACACGATGCGAAGTAAAATAAAAATGGAATATGTTGAAGAAGCGCTAGCGAAAATGAAAGATGAAGGATTAAGTATCGATAATGTTATTTGTCATGCTCCTTATATCATTAATTTAGCTAATAAAGAAAAAATAGATTCTTGGAATTTTTCGATTGGCTTTTTGAATCAAGAGATTAAAAGATGTGAAGAGCTCGGTATTAAATATATAGTTTTACATCCTGGTAGTAGTGTTAAGCATACTTTAGAAGAAGGGCTTAACAATATTATTGAAGCTTTGAACTTAATTGTTAAAGATGATAGTAAATGTATGATTATTTTAGAGACTATGGCTGGTAAAGGTAGCGAATGTGGTAAAACTATTGAAGAAATTAAAACTATTTTAGAGGGAGTTAAAAGTTCTAATATTGGGGTTTGCCTTGATACTTGTCATTTGAATGATGCCGGGTATGATATGAGTGATTTTGATACTTTCTTAACTAATTTTGATACTTTAATTGGTTTAGATAGAATCAAATGTCTTCATATAAATGATAGTAAGAATCCTTTGGAAAGTCATAAAGATCGGCATGCTAATATTGGTTATGGCACTTTAGGTTTTGAAAATATTTTAAAAATAATTAATCATGAAAAATTAAAAGATGTTCCTAAAATTTTAGAAACACCTTATATAAGTTCAAGTGATGATGAAAAGACTTTAGTTTATCCTCCTTATAAATTTGAAATTGCTATGATTAAAAAAGGAGAATTTAATCATCACATGCTTGAAGATATTAGAGAGTTTTATAAATAAGAACTATATCTTTGGTTGTATTCATTGAAAACTTTAGTGATTTTACTAAAGTTTTCTTCTGTATAATGGCTTTTATAACGATTTATATCAAATAATTGGGGATTTTTTAAAATGTTTTGATAATTTTTTTTGACAAAATCATAAGTAAATTGTAGTTCTTCTTCACTTAAGGTAATATTTTTACTAAGGGCAAAAGATCTAATATCTTCCTTAGTTAATTTTTGCACATATCTTTCAATAATGTTAAACATAAACGTCACCTGTTATATTTTATGTGAAATTTTAAAAATGAATACTATTTAAGGGGAATTCCATACTAATAAGGGTGGAAAGATGAAAAAGTATTTTATAATAATTATGATATTTAGTATTCTTTTAGGAAGAGTAATATATTTAAATATTTATAACAAAGATAACTATGTTAAAAAGTTAGAAAATAAAACGATTAATTATGTAGAAGGGGCAAGTGCTCCCAGGGGAAGAATAATTGATCGAAATGGGAAAATTCTGGTTGATAATACGGGCATAAAAACGGTTTTTTATACGAAATTAAAAGATATTTCTTTAAAAGATGAATTAAATATTGCTCGTAAATTAGCGAGTATTATTAATATCCCGATAAACGAAAATAGTTTAAAAAACTACTATTTAGTTACCCATAATAATGGAGATGATTTAATAACTAATGAAGAATATGAAAAATATAAAGAGCGAAAATTAAGTAGTGAAGATTTAAAAAGATTAAAAAATGAAAGAATAAAAGAAGAAGATTTAAATAGTTTAAGTGGAGAAGAAAAGGAAAGTGCTACAATTTATGATTTAATGAACAAAGGATATTCTTATCAAAAGAAATTAATTCTAAAAGGAATTAGTGATGAAGAATATAGTCTTTTAATTGATGAAAATATTAAGGGAATTACGACAGAACTTACTTGGGAGCGATTATATAATTATGGAGATACTTTAAAAGATATTTTTGGATCTATTGGTTATATTCCGGAAGAGGAGAAAGATGAATATTTAAAAAAAGATTATAATTTAGAAGATATTGTAGGTTTAAGTTATTTAGAAAAAGAATATGAAGATTATTTGAAAGGGGAAAAAGATTTATATAAAGTAAATAGGGATAATACTTTAACTAAAGTTAAAGAGGGAAAAAAGGGTAATGATTTAATATTATCTATTGACATTGATGTCCAATTAGAATTAGAAAAAATTTTAAGAGAAAATATTATTAATGCTAAAAAAAGAAGTAATACGGATTATTTTAAAGAAAGTTATAGTATTGTGGGAAGTCCTAAGACGGGCGAAATTATTGCTTTAAGTGGGCAAAAATTAGTCGATTTTAAGAATCAGGTATTTACAAATGTTAATACTAATTTGATTAATACTTCTTATACTGTTGGTTCAGTTGTTAAAATGGCTACTTTAAGTACGGGTTATAAATATGGTGTCATTGATATTGGCTCCTCTGTAACTGATGGTTGCATTAAGTTATATCAAGTACCTATTAAATGTAGTTATAAAAGTTTAGGAAAAGTTAATGATCTAACCGCCATTAGTAGAAGTAGTAATTATTATCAATTTAATATTGCCATTGGTCTTACTAATCAAAAGTATAAATATAATATGGTTTTAAATACTAGTGAGGAAGATTTTAATAAATTTAGAGGTATGTTTCAAGAATATGGTTTAGGAAATAAAACAGGAGTCGATTTGCCGAGTGAAGTATTAGGAATTACCGGAAGTCTTACTTCTAGTGATTTACTTTTAAACTTAAGTATAGGGCAATATGATACTTATACACCGATGCAATTATTTCAATATGTTAATACTTTAGCGAGTACAGGAGATAGAAGAAGCCCAAAACTTTTAAAAATGGTTAAAAACGAAGATGAAGTAGTTTGGCAAAATGATTATCCCGTTTTAAACCATATTAGTTTAGATCTTAAATATTCAGAAAGATTGAAAGAAGCCATGCATTTAGCAACAACTAGTGGAACTGCAAGAGGCTATATTGAAGCCACTTATAAGCCCGCTGGGAAAACGGGAACTAGTGAAACATTTATCGATACAAATGATGATGGCATTATGGATACGAAAACAACCTCAATTGCTTTTGTGGGCTTTGCTCCTTATGATAATCCCGAATATAGCATTGTTGTTTTAGCCCCAAATATTTATGTTTCCAGAGAATATAATTATAGTAAAGTTTATATTACCAGATATATTTCAAAAAGTATTATGAACTTTCTCTTTGAAAATGCGTAAAAATCTGGTATAATAGGGTGGTTAAGTGAGGAGGATTTTAAATGGCTAAAAATGAAAATCGTAATTTTGTTAATATGCGTTGCACGGAATGTGGTGCTGAATTACGTCCAACTAGTAAAAACAAAAAGAATAATCCTGAACGTTTAGAAATTAAAAAATATTGTCCTAAATGTCGTAAAACTGTTGTCGCAAAAGAGAAAAAATAGAATTTAGGGAAAGGAGTAAATTATGAATATTAACATTAATGATATAAAAAATGGAATGACTGTTATTATTGATGGTAATCTATGTTTAATTCAAGAATTTCAACATGTAAAACCTGGTAAAGGACCAGCATTTGTTAGAATTAAATTAAAGAATTTAAGAACAGGTTCAATTGTTGAACAAACTTTTAACACGAATATTAAAATCACAAGAGCACATATAGATAAGAGTAAAGTTCAATATTTATATGCTAGTGGTGATAATTTAGTATTTATGAATAATGATACTTATGAACAAGTTGAAGTTCCAAGAAAGATTCTTGGTGAAGATGCTGACTTTATTAAAGAAGGTATCGATATTTCGATTGATTTTTATGAAGGTGAAATAATTGGTATTACTTTACCAGAAAAAGTGGAATATGAAATAGTCGAAACTAGTGAAGCTGTTAAAGGTAATACCGCTACTAATGCGCAAAAAGATGCAAAAATTGAAACTGGTAAAGTTATTAAAGTCCCTTTATTTATTAATGAAGGAGAAAATATTTTAGTTACAACTAAAGATGGTAAATATGCAGGAAGAGCTTAGGCTCTTTTTTTTAAAAATTTTTTATGTTTCATATATTGACAAAAAGTTCATAAAATAATATAATAAAATTGCTTAGTAATGATATAGTAAGTAGCCATGTTTAGAAGTTATTATTTTATAATAATGTTGATGTGTGTGAAAGTTATATTTTTAGTAAATAAGTTATGTAAAAATAACCTTATCTGCGCTAAGTAAAAGCAATTGTTTTAAGAGAAAGAAAACTCTAAGAGATAAGCTATCCACACTAGATACTGATAATATTTAGTTAATATTTAAAATTATGGAGAGTAGTTTTAAATGATTGTGGAGAAGTTATTTTTAAACTAGAATAACTATTTTATCAGAATAGTTATTTTTTTGATTTAAAAAAAATTGATTTTAATATAAAAATGTGATATAAATATATAGCAAGGAAGTCATTCCTAATTATATTTTAAAATAATTATTATAATGAAAAATTATAGTATTATTTGATGGGTAGTTGAGGATAGAATAACATCGTCTATCGCGGATTGTAATAATCTTAAGTGTAGGTTACCTTGAATGGTTACTGATGAGATGTTGGAAGTGATGTCCAACCAATTACCTATTAGCCTACTAGTAATAGTAGGCTTTATTTTTTGGAAGGGGGGGTATAATATAAAATATAAATATTTAGGCATTTTAAAGCCAGATGTTGCCAAAAAATTAGGACTTTTGGAACATAAAAATAAGCCTATTTTAGTTTATAATGATAGAATAGAGCATGTTATAAATCATCATTCGGAAGATTTTGGAACAAAAGATAAGATTATGTTTGTTTATAACAATCTCAGTAATATAATTAAAAATCCAGATTATACTTTTTATAATTTGAAAAATAATTCAATAGAATATTATAAAAATATAAATTTCGATATATGTGTGGTTGTTAGAATAGCTCCAGGAAAAATTTTAAAAGTTCGTAGTTGGTTTCCTCCAAATCGAGGAAAAATAAATAATAGAATAAAACAAGAAAAGCGAGAAAAAGAAGTAGTTTAAAAAATGCACATTAAATTACTAACAATATTGATATTTACGATTTTTTATATGTTTATTTAACAGTAATTATTTTTTTGTTGCAATTTTTTTCTTTAAAATTTATACTTAAATAGTGATGTTATGAAAAAATATTTTTGGACAACAATTTTCTTTTTGGTATTAGTGGGGCTCACTTATTTTTTTGTTTTAAGAGGGTGCGATATTAATTTAATAATTGAATCTTTCAAAAGCACTAATAAAACTTATTTATTTTTAACTTTTTTAACGATGTTTGTTTATGTTTTTTTAGGAGCTTTATTTATTAAAAGACTTTTAGGACATTTTAATTATCCCATTAAATTATCAACGGCTTATGGTTATTTATTTACGGAAATTTATTTTTCCTCGATAACTCCTAGTTATATTGGGGGTCAACCAGTCCAAGTTTTAGAAATGAAAAAAGAAGATATCCCTTATGAAATTAGTAGTGTAGCCGTGTTATTTAATTCTATGATTAACCGCATTGCTTTAGTTTTAGTGGCAACTATTCTTTTTATCTTTTTTGGGAGAGAAGTTTTTGCTTTAAAAGGAATATATAATGTTTTAGTAATATTAGGTTATCTTACGGCTATAATGGTTATCTGTATTTTTTGTAGTTTAATCTATTCTGAGAAAGTAACCAAGATTTTATTAAAGATAGCCTTTTATATAATTGATCATTTAAAATTTATTAAAAATAAAAAAGAACTAAAGGAAAATTTAGACCAAGCTGTTAAAAATTATCAAGCTTGTTCTAAAATAACAAAAAATAAGCCTATGATATTAATCGAATCTTTAATTATTTTAGTCTTTCAAAGATTATGCTTATTATTTGCTAGTTATACTGTTTACCGAGCCTTTGGCTTAAACCAATATGGGGCCTTCTTAATTATGGCTTTCCAAATATGTGTTAATTTAGGCTCTGATTTAATGCCTACTCCGGGTGGGGTTATTGCCAATGAAGGGTTACTTTTATTTGTTAATAATCTTCTTTATGGAGAAACTCTTGCTTTATCGGGAATGTTGATGCTTCGTTGTTTTAATTTTTACTTCTTAGTTTTAATTAGTGCGATTGGTTATTTTATTTTTCATTATCGAAAAAAATATCAAAAAAGTCTTAAAAATTAATTTTTTAAGATTTTTTAAATTTAATAAATGTCCTTATTATGTTGTCAAAAAGTGCCTAGGTTAAGTTGAAAAGGCATCCTTTGTTATGTTAAAATAAAAGTGGTGAATAGAAAATGGCAAAATATGATGAATCATCAATTAAAATTTTAGAAGGGCTTGAAGCGGTTCGCAAAAGACCTGGTATGTATATAGGAAGTACTGATAAAAGAGGACTTCATCATTTAGTATGGGAAATTGTCGATAACTCTATTGATGAAATTATCAATGGTTATGGTAATTATATAAAAATTGTTTTACATAAAGATGGCTCAATTACGATTGCGGATAATGGAAGAGGTGTTCCCATTGGGATGCATGAAAGCGGAAAAACAACTCCGGAGGTTATTTATACTATCTTGCATGCCGGAGGTAAATTTGAAGAAGGAAACTACAAAGTAAGTGGGGGACTTCATGGTGTTGGAGCCTCAGTTGTTAATGCTTTAAGTAGTAAGATGGATGTTTTAATTTATCGGGATGGTAAAATATCTAATATTCGTTTTAAAGATGGTGGGTTAGTTGAAGAAGATTTAAAAACGATTGGTACTACCAATAAAACGGGAACAGTTGTAACTTTTTTACCTGATTATAGTATTTTTAAAAATTGTAATTTTTCTTATACAACTATTTGTGAAAGAATGCAAGAAAGTGCTTTCTTAATTCCTAATGTAACGATTGAGGTTATTGATGAAGATGGCAATAAAGAAGTTAAGTATCATTATGAAGAAGGACTTACTAACTTTGTTGAATATATCAATGAAGATAAAAATACTTTACATAAAGTCTTAAACTTTTCGGGTTCTAAAAATAATATTGAAGTAAATGTGGCGATGCAATATACTGATACTTATAATGAAAATATTATTTCTTTTGTTAATAATGTTAAAACTAGTGATGGGGGAACTCATGAAGTCGGATTTAAAACGGGAATTACGAAAGCCTTCAATGATTATGTTAAAATGAATAATATTTTAAAGGGTAAAGATAATACTTTTGATGGTAGTGATGTAAGAGAAGGTTTAAGTGTTGTTATTAATTTAAGAATACCGGAAAATTTATTACAATTTGAAGGGCAAACTAAAGGAAAATTAGGAACACCAGAAGCGAGAAGCATTACGGAAAGTATTACGTATGAAAATATTAAATTTTTCTTAGAAGAAAATAAAGAGATTGCTTTAAATATTGTGGAAAAAGCCGCTAAAAGTAAGATCGCCAGAGAAGCCGCAAGAAAAGCCAGAGAAGATGCGCGTAATGGTAAGGGTAAAAATAAAATTGAAAAAATATTATCCGGTAAACTAGCGCAAGCAACAAGTAAAAATCCGAAGATTAATGAATTATTTTTAGTAGAAGGAGATTCGGCTGGTGGTTCAGCTAAAGGTGGTAGAGACCGGAAATTTCAAGCAATTCTGCCATTAAGAGGAAAAGTAATTAATGCCGAGAAAACGAGTGAAGCTGAAATTTTAAAAAATGAAGAAATTAATACAATTATTCATACTATTGGAGCCGGAATAGGGAGTAATTTTACAGTTGAAGATTCTAATTATGATAAAGTAATTATTATGACCGATGCCGATGTTGATGGCTCTCATATTCAAATTCTTTTATTAACTTTCTTTTATCGGTTTATGCGTCCTTTAATTGAGGCTGGTAAACTTTATATTGCAAAACCTCCTTTATATAAAATTGATTATGGCAAAAAACATTTTTATGCTTATAGTGATGAAGAAAGATTTAAAATTATGGCCGAGAATAGTGGTAAGGCTGATGTCTCAAGAAATAAAGGTTTAGGAGAAATGAACTCTGATGAATTATGGGATACCACCATGAATCCGGATACCAGAACTTTAATTAGAGTAAATATTTATGATGCTTCTCTAGCGGATAAAAGAGTTAATGTTTTAATGGGTGATAAAGTAGAGCCAAGAAAAGAATGGATTGAAGAAAATATTGTCTTCACGATGGAAGATGATTATCGTGTGGATGCCTGAGGTGAATTATGCAAGAAATAATTAAGAAAATTGAAGACTATGCTTTAGAAGAAATAATGGGAGAATCTTTTGCGGCTTATGCAAAAGAAATTATCCAAGATCGGGCCATTCCCGATGTTAGAGATGGTCTTAAACCCGTGCAAAGAAGAATTTTATATGGGATGTTTGAAGCGGGAAATACTTATGATAAAAAATATAAAAAGAGTGCAGCAACTGTTGGTGATGTTTTAGGTAAATACCATCCTCATGGTGATTCTTCGGTTTATGATGCTATGGTTCGAATGAGTCAATGGTGGAAGCAAAGTGCCATTTTAGTGGACATGAAAGGTAATAATGGTTCCATGGATGGCGATTCACCTGCCGCTTATCGTTATACTGAGGCTAGACTTGCGAAAATTAGTAATGAACTTTTAGGAGACTTAGATAAAGATACGGTTGAATGGGCACCCAACTTTGATGATCGCCTTTTAGAGCCTACCGTTTTACCGGCCAAATTTCCGAATCTCTTAGTTAATGGAACGATGGGTATTAGTGCCGGATATGCTACCAATATACCTCCCCATAACTTAGGCGAAATAATTGATGCGACGATTAAAAGAATTGATTCTCCTAATTGTTATTTAGATTCAATTTTAGAACTAGTTAAAGGTCCGGATTTTCCAACTGGTGGTATTGTTGAGGGTAAAGATGGTATCAGAGAGGCCTTAAAAACTGGTAAAGGTAAAATTATTGTTAAATCGAAATATCAAATTGTTAAGGAAAAAGGAAAAGAAAAAATTGTTATTACCGAAATTCCTTTTGATGTTATTAAGAAAAATTTAGTTGAAAAAATTGATTATATACGAATTGATAAAAAAATAGATGGAATAAGTGAAGTTCGTGATGAATCAGACCGAGAAGGTTTACGAATTGTTATCGATTTAAAAAGTGGCGCTAATAGTGACTTAATTGTGAACTATTTACTTAAGAATACCGATTTACAAATATCTTATAGTTATAATATGGTAGCAATTGTTAATCGCGTTCCGAAAACTTTAGGTATTTTAAGTATTTTAGATGCTTATATTGCCCATCAAAAAGAAATCATTACGAGAAGAACAACTTTCGATTTAAAAACAAAAGAAAAAAGACTAGAAATAGTTAATGGTTTAATTAAATGTATTTCTATTTTAGATGAAGTTATTAAAACTATTAGAGCTAGTAAAAATAGAAGTGATGCGGAGAATAACTTAGTCGAAAAGTTTGCTTTTACTCCTGAACAAGCCAAAGCCATTGTCACTTTACAATTATATCGTTTAACTAATACCGATGTTGTCGCTTTAGAAGAAGAAATGGCTTCTTTAAAGAAAATGATCGAGGGCTTAAAAGCCATTTTAAGTGATGAAGAAGTTTTAAAATATGTGATGAAAAAAGAATTAAAACTAATTAAAAAAGAATATGCTATTCCAAGAAGAACGGAAATTGTTGATGAAATAACGGAAATTAAATTAGATATGACAACAATGATTCCTAAAGAAAATGTTTTAGTAGTGGTTACTAATGAAGGATATATAAAAAGAGTATCAGCTAAATCTTTTGCCTCATCTGATAGCGAAACTACTTTAAAACCGGGTGATTTTATCACGAATATTTATGAAACAACAACTTTAGATAATATTATTTTGTTTACTAATTTAGGAAATTATTTGTTTATCCCAGTTTATAAAGTCTTTGAGGCTAAATGGAAAGAACTTGGAAAACATGTTAATAATTTAGTACCAATGAAAGAAAATGAAAAAATTGTGGCTTCCTTTATTTTAGAAAAAGGCAAGTATTTAACGATGTTTACTAAATTAGGCATGGCAAAACAAGTACTCATGGATGATTTAATTGTTTCACGTTATAGTAAAACAATGACCGCGATTAAATTAAAAGAAAATGATGAACTCGTAAGTGTGAGTGAAACTAAAGAAGAAGTTGTTGTGGTAACGGAAAATGGTTATTACTTAAGATTTAAAACTTCCGAGTTACCAGTTTTAGGACCAAAAGCAAGTGGCGTTAAAGGTATAAAACTTACAGATGATGTGATTGTCAGCGCTAATACTTTTGATAACAATAGCGAATATTTAAATATTTTTACCAAAAATAATACTGCCAAGAGAATAAAACTAGAAGAATTAAAAAGTTTGTCTCGGGCTAAAAAAGGAAATATGCTCCTTAAGAAAACTAAAACTGTTACTTATAAAGTAATGAATGCTTATGTTACAAATAGTCGAGATATAGTTATTATCAAGAAAGATAGTGAAATTAAAGAAGTTAAAAATAGTGAGATACCTATAATGGATATTTCTAGTAATGGAGGAAATATTACCAAAGGCTATGTTGATACTTACAATTTAAAATATACGATTCAAAAAATAATGCCAAAGGAAGAGAAGAAAGAAGAAGAAGTAAAAAAAGAAGAAAAACAAGTTTCTTTTGATGATTTTACCAAAGATTTTAAAATATAATTAAAAATTATTCATAATATTTACTAAGGTGAAGTTTATGAGTAAGAAAGAGGAGTTTAAAGAGTTTATTCGTAATAAACCCGAATTAGTAGAATTTATTAAAAATAAAGAAATGACTTTACAGTCTTTCTATGAAATTTATGATGTTTATGGTGAAGATGAAAAAGCATGGGAGCCTTATGAAAGAAAAGCAACTCCATCTTTAAATACGCCCAAGATTACTGATATTATGAAAAATATTAATTTAGATGAAATTCAAAAACATATTAATACGGCTCAAAAAGCTTTAGGGGTAGTTTCAGATTTAACAACGAAGGGTACGCAAAATGTTTCATCAACAGTTAAAGGTCCTCTAAGCCCAAGGCCTTTAAATAAATTTTTCGAGGATTAATATGGAATATTTTTTACAACAGAAATTAAAAGAAGATAAAAAATTTAAAAAATATTTTGATGAAAATAGTAATCAAGTTAAATATTTAAATCGAAATCCCGAATATTATAAAACTTTTATGAGAGATATGAAAGAATTGTATAAAGAAAGAACAACCGATAAATTAAGTGATGCTTTAAATACCATCGAGATTGTTAGTTCGATAATTGATACTTTAAAATAGACCTACAAATATGTGGGTCTATTTTTGGATAAGATAATTATTTAAACCATATTTTTCTTCTTTAGGATCAAAGAAGATATCCATTTTGGGAGGCTTATAAGTAAGAATAATCATGATGACGTAAATACTAATAATTAGAATAATTCCTAAAATATTTTGATACTCAAAATTTTTAAACTTTAAAATAAAGTAGCCAATTAAATTGACAATAAAGATAGTAATTATTAAAATGGCAAAATTTAAAATCATGTTTTCCCCAAAATTATAAAATATTGGTAGATATAAAGCTAAATAAATAGGAATAGCCAAGAAAGCTTTTAAAAATAAAGTTAAAGTAAAATTATGATATTCTAGATTAAATTTTTTATAAACGAAATATTCAATTATTCCATAAATTAAAATCGTTGTATAAAGCATTTTCATGTGTTCCCAAATACTTTCATTGACTGGAAAAAAGACAGCAAATAAAGGATTAGGAAGTAAGTCATAAGCAAAATGGGTAGCAAAGCATAATAAAAAGATGGCTATACTATTTATAAAAATCATTTTCTTTAGATTCATATTATCACCATATTAATAATATATATAAAATAAATAAAATTATACTTTAAGATATTTTTGTGATATAATTTCCTTGTTTTAGGAAGTGATTCTTATGGAAAGATATAAAGAAATTGAAAGAAGCATTATTAAAAAGTTTCGAAAAGATATCTGGCATAATTTTACCAAAGCCATTAATGATTATGATTTAATTAAAGAAAATGATAAAATTATGGTTTGTATCAGTGGTGGTAAAGATTCTTTTTTGTTAGCTAAATGTATTCAAGAATTACAAAGACATGGCAAAATAAAATTTGAAGCCCATTATGTTTCTATGAATCCTGGTTATAATGAAATTAATAAAAATAAAATTATCGAAAATGCTAAAATTCTAGATATTCCCTTAGAAATGTTTGAAAGTGATATTTTTGAAGTGGCCCGGAAACTTAATTATGATAATCCTTGTTATATGTGTGCCAGAATGAGGAGGGGACACTTATATAGTAAAGCCCAAGAATTAGGTTGTAATAAAATTGCTTTAGGACATCATTTTGATGATGTTATTGAAACGACGCTTTTATCATTATTTTATGGAGCTGAGATTAAAACAATGATGCCCAAACTTCATAGTGATAACTTTGCTAATTTAGAACTTATCAGGCCTCTTTATTTAGTTAAAGAAAGCGCCATTAAAGCTTGGCGGGATTTTAATAATTTAGAATTTATTAATTGTGCTTGTCCTTTAACGGATAATTGTGTCATCAATACTGATAATGATGAAGAAATTGGAAGAAGACAAGCCATGAAAAATTTAATATATAAATTAAGAGGTGAAAGAAAAAATATTGATAATAATATTTTTACGGCTTTAAATAATATTAATATGAATTGTATTTTAGGTTATAAAAAAGATGGTAATTATACTTCCTTTTTAGATGAGTATGAAGATACTTTTAAAAAGAATAATTAAAAAGTATAAAGGAAAAGTAGTATTTGCGGTTTCAAATTGAAATCGCAAATTTTAAAATGATAAAAAATTGTTAAAATTTACTAAAAAGTCTTGTCAAAACAATAGTTCGGTGATATAGTTATCATACAGCAAGGTAGTAAAGCTTTATATAGATAGAATAAAAAGAGGAATAAAAATAGTTTCTAAGGTTCCAAATTGGAACCTTAGAGAAAAAATAAAAGGAAGGGTTTTGGTAATATGAATAATGAAATTGAAAAAATTGTAAAAGAAAATTTAGTTTATGAGGTAAGAGGAAAAAGGGTAATGCTAGATAGTGATCTAGCCAAATTATATCAATGTAATAATGGTACAAAAGAATTGAACCAATTGGTAAGAAGACATATTGAAAAGTTTTCTAGTGACATGTATTTTCAGTTAGAAAAAGAGGAGTATTTAGAACTTCTAAGGTCACAAATTGTGACCTTAAAGGTTTCAAAAGGGCAACATGTTAAATACTTGCCATACGTGTTTTCTCGGGAAGGAATCGAGATTTTAAATAATTTAATAAGGAATGAAAACAAGGAAAAAATTTATAAAAAAATATTAAATGATTTTCAAGATGCTGAAAATTTTGATTTAGTAGAAGTGCGCGCAAACCCGCATAAAATCGGGGATTTAATCTATGAAGTAAGAGGAAGGCAAGTGATGTTAGATAGTGATTTAGCTAAACTATATCAATGTAAAAATGGCACCAAAGATATTAATAAAGCTGTTAAAAGAAACATCGAAAGATTTCCAGAAAACTTTGTTTTTAAATTAACAAATGATGAAAATTTGAGGTTCCAAATTGGAACCTCAAATGAGAATAATGTTGGAGGTCGAAGATATTGTTCGTATGCTTTTACCGAACAGGGTGTAGCAATGTTAAGTGGAGTTTTAAAAACTGAAGTGGCTGTAAAAGTAAGTATTGCGATAATGAATGCTTTTGTTTTAATGCGAAAATATATTTCTAGTAATTTAATGGAACAGCAATTGATAAATAATCAAGTTATGAGAAATACAGAAGATATAAAGAAGTTACAAGAATCATTTAATAAGTTTGAAGAGAAAAAAGAGAATGTAAATGAGATATATTTTTACGGGAGAATATATGACGCTTATTCAAAGATAGTAGATATTTTAAAAGAAGGCAAAGAAGAAATAATAATTATAGATAGATATGCTGATAAAAGCATCTTAGATATGATAAGAGATATAGATGTTAAAGTGACATTGATAGTAAAGAGAAATGGTTTGTTAAAAGAGATAGATATTGAAAAGTATAATAAACAATATCATAACTTAAAAATAAAATATGATGATACCTATCATGATCGTTATATAATAATTGATAGAAAGAAAGTCTATCATTTAGGATCATCCCTAAATCAAGCGGGAAGTAGAACATTTAGTATTAATATTTTAGAGGAAGAAGAAGTAAAAGAAGCAATTTTTCATAAAGTAAAAAGAGATTTAACAAACAATTAATTTATGTTATAATCTATTTTGTAGGTGATTTTTATGTTAGAAATGACTAATGTAAATTTATTTATAAATGAAAAGAAATTATTAGAAAATATAAATTTAAAAATAAATGAGGGAGAAATCCATGTTTTAATGGGCAAAAATGGAGTTGGTAAAAGTAGTATAGCTTCGAGCATTATGGGTAATCCTAATTATAAAGTAGAAGGATCAATAAAATATAATGGTCAAGAAATAACTAATTTAAATATTTATGAAAGAGCTAAATTAGGAATATATTTACTTAATCAAACCCCAATGCAAATTGAAGGAGTTACTAATGCCGAAATGCTTAGAATTGCTTTAAGTGAAAAAACTGGGGAGGCCATCAATATTTTAAAATTTAATAAAGAGTTAGAAAATATTTGTACTTCTTTAGAGTTAGATAAAAGTTTTATTCATCGGGAAATAAATGTTGGGGCATCTGGTGGCGAAAGAAAAAAAGTGGAATTATTACATATGTGGATGTTAAAGCCAACTTTCATTATCTTAGATGAAATTGATTCTGGTCTTGATGTTGATGCTTTAAAAATTGTGGCTAATTCTTTAAAAGAATATCATGAGAAATATCATCCAGCTATCCTTATTATTACTCACTCTGATACTTTGATTAATACTTTTGATGATTATTTTGTCCATGTGCTAAATGAGCATAAAATAGTTAGAAATGGTTCAAAAGAATTAGCTAAAGAGGTTTTAACTAAAGGTTTTAAGACTGCATCTGATACATTTGTTATAAGTGAGAATTAAAATTATGAATAAATTATTAGTAAGTGATATTATAAATTTAAAAGATGGTATTTATAATCTTTGTTCAAAAGATGGTAATTTAGAAATAATTATAAAAGGTAACGTAACAATTTATTTATATGATGAAGAAATAAATAATATTAGTTTAAAATTAGAAGAAGAAAGTAATTTATTTGTTTATGACTATCGATGCAATTGTCATGATTGTCATGTTACAATAGAGCAAAGTCATAATTCTAAAGTTCATTATAATTGTAGTTTGCAAAATTATGGTAATAGTAATTATAGGATTGATAATAATATTACAGGTGATAATAATGAATCTTATTTAAGTATTCGTAATATTAGTCATAAAGATAGTAGTAAAATTACCATAAATGTTAAAATAGATGAAAAGACCAAAAATAATATCGCGTTAGAAGATTTAAAAGGAATTTTTGATGGTGGTTCAGTAATGATTGAACCCAATATAATTGCTTTAAGTAATGAAGTAGTAGCTAATCATTTAACCACAATTGGGGGAGTTGATAAAACAAATCTTTATTACTTAATGAGTAAAGGGATAAAAGAAATTGATGCCAAAAAAATATTATTAAAAGGTTTTATTTATAGTAATATGGATGAATTAATAAAAAATATGGGAGGTGATAAAAATGCATAGAGAAGACTTTCCAATGTTAAAGCAAGATATAATTTATTTAGATAATGGGGCGACAAGTTTAAAGCCGCAATGCGTTATTGATAAAGTAGTTGATTATTATGAAAATTATAGCGCTAATGCCCATCGGGGAGATTATGATATATCTTATAAAGTTGATTTAGAATATGAAAATACTCGAGATTTAGTAAAAGATTTTATTGGAGCTAAAAGAAAAGAAGAAATAGTTTTTACGAGTGGAACAACTGATAGCATGAATTTAATCGTTAATGGCTTTTTTAGTGGCCTATTAGAAGCTGGGGATGAAATCATTTTAACAAAAACTGAACATGCTTCCAATATCATGCCTTGGTTTAGAGTAGCAGGTGAAACCGGAGCCGTAATTAAATATATTCCTTTTGATGATAATAATTTTGTCACTTTAGACAATTTAAAAAAGGTGGTAACTCCGAAAACAAAAGTCATTAGTTTAGCAGAGATTACTAATGTTATTGGAGACATAAGACCCATTAAAGAAATTACTAAATTTGCGCATGAAAGAGATATTTTTGTTGTTGTTGATGGCGCTCAAAGTGTTCCTCATAAGAAAACTAATGTCAGTGATAGTGACATTGACTTTTTAGCATTTTCCGCTCATAAAATGTTAGGACCTACCGGAGTCGGCGTTTTATATGCCAAATATGAACTTATGCAAAATATTGAGCCAATGAATCTGGGCGGGGGAATGAATGAATCATTTGATTCCCCAGATAAAATGGTTTTAAAAGATGTTCCCACTAGATTTGAGGCGGGTACTCCTAATATTGCTGGTGTTATTGGTTTTGGGGAAGCTATTAAATATTTAAATAAAATCGGCATGGATAAGATAAGTGAATATGAAAAAAATTTAAGGGCTTACTTAATTGAAAAATTAGTAACGATTCCGCATATTGACATTTTAAATTTAGAAGCTGATAGTGGTATTGTCGCTTTTAATGTGGATGGTGTTTTTTCTGAAGATGTTGCCTACTATTTAAATAAATATGGTATTTGTGTAAGAGCAGGTAATCATTGTGCTAAACTTACAAAAGATATTTTAGGAGTAGCTAATTCTATTCGGGTAAGTTTATATTTTTATAATACAGAATCCGAAATTGATAATTTAGTGGAGCTTTTAAAAGATAAAGATAAAATAATGAAAGAGATGTTTTAATGGATAAAGAAGTAGGAAGAGAAATAATATTAGAAAATTTTCAACATCCAATGCATAAAAAAGAAATTCATGATGAAAATTATCAAAAGGTTAATACAAGAAATCCTAATTGTATTGATAATTTAGATATTTATATTAAATTTAATAATGATACAATTGAAGATATTAGTTTTATGGGAGAAGCTTGTGCTATTTCGACAGCTTCTACTTCCATAATGATTAAGAATTTAATTGGCAAAAATATTGCTGAAGCTAAAGAATACATTAAAAATTTTTATGCAATGTGTGATGAAGAAGAATATGATGAAGATTCCTTAAATGAAGGCTTAGCTTTTCAAGATATTTATAAACAAAGCAATCGAAAAAATTGTGCCCTTCTTCCATATAAAGGAATTTTAAAGGCTTTAGAGGAATATGAAAACAAATAAGTTAACTATCGTTTTAATCTTAATAATTATTGTCTTATTAGGTTATATAATTTTTGATCATTTTGCAAAAGAAAATAATTCTCAAAAAGAGGATGAAGAAATTAAATTAATGGAAGAGATTAATTTAGATTATGCCAATATTTATTTATTAAGTGATGGCCTTGCTTATTTAGAACCTTATAATAAAGAGAAAATTTCGAGTTTATCCGTTGATAAAAATTTAAAAGATCGGCTTAATACTTTGTATGAACGTTCCTTTTATTATGATATATATCTTAATGATTATAAGCTTCGAGCTTTTAGAATAAAATTAGATGATAAAATAAAAAGTATAAAAAGAATTAATTTGAGTGATGTTGAGTATATAATCTTTTTAAAAGACAATAATACTATCGGGTTATTTAATACGGAAGAGTATTATGATTTACTTTATACAGAGGTAACAGATAATTATCATAATTTAAAAAATGTTTTAGATATTAAAGATAATAAAATAATTTATTTAGATGGCAGTAAAGAAGATTTTAAAATAGAAGAGTAGTAATACTCTTTTAATTATGTTAAAATCTTAATTAGGAGTAGATTATGCAAAGAATAACTTTTATGAAAACAAATGAAGAGGGGAAAAAAATAAAATGTGAAGTAATTGCTACTTATCACGATGATGAGGGGAATAAAGATTTTCTTGTTTATACCGATAATACTTTTGATGAAGATAATAAATTAAAGGTATATTATTCGTTATATGAAAAAGTAGGTAAAGATATTAAATTAAAAAATATCAAAAATCTTGAAGATGAAAAAACAGGATTAGAAATAGTTAAAGAAATATTAAAAGAAATACAATAAATACTGTATAATTTGTGTCAAGTCTCTTGTAATCTTCTTTTTTAATGCTTAATATAAAAGGTGTTAGATGGGAAGGAAAATTATGACAGAGGAAGAATATAAACAAATAGAATTAGAACTTATTAGTTTAGCTGAAAAAAGTGAAGAAGAAATTAATAATTTAGAAGCAAGAGCAAAAGAAGCTTTAAAATTTCTTATAAAGGTTCAAAAAAACTTACAAAGTAAAAACCCAACAATAAGTAAAAAAATTGTTAAAACTGGGGAGTATATTAATCTTAATAGTCTCATAGTATTCATATTGGAATCAAAAGATTTCTATGATAATCAAATCTCAGAATTATATGAACAAATATTAAAAGCTCAAGACTTTAATTCTTTAAACGCTGTTAAAGTTACAATAGAATATTTAATTAATTCTGTTAAAGGCTTTCAAGATGAATTAGAAGAAGATTATTTAGACTTTAGAAAGGCATTAAGTCCTAAAGAAATGGTATCCTTGGAAGAAAATCCTCGCAATTTACCATTCAATAAAAATTTAGCGAGAGTTAAATATTCAACAAGTGAAAATTTTGTAACTAAGACGGGTTTAACATTAAGAAAATTAGGTCTTAAAGTTATGCAAAATGCGTTAAAATCAGCATCAAGAAGGAATACGATAATTGAAGAATATCATCCCGAATTTTTAGAGGGAAAAACTCCTGAAGAAGTTGATAGAACTAATACTTTAGTAGAGGTAGAAAAAGTAACAGGTTTAGATGATGATGCTTATATTTTTGCTCCTAATCATTTATTTGATGAGGAAAGTAATTCGATGTCTATCAGTCTTGATCGTCTTGCCTATTATTTAGTAGGATCCACTGATCAAATTGATCATAATCCCGTTTTAAACTTTTTATGGCTTTCAGGAATAGCTTATGTTAATCGTCAAGATAAAGATAGTCGTAAAGATTCCGTTTGTAAAATGGAAAAATTACTTGAAAATAAGACAAGTGTTATAGAATATATTGAAGGAAGATATAATAATACGGAAAATAAATTAGTTGAAGGAATGTTTTATAGTGCTTTTGAATTATGGGAAAAGACTGGTAAAAAAGTTGTTCCGGTTTCTACTCATACGACATTGGATGCTAGTACAGTTTATGTATGCTTTGGAAAACCACTAGATTTTACCGGTATGAATAAGTATGAAGCGAGAGATTTAATTAGGGAAAAAATTGCCGAAATGCATTATGAACAAATTAGACAACATAGTATTCCTTTAACAAGAGAATATCTAGATTCAAGAAAAGATTATCATTTAGATTATATGATAGCTAGAAGACAAGAATATTGCCATCATAAATGGTATGATGATGTTTGGGATGAAGAGTTAACTGGTTTTATTGATAAAAATGTAACTAGTCCGGAAGAAGTTAGAGCAAGTCTTGATAATGTTCGAGTAACTCCTCAAAATGCTCATATTTTGGCTCCAACTTTAGCAAGAAGAGAACAAGATAAAAAGTATGATTTTAAACAATTTATGAAAGACACTTATGATAAAGATATAAGAGCATTGTATCCTGATAATGATATTCTTGATTTTGAATATCAAAAAGAAAAGGGAAAAAGTCGTCAAAGAACAAGATAAGAAATTTAATGAGGCTAAGCCTCTTTTTTCTTGTATTTAATTCGCCAAAATGTTACAATATTTTTAGAATAGAGGGTATTTATGATAGCGGAGTTTGAATTACAATTAGTATCTTTAATATTTATTATTTTATTAATGGTTATATATTTTCCGAAAGAAAAAGCCAAGTTTCCGGAAAATAAATATTATGATATTATGCTGGTATGTGCTTTTTTATCGATTTCGATAACGACTGGTCTTCATATATTTGCCTATTTTCAAGGATTTGAAAATGCTTTAAAAATTGCTTCCTTAGTGGGAGTCTTAAATAAGATAGTATCCGTATTATACATGATTTTCTTTGGCTCTATTTTAGGCTATACTTTAACTATCAATAAAAAAATAAAAATAAGTCAAGAAAATTTAGATGGTATATTATTGGTTGTTTATATATTTTATGCTTTTATAATATCATTTACTAGTATTAATATTGAACTAGTTAATGGAATAACTACTGTATCGGGTAGTACCACAGATATTACCCAATCTGTTTTAGCCACAACGGAACTACTTAATTTGATTGTCTTGTTATTAAATCATAATAACTTAGATAAGCGGTATAATATTATTTATTTCGTTTTATTCTTTATTTTCCTATCAGGAATTAGTAGTATTATATTCCCAGGCTTTAATTTAAGCGATGTTATTTTAGTTTTAACTTGCTATACCATGTATAGTACCATTGAAAACCCTGATGTTAAAATGATTGAACAATTAAATATTGCTAAAGAGCAAGCCGAGAGAGCTAATAAAGCCAAGACAGATTTCTTATCAAATATGTCGCATGAAATTAGGACTCCACTTAATGCCATCGATGGGTTTAGTCAACTTATTTTAGAAGAAGATAATATCGATGAAATTAAAGGGGAAGTAAGAGATATTATGGCGGCTTCTCAAAACCTATTGGAGATTGTCAATGGTATTTTAGATATTTCCAAAATTGAAGCAAATAAATTAGAAATAATTAAAGTGGAATATGAACCTGCGAAAGTATTTGATGAACTTGTTAAATTAACTAAAGGCAGAATTGGTGATAAGCCTTTAGAATTTAGAGTAAATATTGCCAAAGACTTGCCTGAATATTTAAATGGTGATTATGTAAGACTTAAACAAATAGTTTTAAATTTACTGACTAATGCAGTTAAATATACCAAAGAAGGTTTTGTTGAATTTAATGTTGATGTGGTTAAAAAGAATAATATTTGTCGCTTGATTATCAGTGTTAAAGATAGTGGTATAGGAATTAAAAAAGAAAATATTGATAAATTGTTTACTAAATTTGAAAGATTTGATTTACAACATAATATGACGATAGAAGGAACTGGCTTAGGACTTGCCATTACTAAAAAATTGGTTGATTTAATGCATGGTAAGATAGTAGTAGAATCAGAATATGGCAAAGGTTCTAATTTTACGGTCGCAATAGATCAAAAAATTGTTACATCACCAAAAAAAGTTAAAGAAACTGTGAAAGAACCGAAAAAGTTAGATATTAAAGGTAAAAAGGTTTTAATTGTTGATGATAATGCCATTAACTTAAAGGTAGCAGCCAGATTACTTTCGACTTATAAATTAGATACAGAAGAAGTTGAAAGCGGCTTTGAATGTCTTAAAAAAATTGAAGAAGGTTCTAAGTATGATTTAATTTTAATGGATGATATGATGCCAAAAATGAGTGGAGTAGAAACATTTAAAAAATTAAAAAATATAGAAGGTTTTGATATTCCAGTTATTGCTCTTACCGCTAATGCTATTGCGGGAATGAAAGAGAATTATTTAAAAGTAGGGTTCAATGATTATATATCTAAACCTATTGATAAAAAAGAATTAGAAAGAGTTTTGAATACTTATTTAAAATAATTTAATTGACATAAAATAAGAAAAAAGTGTTAAATGTGAAGATAAATCAATATTAACTCTTTTTTTTGTGATATAATTTTTATAGTAGAGGTGGTTTTTACGAAAGATGTAAGTATCTTAACAAATAATGGGGTTGATTTAGAATATGCGGTTAGTCTTTTAGGAGATTTAAGTTTCTATGATGAAACTTTAGAAATGTTTTTAGAGGAAAATAAAACCAGAATTCCAAATATTGAAAAATATAAGAAAGATCAAAATATGGCCGATTATGCCATATTAGTCCATGCTTTAAAAAGTGATTCCAAATATTTGGGATTTATGAGTTTAGTTGATATTGCTTATGCTCATGAACTTGCTAGTAAAGCCAATAATATTGATGAAGTAAATAAAACTTATGATAAATTAAAGCAAGAAATTGATAAATATACCAAACTTGCCAATAAATATTTAGGAAAGAGTGAATAAAAAATGAAAAAAATATTAGTAGCGGATGATTCAAAGATTATTAGTAATATCGTGGAAAGAGCTTTTAAAGATCAATACGAAGTTATAGTAGCATTTAATGGTAAGGAAGCCATCGATATTATTAAAAATAATGTTGATGATTCAATTATTGGCTGCCTGCTTGATTTAAATATGCCGGAAGTAGATGGCTTTGCCGTTTTAGACTATTTTAAAGAAAATAAACTTTTTAGAAGAATACCTGTATGTATTATTACGGGTGATGTGGCTAAAGAACGGGTTGATAGAGCATTTAATTATGATATAGTGGATGTTTTAGCTAAACCATTTACTTTTGAAAATGTTCGTAGTGAAGTCGAAAAAATTGTTAATTTAAGTAGTTTAAATTAAGGATAAATATGGATAAGAATATTTTTAAAAAGTTTTCTTATGGCTTATATATTGTTAGCACTAAAGATAAGGATACTTTAGCAGGTTGCATAGTTAATACGGCCGTGCAAATAACTAGTCAAAATCCTATAATTGCTGCAAGTATTAATAAAGAAAATTATACGAATGAAATAATTAAAAGAAGTAAAAAATTAGCTATTAATGTTTTAAGTATGAATATCAATAAAGAAATTATTAATACCTTTGGTTTTTATTCATCTAAAGATATTTCTAAATTTGAGAATGTTGAATACGAGATAATTGATGATATACCAGTTATTCAAAAGGGTAGTTGTGGTTATTTAATTGGAGATGTTATAGATATAGTCGATAGTGAAACTCATGATATCTTTTTAGTAAGAGTAAATACTAGTAAAGTTTTAAGTGATGATGAGGCTTTAACTTATAAGTATTATCAAGAAAATATGAAAGGAAGATCTCCAAGTAAAGCCCCAACTTATATTGAAGAAGTCGAAAATACTTCATCTTCTAAATATCGCTGTCTTATCTGTGGACATATATATGATGATGCTAAAGAAGATGTTCCCTTTGCTGAGTTACCCGATGATTGGGTATGCCCAGTCTGTGGGGTAGGTAAAGACAAATTTGAAAAAATAAATTAAAAAAAATTGGTTTTATAAAAGCCAATTTTTTAATTTAATCCTGTGTCATCATCATTATTTGTATTATTGTTATTTGAATTATTTTGGTTACCATCTACCATATTATTAACATTATTATCTATTGTTCTAGTACTAATTGTTAAACCATTAGACATATTATATTTAAATATCGAATAAGAGGCTTTAACAACAAAGGTATAATTACCTCCAACAGAAGCAGAATAATTAAATGTATTACCAGTAGTAGTACCGATTTCTGTTAAAGTGCCATCACTATTTTTTAAATAAATTCGATAGATTAAATTACCGATATTCGTATTATTATATTGTAAACGCGAATTATAATATTGATTAGCATAACTGCCATAATATTCATTAAAATGATTAGCTAAAGCCGTAGGATCAATAGCTTCGGGAGTACTTATTGGTGTCCATTTTAAGGTAATAGTATTACCACTAAAATTAAAACTGCCATTAGTAGGATCTGGTAAAGTATCAAATCGACTAGAGGCGTCAGTTGGTTCGGTACCAGATACAAAGTATTCCGTTACACATAAATTCTTTGGCGTATAAGCACTACATAATTTTGGTGGGAAGGTTTCTTTTTCAATATTAACGCCAGTAACGCCTTTAGGAATAGGGAATTCCTTTTTATTTTTATGAATGTTTTTAGCTAGATAACTCATTATCGTACTTCTTGCCGTACCACCACTAGAACTATTTAGGTAATGTTTAGTTTCGGCAGCATTAGGATATAATTGTTTATAACCATACCATAATGATACGGAATATTCGGTAGAATAACTATTATACCAAACTTCTAGAATAGCGCCGCTTGGTAAATGATTATTATCTTTGACATCTTTTGGTAGGTTAGTTGTACCTGTTTTACTAGCAACTTTGTCACCACCAGCCCCATAATTATTTAAAATATTATTAATCATATAAGCTGTTGATTCTTCCATAACTTTTTCTTTACTATAACTATAATTAATTTCTTTTTCGGTTTCGTTATTAATAATTCGGGTATAAGTATAAGGTTTTATATAATAGCCACCTCTGGCAAATGTGGCATAAGCTGCGGCCATTTGAAGTGGTGAAACACCATCAAATCCACCAATAGAAGCCGATTCATATAAGGTATCACCATAATCAATACCGACACTATGAACAAAGTCTTCAATAATTTTTTGATCTAAGTTGGCTACATCTTTAAAAGCTAAGTAGGCTGGAATGTTTCGAGAATCTCTTAGAGCATCTCTCAAAGTTATTAAATGTTTATAACCATTATCATAGTTTGTTATTCTTTGACCAGTAGAATAAGTAGTTGGTTCATCTAAGAACATCGCATAAGAACTATGAGAAATATGTTCAATATACATCGCATAGTCAAAAATTGGTTTAGCTGTTGAACCTGGTTGCTTTTTAATATCAGTGGCTAGGTTTTGACCATTACCTTTGTAGTTTCTTCCTCCGGATAAAGCGACGATTGATCCATCAGCCACACTAGTAACGGCAATACCTTCATCAACATATTCATCAGTTTCTTCATAACTATTTGGGAATTTATAAACATCGCCATCTTCAACTTTTTCTAAAATTTCTTGAATTTTAGGATCAAAAGTAGTGTAAATCTTTAAAGAAACTTCTCTTGGATCAACTCCTAAGTTAGTTTCCACTTCATCTAAGCAATAATCAATAAAGGCTTGTTTACTTTCCGCTTGTAAAATTTCCCCTTTATCTTGTTTAAGTAAAAGATTATCTAGAGGAATAGCAAGAGCGTTATCGGCTTCTTCTTGGGTAATATAACCATGTCTAACCATTAATTTTAAAACGGTTTTTTGTCTATCTTTGGCTTTATCAGGATAACTGTAAGGATTTAAATAATAAGTATTTTGGAACATTCCCACTAGAAGAGAAGCCTCCGCTAGGTTTAAATCTTTACTAGATTTTCCAAAGAAATATAAACTAGCCTGTTCAATACCATATATTCCTTTTTCAATATTGATATCACCGGCATTAGCAAACCATTGACTATTAAGATAGAATTCAATAATTTCTTCTTTGGTATAGTTGGCCTCTAATTTGAAGACAGCCATATAGATATCGGTAAATTTCCGAATAATACCAGCAAGACCTTCATCTTGACTACTAGTATAAGTTCTTTTAATAACTTGCATGGATAGAGTAGATGCTCCACCAGCACTATCACTACCTAATATTTGACCAAATGATGCTTTTAAAAACCTAAATAAATCTAAACCATTATGTTGAAAAAATCTTGAGTCTTCAGTCGCAATTAAAGCATCAATTAAAACATCTGGTATTTCATCATAAGTAATAACAACACTATCCATGGCGCCAACTCTGGCTAATTCGGCCCCATATTTATCATAAAGAATAGTGGGCTCTTTTTGATATAATTCAGATTTATCAAAGTTCGGAGATGTAATAACAATATAAAGAGCAAATACTAGGGCTAAACTTATAACACCGATGGCACAAATAAGTAAAAAGCTTAAAACACTTTTCCAAATTACTTTTTTTTCTTTGGGTGCTTTTACTTTATCTTGTTTTTTATTAACTTTTAATTTAATTTTCTTCATTTTTAAATCCTCCAATTAAATCAACAATTTTTAAGTAATCAAGACCTTTATTATAATTATATTCTAATGGATAACCTTTTTCTTCTATAAAACTATAAGGAATACTTTTTCTTTCAGTATGGTCAATAAATTCAATAAAATCTGGTCCATTTAATAAATAAATCAATCCTTTAATTCGAATAATTAAGAAAACGATACCTCCATGTCTTATTACTCTTCTAAGATGTAAAATTTGATGTTTATGAACATTACTTATCGGAAATGCCGTTTTAGATTCCGTATTCTTGGCATCAAATTCCACATATTTTCCTTTATATAATCCATTATAATCTAATGTTGATTGGGTAGCAAAATATGCATCTTTTATTTTTTGTTGGTTATTTTCATAACTAACTTTAACAATCCCAATAGGAGTGGGTTTTTTATAAATTAAAGCCATGTCTTTTTCTAAGTAATATTCATTGGCTTCATTAATCATTTTTTCCAAATCCATTCCTCGATTAGCATAGTTGATATTTTTATGATATTCTTTTTTTATTTGATTGGGATAATTCACACATTTCACCTAGTAGTTATTATATCAAATATTCCGCTTTTTTTAAATATTTTACCTATGAAAAATGCCTACTTGACAAAGTAAGCATAATATTCATCAAAGGTTATATTATTTTCATAGATATAAGTGGCGGCTTCCACTCCTACATAACGGTAATGCCATGATTCAAAATTATAACCTGTAATATCAACTTTATCTTCAGGATATCTTTGAATAAACCCATATTTATGAGCATTTTCTTTTAACCATTTATAAGATTCCGTTTCTGGGAAAGTCTTTTGACTCGTATTCATTTCAAAAATATCTAAAGTATAACCGGTTTGGTGTTCAGAGTATCCTGGTCTAGCCGCAATAGAATCAGCATATTCAGTACCATAGGATTTTTTATAATCATCATAAACGCTTTGTTGTTTTTCATGGGTCCTATAAGAAGAATTAACCATTAAATAAAAACCTTGTTCATGAGAAGCATTCCACATATTTAAGAAAGCATCATAAGTACTTTGCGTGGCTTTTTGACTACCTATTTCGCCATAAGAATAAGTAGGAGGAATTGTGACTAATTCTTCTGGTTCATAAGTTTCATCTAGATAAGTATATTTATTAACAAGCATTAATTCTTTTTTGGAAATATCAGTAGGTGTTGCTTCTTCATAATATTTTTTATTCGTATTGGTATTAACTCTTTCCACAATTTCTCTTATTTCTTTATCTTCATTTTGCGCTTGATAATCTAAATAATCATATAACTTATCATAAATAAAATATTTATCACTCGCTATTTTCAAATAGATATCATTAACATCTTGATTTAAAATGTATTCAATTTCTTGCTCTTTAAAAGTTTTCGTAATTTTTACAGCATCATCTTTTTCATACCCCTTGGTAATAAGTTTATATTCATAAGTTTTCTCATAATCTAATTTTGCCTTAATTTTGACATAAGAATAAATACCTACACCGAGTAAAATAATAATTCCTCCAATAATAAGAATTTTATTTAGAACATCTTTTTTTAATTTCATTTTCCGCCACCTTTTATATTAATTAAATTGTATCATAATTATCTATCTTATGCACGATTATTTAAAAAAAACACACTTATTATAAAGCGTGTAATTTTTAAGATGGTGTTTCCGAGGCGATTCGAACGCCTGACCGATCGCTTAGAAGGCGATTGCTCTATCCAGCTGAGCTACGGAAACAGGTCTGGAACAATTAAAATTATATACTATTATTATTAATATTTCAAGGAAAAAAATACCTTTTTACCTAGGCTAGATAAAAAAGGCATCGATTAATTGATTATCAACATAAAAAATAGTTTCATTTATATCATAAGTATCTCTTATAGAAAGAGCAATGGCATATTTTACTTCTTCAATTATTTTGTTTTCTTCTAAATTTAAAACTTGATTATTAAAACTTAAATTAATGGAGTTCTCTAATATTTCATAATTTAAAAGTTCGGCTGATGAAGCAAGATAGCTAATAAGGTTTGTTTCATAAGTAGGAGATGTTTTTAACTTTTCAATAATGATTTCCACTTTTTCATTTTGGGTATTGGTTACAGTTGTAAGTGGAGTAAAGTAAGAAAAACCATCAATTTTACTTACATAATAAGTGGTTATTTTTGTAACATCTTTCATACTATCTAATTCATAGACTTTATTTATTCCATAAGATCTATCTAAAGTATTAGGTAAAGTTTTGCCACTATTAGGAAGGCTTTTTAAAAGTTCTCCTTCCACAAAAATCATAATTTTTTTAACATCTTTAATTTCCGTTAAGGAATAAATTAGTGCTTCTAACATTTTTTCTTCATTTTCTTCCTCAACATTTAGTAATTCTTTCGAAAAATTTATTTTTAAAAGACCATCAGTTAAATCTTTATTAATTATTTTGGTATCTTTAGGAATTACTTGTTTAAAATTATTTGGAATGTGAGAATTATCATTACTGCCAATAGTTAAATTTTGAATAACTTCTTCAATTAAGTTATTAATATCATCACTTTTTTTAATAACTTCAAAGCGGGATACTAAGTTATTATCATCAACTAAATAAATGGGAATAGTGACAGGATTAGTATAGGTTAGAGTAGTGTGAATATTATAAGCTTCATTACTAGGAAAAAAATAAATGATAAGTAGAATTAAAAAAGATAAGGATATAATAATTGTCTTTTTTAAGGCCAATCTTTTGAGCATAAAACCACCTAATTAATTATACTAATTAACTTCTTTTTTATAACTCAAAAAAAGAATGAAATAAATCATTCTTTAAAGTATCAGGAACTTATTTAGATAGATAGTTCTCCTAGTTTTAATAATTCCACGACAGCTTGAGCGCGACTTTTAACTCCTAGTTTTTGCATGGTATTAGAAATATGATTGCGTACTGTTTTTTCACTAATTCCTAAAAATGCGGCAATTTCTTTAGTAGTTTTATTTAATACTAGCAGTTCAAAGACTTCTTTTTCTCTGGCTGTTAAAATCCCTTTAGTCATTAAACCTTCCTTTCATACTTCATAATATTTTATGATAAGGCTTAGATTATGGTTAAAAAGGGTTCTTAATATTTATCAATTTTTCCTAAAAGATAATCGATAGAGGTGTGATATCTTCTTCCGAGCTCTTCTAAGATTAAGGTTGGTATTTGATATTTACAACTTTCATATCCAGTCCAGGTACTTCTGGAAATATTTAATATTTGGGCTATTTTGATTTGGGTAATTTTATTTTCTTGGCGTAAGCTTTTTAATCTTTGACGGAGAAGTTCTTTATTAATTTCTTTTTTTAAATTATGATATTTTTTCTTGTCGGTTAAACCTAAGACATAATCAATTGAAACATCAAAATAATTACATAAACTATTTAAATGGACGATAGGAATAGTATCTCTTTCAATTTCATAAGAAGTATAAGTAGCTCTTTTAATGCCAATTATACTTGCTAAATCTTCTTGTTTTAAGCTAGCTTCTTCTCTTAAATTTCTTAATCTTTCCATTTCTGGCTCTCCTTTTACTTATGCGTTATTATAAATGTTGGAAGTACCGAAAAATAAAAATGTGTATATATTTGGACAAAACTCTTGATTAAAAATGTTGGCTGTGTTATACTTTTTGTGTTAGGAGAATTTCTTAACTATCATAATCATTTGTCAGATGCTAAAGACATAAAAACATGGCCACTCAGACATATTTTGTCGCATGTCTGATAATTTTGGGGAAAAGAGCTTCGGCTCTTTTTCTTTTTAAATTACATTTTTCTAGATACATTTTGCTTAATTTATAGTAAAATTAAATTATGAGAAATTTAATGAGTTTAACTAAAGAAGAATTGGAAGAGTATTTTTTAAGTATCGGTGAAAAAAAGTATAAAGCCGAGCAAGTTTTAGAGTGGCTTTATATTCATAAAGAAAGAGATATTGTTAATTTTACAAATTTAAAAAAAGAATTAAGAGATACTTTAAAAAAAGATTTTAAAATTGATTTTATCAAAATAAAGAAAAGAGAAGAAGGCTCTTTAGTTAAAAAATATTTATTTGAACTTTTAGATGGCAACTATGTTGAAGCTGTTTTAATGGAACATGATTATGGAAAAAGTGTCTGTGTTTCATCGGAAGTTGGTTGCAATATGGGGTGTAAGTTTTGTGAAAGTGGTCGTCTTAAAAAAGTAAGAGGCTTAGAAACTTATGAAATGGTAGAGCAAATTTTATTAATTGAAGAGGATATTAAAGATAAAATAAATAGCGTAGTTGTTATGGGAATTGGAGAACCTTTTGACAATTATGATAATGTAATTAATTTTGTTAAAATTATTAATTATCCGAAAGGACTGGCCATTGGTTCTAGACATATAACTATTTCTACTTGTGGGTTAGTTCCTAAAATTGAAGAGTTTAGTAATTTTCCGTTACAAGTTAATTTAGCCGTTAGTTTGCATGCGCCGAATGATGCGATTAGAGATAAAATTATGCCCATTAATAAAGTGTATAATATTAGTAAACTAATGGAGGCTTTGAGAAAATATCTTTTAAAAACTAATAGACGAATAACTATAGAATATGTTATGCTTAATATGGTAAATGATAGCTTAGATTGTGCTTATGAACTTGCTCATCTTTTAAAAGGAATGAATGTCTATGTTAATCTAATACCATATAATGAAACAAATAATTTAGAGTTCAAAAAAAGTGAAAGAATAAAAGAATTTAAAGAGGCATTAATAAGCCAAGGGATTAATGTGACAGTTCGAAAAGAATTTGGGGATTCGATTAGTGCGGCTTGCGGTCAACTAAGAAGTAAAGAGGTGTAAAAATGGAATCATGTTACATGACAGACTCAGGACGAGTTAGAAGTCATAATGAAGATAGCGTTACAATTTTAAAAAATGATAGTAATGAATATTTACTTGTTGTTGCTGATGGAATGGGTGGGCACCGCAAAGGGGAAGTTGCCTCAAGTATTGCGGTATCACATTTAGGTAAACGCTTTAATGAGACACCTTCCATTGGTTCCAAATTAGATGCGGTCAATTGGCTTAATGATAATATTAATGAAATAAATGGGGAAATTTTAGAATATGGAGAGGAAAATATTGATTCCAAAGGTTTAGGAACAACTTTAGTGGTGGCTCTTTTAACCAAGAATTATTTGATTTTCGGTAATATTGGCGATTCCTCAGGATTTGTTATGAAAAACAAGAAGCTTCATAAAGTAACTCATGATCATACTTTAGTTAATCTACTCGTGGATGCCGGCAATTTAACGGAAGAAGAAGCCAAGATTCATCCGAAGAAAAATGTTTTAATGAAAGCTTTAGGAGCTGCCGAAAAAGTTGATATGGATATTTTCGATGTCATTGATATTGAATTTGATTCCATCATGCTTTGTAGCGATGGTTTAACCAATATGTTAACCGAAGAACAAATTGAAAAAGTTTTAAATGATGAAGAATTAGATGCTTATGAAAAAGTGGAAAAATTAATTAGAAAATGTAATGCTCGGGGTGGCAATGATAACATCTCGATCGCATATCTTTCAAGGAATGGTGAATAATTATGATAATGAAAGGGCAAAAGATTAGTGACCGTTACCAAGTAATAAAAAGTATTGGTGAAGGGGGAATGGCTAATGTTTATTTAGCCTATGATACAATTCTTGATCGAAATGTGGCGGTTAAAGTTTTAAGAGGCGATTTAGCTAATGATGAGAAATTTGTGAGAAGATTTCAAAGAGAAGCTTTAGCGGCTAGTAGTTTATCTAATCCTAATATCGTTGAAGTATATGATGTTGGTGAGGATAATGGTGAATATTATATTGTTATGGAATATATTGAAGGGCGCCATTTAAAGCAACTTCTTAAAAAGCGAGGAAAACTTACCGTTAGAGAAGCGGTAGATATTGTCATGCAAATAACTGATGGCCTTTCCGTAGCCCATGATTCTTATATTATCCATCGGGATATAAAACCGCAAAATATTATGATTTTGGAAAATGGCTTAGTCAAAATTACGGATTTTGGTATTGCGATGGCGATGAATTCTACCCAACTTACTCAAACTAATTCGGTTATGGGAAGTGTCCATTATTTACCACCAGAACAAGCGAGTGGTAAAGGCGCAACTTTACAAAGTGATATTTATTCCATTGGTATTTTATTTTATGAATTATTAACCGGTAAACTTCCTTTTAAAGGCGATAATGCCGTGGAAATAGCTCTTAAACATTTAAAAGAACCTCTTCCAAGTGTTAGAGAAGAAGATCCCGATATTCCGCAAAGTGTCGAAAATATTATTATTAAAGCGACGGCGAAAAATCCCAAAAATCGATATAGCGATGCTCGGGAAATGCATGAAGATTTAAAAACTTGTTTAGAACCGGAAAGAATTAATGAACCAAAGATAAAATTAAAATATCAAGAAGTATCAGATGATACGAAAGTGATAAAACAAGTTAAAACGGAAGCCAAAAAGAATAGTGAAACCAAAAGTGGTAATAATAAAGAAAGAATTAAACCAGCCGAAAAAGAAGAAGTGGTTGTAAAGAAAATAACGGGTGATGATTTGAAAAAGCAAAATAAAATTTTAATTAAATTAGCCTCTATATTTACTGGATTAATAATCGTGGTAACTTTAGTCTTTGTCTTAATTATGACGACGAATAATACTAAAACGATTGAAGTTCCAGATGTAACGAATAAAAAAGCCGAAGAAGCTATCGATATTCTACAAAAAAAAGGATTTACCATTTCTGATGAACAAGAGGGTGTATCATCTAAAGAAATTGAAGTAGGAGATGTTGTTAAGACTTCACCTCTTGCGGGAACTAAGAGAAAGAAAGGCTCTGAAATAAAACTTTATGTTTCTACAGGGGATGAAACTATTCATATTGAAGATTATACTCATAAAAATTATTTAGAAGTAAAAGGAGCTCTAGAAGCCAGAGGATTAGTTGTTAATATTGAAGATGAAGTAATTGATAATGATGAAGAGTTTCAAACTGATGAAATAGTTAGACAATCAGTAGAACCTGGCGAAAGCTTAATTAAAGGAGCGAGCATTAGTCTTTATGTGGCTAAAGTGGGAACTCCATATCCGGATTTTACTGATGGCACTTATACAATTTCCGATGTTGAAGATTTCTGTTCTGAAAATAATCTTAAATTAGAAATTACCGAAACGGTTTCCGAAAATAATTTAGATGGCACTATCTATCGTCAAAGTAGAAATGCCGGAACTCCAGTACAAGGTGGAGCATCATTTAGAATTTGGGTTTATGTTAGTAAAAGTGAAAATACTACCCCTGATGATAATTGTGATGGTTTATGTTAAAAGAAGGATTAATTGTTAAAATTAATAGTGATACTTTTACTATAAAAATGGGCGATGTTTACCTCGATACAAAAAGTCGAGGTAAATTTCGGCATCAAAAATTTAAACCTTTAGTGGGGGACCATGTTAAAGTAAATGAAGAAGAAAAAGTGATTGAAGAGGTAAGCCCTCGCAAGAATGCCCTAGATCGTCCACCCGTAGCTAATATTGATATTGCTCTTATAGTGACTAGTTTGAAGAAACCTGATTTAAATTTAACTTTATTAGATAAATTAATTAGTATAATAACTATTAATAAAATTAAACCAGTTATTGTTCTTACAAAACTAGATTTAGTAGATAGTAAAGAATTAAAAGATTTGACTAATATTTTTAGTTATTATGAAAAGATTGGCATTCCAGTTTTTACAAATCAAAAATGGAAGAAATTAAAAAAATATTTAAAAGGTCAAATTGTGACTGTTTGTGGACAAACGGGGGCGGGTAAAAGTACCTTAATTAATTATTTTGACCAAAATTTAAATTTAAAAACTGATGAAATATCTTTAAGTTTAAATAGAGGTAAGCATACAACTAGAATTGTAGAACTTTTCCCTTTAGATGATTTTTACATTGTGGATACTCCTGGTTTTTCGGCAATTTCTTTAAAAAATTATTCTGAAGAAGAGATTAAAAATAGTTTTAATGAGTTTACTAATGCTCATTGTAAATTTAAAGATTGTAATCATATTAAGACGAAAGATTGTGAAGTTATCGCTAAATTAAATAAAGGTTTAATTTTAGAGAGTCGTTATGAGAATTATCAAAGATTTTTAAAGGAGGCCAAATGATATCGGTAAGTTATTTAAAAAGTATTTATCCGGAAAAAGAAACTATTAAAAAGATAGATGAGAGTCATGCTGATTTGATTCATGTTGATTTAATGGATAATACTTATGTACCTTATACTAATTTTCAAATGGCTGAATTACTTAATAATTTAAAAGAAACCTCTAAAGGTTTAGATATCCATTTGATGGTTTCAAATCCTTTAAAATATATTTCTTTATTTATTAATTTAAATGTTAAAATAATAACTGTTCATTATGATATTAATGATAATTTAGAAGAAGTTATTTCAAACGTTAAAAAAAATCATATTTTAATGGGTTTAGCCATTAATCCTGATGAAGATATTCATCTATTAGATAAATATTTGCCTTTAATTGATTATGTTTTAGTTATGGGTGTAAATCCCGGAATGGGGGGCCAAAAATTTAATCCCGAAGTTATTGAAAAAATAAACTATCTCCAAGATAAAAAAATTTTAATTGGCCTTGATGGGGGAGTTAATATAGAAATGATGCCTTATCTAAATGGGTTAAAAATTGCCAATTTAGTAAGTGGCTCTTTTGTTTGTAAAAAACCAGATTTTAATAAATCAATAGATGAACTAAAAAAATATTTTTCTTAAAACAGCTTTTAGAAAGTTGTTTTTTTAAATCAAAAATTGACAAATTTTAGCAAAACGCAAAAAATGTCTTTTCGTGTATTCTAAAAGTCGGAATATTATGATAAAATGATTATAGTAAAGGTGGTTCTTTATGACAAGAGAAACTTTTTTACTAATTGCGGTTGCTTATTATTTATTTACAATGATTGTCGTTGTAATTGTTTTATTGTTCATGGATAAAAGATATAAGAAAACCTTAAATAATGAAATTAATTCTTTAGAAAGAGATAAAAATTTGATTATTTCGAGTAGTATTTTATCGGAACTTAATAAAGTTGAAGCCTTAGTTAATAATCAAGAATTAAAAAAGAAATATAAAAATTGGCAAAAAAGATTCGAAAGTATTAGAGATAAAGAAATTCCCAAAATAACAGATGAAATAATTGAGCTTCAAAATGATTTTAATGAAAAAAATTACTCTAAATTAAAAGAAGGTTTAATTAATGTTGAACTGGATATAAGTTATCTAAAGACTAAAGCCGATTTTTTACTTAATGAAATTCGCGACCTTACTTTATCCGAAGAAAAAAATCGGGAAACTATTATTAAATTAAAAGCTGATTACCGGGAAATTAGAAATTTATATAACAATAATGTTAATGATTATAAGATAATTAAAAAACCTATTGAGTTACAATTTGAAAATGTTGATAAATTATTCAAAGCTTTTGAAACAGCAATGGAAAAAAATGAATATTTGGAAGTTGGCCGGATTGTTAAAGCGATTGATGATGTTATTGGTAATTTAAAAGTAGTTATTAAAGAAACTAAATCCATTGTTAATTTAGGTAGTGTTTTAATTCCGAAAAGAATTGCCGATATCGAAGATATCTATCATAAAATGGTTTTGGAAGGCTATAATCTAGAATATTTAAATATTGAATATAATATCGAAGAAGTTAATAAGAAAATTCAAGATATTTTTAGTCGGCTAAATGTTTTAAATGTTGTTGATTCCGTTTTTGAATTAAAGACGATGCTTGATTATTTTGATTCTTTATATAATGATTTTGATAAAGAAAAATTAACCAAAACTTTATATGAAGATTATAAAAGAAGCATTTTAATAAAGGTGAGTAAATTAGAAAAAATTAATAATGAATTATACAGAAAGATTGATGATATTAAATATAGTTATGATTTATCAGATGATGATGTTCTAGTTATTAAAGAGATTAAAGATGAATTTAGTAATATAAGAGAGTCTTATGACCATGTTGTCGAAATGGAACGAAGTAAGACTTTAGCTTATTCGAGACTTGCAAAAGAAATGGAAATCTTAAATAATAAACTTTCGCATGAAGAAGAGAAATTAAATGTCGCTTTAAGAACTTTAGGAAGTTTAAAAGAAGATGAATTAAGAGCCAGAGATGAGCTTGATCAAATAAAAGATATTTTACTGCAAGCTAAAGAAAAAGTACGGAGTTATAAATTACCAATAATTCCCAAAAATTATTATGTGGAATTAAGTGAAGCCACCCTGGCTATTAATGAAATGATTAAAGAATTAGATAAAAGACCAATATCGATTAAAACTTTAAATTTAAGAGTTGATACCGCTAGAGATTTAGTTTTAAAAGTATATAATACCATTAATGAAACGGTAAAGACGGCAAAAATGGCGGAGATGGCGATTGTTTATGGTAATCGTTATCGTCTAAGTAATCGGGAAGTTGATTTTGGACTTTCTAAAGCGGAAGTGGCTTTTTATAAAGGGAATTTTAAAAATAGTTTAGAAAATGCCATTAATGCGATAAATATTATTGAACCCGGTATTCATAAAAGATTGTTAGAAGAATATAATAATCCTCAGTAATGGGGATTTTTGCTTGATTAAAAGGCAAAAAAAGAGTATAATGATTTTTGTTTTGGTGGGTGATGTTATGACAGAACAAGAATTAAATAAATTAATGTATATTAATAAAGATAATATAACTATTGAAGAATTTAAAAGCTTATATAATATTAGTTATGTAGAAATATTAGGACTTTTAGAATTTTATGCTACGGAAGATTTACTAACTATCCATTTATTAGCGTTTTCCAAGGAATATAATATAGACTCAGAAGTATTGAGTAAATTTTTAGATATCCAAGATCCTAAAGATTTATTAACGATTTATTTCTATTATAAAGCTTTAAGTAAAGTGGGTGTAGTAACTCCCTACATAATTGATAAATTAATTGGAATTAGATGTTTAGGCCATGATGAACTTAGAGAAATATATCGGACAATTGATGAATATATGACTCCCGAGGCTACTTTAGAAGGAACAATTAGTCTTCTAAGCGAAGAAGCAGAGATATTTTTTGAAAGTTCAATGACTATGAGTGAACAAGCAAGAGATTTTATTTTAGAAATATTAACTGATTTTTATGATTTAAAGGATAGTTTTAGAGTTTATGATAAAGAAAATGATTTACCACTTAATAGAGTATTAGGTGATGAAACATATCCTAAGCAAAGTCTTAGTAGAAGAAAATTAAAGAAAATTAATACTTTAATTGCCAGATTTAATAATAAGAATAATAAAAAAGAAGGCTTAAAAGTAAGTTAATTTATTTTGGGGTTTAGTTTCTTAAAAACTAAACCTTTATTTATATAATAGGAAAGTCATGCAAAAAGAGGAATACATATTGACATTCGTTTGTTCGTATAGTATAATTGTATCATCTAGGAGGTAATGGTTGTGT
>CANRJV010000009.1 GCA_947631045.1 uncultured Bacilli bacterium
ATATAAATGCAAGTATAAACATAATGTATGAAGGGATAATAAGTTACTATAAAGAGATATATCAAAATTAAAAATAAAAAAAAATAATAAAAACAAGTACGGCAGCGACTGTCGGAAATATGGCCTGTGGAGGAGTGAAATCCTATGAAACAGGAAAGATAAGCCGTGAGGCTTATCAAGGTGAAACGAAATAAATTTTATTGAGTTTTACTTTTTGTTCTTAATAATAATTTTAATCTTCTTACTAATAAGGCAAAAAAATTATATTATTTATATATAAATAACCATTTGGCGGTCAAAATGATTCAAAGATGTTGCGATTTTCCTTTATTAGAAGAAAAATGTCAAGAATTTAATAGAGAAAAAGTCCATTGATATATTCCCACATAATTATTTTTGTGAGATAATATAGACATGAATACATATTTAATCGTTAGTGAAACAATTTATTTTATGGAAGAAAAATTAAAGGAATTAAAATCAGGCATTGCTAATGTTGTAACTTTTAATTTGCAAGAAAATACTATAGATGAGGTTTTAGAAGAAGCCAGTTACTTTTCCATGTTTAATGATGATAAATGTGTAATTGTCAAAAATGCTAAATTTGTGGGGACAAGCACTAAAGAAAATTCTAATAAAGCCAAAGAGCAAGCCGAAAAAGTTTTAAAATATTTGGAAAAAGAAAATCCGCATACGCGACTTATTTTTCTTTATAATGGTAAAGTAGATAATAAGAAAAAATTTGTGAATATTATGAAAGAAAATAATCACTTATTTATCTATCCTAGTCTTACTAAGACGGATATCAAAAATGAATTAAATAAAATTGCGGGAGAAGCTAAATATAAAATTGATGATAAAAGTTTATGGCATATTATTAATAAATCGAATGGTAATTTTGATTTAGCCATTAATGAGCTTAAAAAGATTATGCTTTATTATAATAATCCTTGTCAAATTATGTATGATGATGTTATTCATTTAACCGCTAAAACTGTTGATGAGAATAACTTTAAGCTAGTCGATAGTATTATTGGAAGAGACTTACCTAATGCCTTAATTTATTTAAATGAAGCTAAAGTTTTGAAAGTTGAACCTAGTGTAATTCTTTCTCTTTTATATAGAGAATTTCGGTTAATGTTATCTTCCTTAATATTAGAAAAGAAAAAAACTAATTATAACAGTATTTTACAAGAGTTGAGATTAGCTGATTGGCAATATCAAAAAGTCAAAAATAATTTAAGATTATATAATGAAAAGGAAATAAAAGAAGAAATTGTCAAATTAAGTGATTTAGATTATAAATATAAAAGCGGCTTAATTAATCGTGATGTAATATTGATTTCTTATATTATGGATTTATGCAGTTAAATATGCTAGAATAAAGGACCGAGGTGGCAAAGATGAAAACAGTAGTTATTGGCATGTCAGGTGGTGTTGATAGTGCCGTAGCGGCTTATTTATTAAAAAAAGAAGGATATAATGTTATTGCTCTTTTTATGCGGAATTGGGATAGTACCATTAATGGAGAAGACTATCAAAATGATGATATTATCTGTCCCCAAGAAAGAGATTATAACGATGCCAAAAAAGTTTGTGAAGAATTAAATATTCCGCTTCATAGAGTGGATTTTATTAAAGAATATTGGGATTATGTCTTTAAATATTTTTTAAAGGAATTAGAAAAAGGAAGAACTCCTAATCCGGATATGTTATGTAATAAATATATTAAATTTGATTTATTTAAAAAAGAAGCCGAAAAATTAGGAGCTGATTATATAGCTACTGGTCATTATGCTCGCATTAAAGATGGTAAACTTTTAAGGGCCGTTGATTTAAATAAAGATCAAACTTACTTCCTTGCGGATGTTTCCTTAGATGGATTTAAAAATGTCTTATTTCCAATAGGAAACTTAAAAAAAGAAGAAGTAAGAAAGATTGCCGAAAGAGAACATTTAGAAGTAGCGAAAAAGAAAGATTCTACCGGAATTTGCTTTATTGGTGAAAGAAATTTTCAAAAATTTATTCATAACTATTTAAAAGAGAATAAAGGGCCAATTATTGATGTTAAAACGAAAAAAGAAATTGGCACCCATAATGGATTAATGAATTATACAATTGGTCAAAGAAAAAATGTGGGTTTGTCAGGACATACCGAAAGACATTTCGTCTGTGGTAAAAATGTCAAAGATAATATTTTATACGTAACGATTGGTGACGAAGAATACTTATATAGTGATGCTTGCAAAATAAGTAATGTTAATTTTATTAGTGCTGTTCATCCCGCTTTTTGTACGGCTAAATTTCGTTATCGAGGGGAAGATGTTCCGGTACAACTTGAGTATTTAGAAAATAATGAAATTTTAGTTAAATACCCAGATAAAGCTAAAAGTGTCACCCCAGGCCAAGCATGTGTTTTATATTTAGGCGAAGAGTGTCTTGGCTGTGGCTTTATTGAAACAGTTTATAAAGATGGTGAAAGACTTTGGTATTTATAATTCTTTAAAAAATGATATACAAAATAAATATTTAAGGAAACGACCACTAAAATATTTAATATTTCGGAAATAACTAAAGAATACATCCCAACATGAACTAGCGAAAATACCCCTAAAGAGGCGAGTTTAATGAAGACTCCCGCAATCGTAATTTTCATCGTTACATGAGCTTTATCAATAGCTTGCAAAAAACTCATTAAAATATTTTCAATATAAAAAAGGGGAAATATAGGACTGAGAACTTTGATATAATTAAGCCCAAGGGTAGTATTATATAATTTAGTTAAAATAAAATTATCAAAAAAGATGAGAATAACTGAATAAGTAATACCAATACTTAGAGAAAAGAAAAGGGCTTCCTTTAATCTTTTCAGCATTAATTTTTTATTCCGATTTAAATAATGTTTACTAATCTCTGGGATTAAAGCTGATGAAATAGCGGTAATAAAAAAAGATGGGACTGTTAAAATCGGAATCGTATAAGCATTATAAGCGCCATATTCTACTAAAATATAATTATTAGTGTAACCAGAATATAAAAGTAAATTTGTTAAAATTATGGGCTCAAAAAAATAGCCAATATTCCCAATAATCCGGGAAGAGACCGTGGGAAGAGAAATATTTAAAATGTTTTTTAAAGTATATTTATCGGGGATAAGATTATTTTTATAAATTTTAATATTTTTAGGTAAGAATAGTAAATTAATAAATATCGATACTAATTCTTCAATAAAGGAAAATAAAAATAGAGAAGCAGCCGCTAAAATATCACTTTTGGCCATTAAAGGTGGTACTAGTAAATAAATAAGTATGCCTCTTACTATTTGTTCAATAACATTGGAAACAACATTGGGAATCATATTTTGTTTTCCATAAAAATAGCCTTTAATGATTGATGAAATAGAAATAATCGGAAATGTTAAACTCATCGCAATTAATAATAAAAAACATCTTTCTTCATGAAGAAGATGAATCGCAATATATTTAGAGGCAAATAGCATAAATATGACAACTAAAAAATTTATCGCCATGATAAGAATAGTTGAAGTCGAAATTATTTTTAAATTATTATGTTTATTTTCGGCGACTAATTTAGAGATTGTGGTAGGTAAAGCTAGAGTAGCAATCGTAATTAATAAAGAATAAGTTGGCATGACTAAAGAATAAAGGCCAATAACTTCCGCACCTACGATTCTCGTATAAATAATTCTAATAATAAAACCGAGGATTTTAGTAATAATTCCTCCGAGGATTAAGATCAAAGTGGATTTTACAAATATATTTTTACTTTTCATAAATCACCTTTAAAAGCCAAATAAAATAGTATATAATAATATTATGAAAGAAGGCATTTAATTATGGCTTTAGAAAATGAAAAATTTGCATCCTTAAATGATTTATATAATCGGTTACTTCCCGCTTTAAAAACGAAATCAGCCGACTTAAAACGGGAGAAATTAAATATATCGGAAAAAGATATATGGTCTTATTGTCTTAAAAATAAATGGAGTAATAAAACGGATTTAAGAATGCATGAACTTGTCGATGATATTCTAAATGTTGATGCCTTTAAATTAGAAATATACCTTAAGAAAAATATAATACAATATGAGGAGATATAAATGAAAGATACCAATATAACCTTTGAATCATTAAAAGAAAAACTTAATTATTTTCCGGAAAGTTCTTTAAAGAAAATTGAAGATGCTTATTTTTATGCGAAAAAAGAACATGAAGGAGAAAAAAGATTAACGGGCGATGATTTTATAACCCATCCTTTGCATGTGGCGGAAATTTTAGCTTCTTTAAATGCGGATGATGTGACGATTATTTCCGCCTTACTTCATGAAGTATTAAATAATGGAAAAGATGCCACGAAAGAAGAAATAGAAGAAAAATTTGGTAGTGAAGTGGCTACTATTGTCGATAGTATTTCTAAAATTAATAAATTAGAGTTAATGGATGAAACGGAATCATCCGCCATTTATTTACGAAAAGTTTTGGTAGGACTTGCTGAAGATCCCAGGGTTTTATATATAAAACTAGCAGATCGTCTTCATAATATGCGGACAAACTGGGCTATAAAACCGGAAAAGCAAAAAGACAAAGCCAATGAAACAATGAGTGTTTTAGTTCCTATTGCCCATCGTTTAGGGATTAATTCCATTAAAAGTGAACTTGAAGATATTTGTCTTAGTTATCTAAAACCTGATGTTTATCAAGACATTCTAGAAAGACTTGATAAAACTAAATTAGAACTAAATGATAATTTACAAGAAATGAAGGAAAGTTTATCGCATTTACTTACTGATAATGGGATTGAACATGAGATAAAAGGAAGAGTCAAAAGTGTTTATAGTATTTATAATAAACTTAATAATGGTAAACGATGGGATCAAATTTATGATATTTTAGCATTAAGAATTTTCGTCAAAAAAGAAACAGATTGTTATACCGTTATTGGCTTGATTCATTCAAAATATCGTCCTTTGCCAAAGCGATTTAAGGATTATATTGCTAATCCCAAAGCGAATATGTATCAATCTTTGCATACCTCTGTTTTTGGTTCTGATGGAGAAGTTTATGAAGTGCAAGTAAGAACATACGAAATGGATGAAATAGCCGAAAAAGGTATGGCTTCCCATTGGTCATATAAAGAAAAGGGAACTAAAAAAGTTCAAGCTTTAATGGAACAAAAATTAGAGATGTTTCGAAACATTATCGAAACTAATAATGAAGAATCTGATTCTTCATTCGCTTCAAATGTCGAAAATGATTTACTAGGAGAACTTATTTATGTCTTTACTCCAAAAGGTGATGTTATCGAGCTTCCAAAAGATGCTACACCGCTTGACTTTGCTTACCGAATTCATGGTAGAGTCGGAGATACCACTGTGGGGGCTATTGTTAATGATAATATTGTTCCTCTTTCATATAATTTAAAGAACAATGATATTGTCAAAATAATTACGAATAATAATGCGTCTCCTAATCAAGACTGGTTATCATTCGTTAAAACATCTCAAGCAAAATCTCGGATTAAATCTTATTTTAGTAAAAAAGAAAGAGAAGAACACATTTTAAAAGGAAAAACTATTTTAGAAAAAGAAATTAGAAAGAAAAAACTTAGTATTAACGAGGTCTTAAGTGAAGAAAATTTAAATAAAATATTTAAAGATTTAAAAATTGAAAATTTAGATGAATTATATTTACAAATTGGCTCTCTTCGTTATACGGCGGGTTATATAATTGCTCTTACAGTAGAAGATAAACATAATGTCGAAGATGTCTTAATGGAAAGAATTAAACCTACTGTGGTTAAGCAAGATAAAGACGATATTATTGTCGATGGTAATGCAAATATTATGTATTCTTTAGCCAAATGCTGTAAACCAGTTAAAGGTGATGATATTATTGGTTTTATTACAAAAGGCGAAGGCGTAAGTGTTCATAAAAGTACCTGTCCTAATGCCAAAAATAAAAGTGATAGACTAATTAAAGTTGAATGGAATATGGCTTCTGACAGTATGTATATTACTGATTTGGCTATTTTAGTTAATAATCCGAATTTTCTGGCTGATTTAGTGAATGAAGCATCCAAAGAAAAAATTCATATTATGGAGATTAAAAATAAAGATATTGATAATGGTACTTTATGCAGTATAACAATTAAAGTTAAAGATAAAGAAGCCCTAGAACACTTTAAAAATCAATTAAATAATTTTAAAAATATTAAAATATTGGAGAATATATGAAAGTTGTAATTCAAAGAAGTAAATACAGTAATGTTAAAATTGAAAATAAAATATATAATGAGATACCCCATGGTTTAGTCGTTTTCTCTTGTTTTACGGATGGTGATACCATTGAGGATATTAATTATATAGTCAAAAAAATTGTGAATTTACGCATTTTTGATGATGAAGAAGGTATCATGAATAAAAGTATTTTAGATAAAGAGGGAAAGATTTTATCGATTAGTCAATTTACTTTATATGCGGATACGAAAAAAGGAAATCGCCCTAGTTATATTAAAGCTTTAAATGGCCAAGAAGCTATTAAGTTATATGATACTTTTAATAATGAATTAAATAAATTGGTTCCCACTGTAACTGGTGTCTTTGGAGCCGAAATGGAAATAAATATTCAAAATGATGGTCCAATTACCATTATTATTGATTCGAAATGTAAATAATTTTTCTAAATAAAGGGGGATTTATGAAAAATATTGATTCAACTTATACGAATAATTCGTATTGTAACCTCTGCCAAGGTAAGTGCTGCAAAAGTTGTGGATGTTTTTACTATCCTGAAGATGTTAATTTAACTTTTGATAATCTAATATCTTTATTAAAAGAAGGACGCGTATCTATTAGTACGATGATTAGTTTTAAATATAAATCTTTAAAAGAACAGGAAATTGCCTTCATGCTTCTTTTAAGAGAAAGAAATATTAAAAGAGATGTTATTGATTTATTTTCGCTTCCTACTACTTGTGCTTCCTTAACTAAGAAAGGGTGTATGTATTCAGAGGCTAAAAGACCAAGCGGCGGTTTACATTTAATCCCCGCTTTTAAACCAGTGCTTTGCCATTATGATGAAGAGCATTTTTCGAAACTCTCTGAGTGGCAACAATATCAAGAATTATTGTCATCTGTCATCTTTCAAATGACAGGTCTTAGTTTTGAAGAAAAGTTAGAAGAAGACATTGAAAATTACTTTTATGGTTTTTTAAAAGAAAACTTTGAAGAAGTAGATTCAAGTAGTTTAACAGAACATAAAGTTATGATTTTACCAATTATTGAAAGAATGTATCCCCATTTAAAAGAAAAAGCTCAAGAAAGAATTAAGAATGAGAATACTTTATCTCTTAAAAGAACACCCAAATAACTATTTACTAATAAGCTCTTTTGTGCTAAAATAATCCCTAATTCAGGGGGATTTTTTTTAATGATAAGAGAAGAAAATTTGCATAAATTATATGCTTTGGTTAGCCAAAATGAAACTTTAAATTATAAAACTTTATATTCTTGTGGTTTCAAAGCGATGGATATTATAGAACTAGTTTTAAAAAAATATTTACGAGTTAAAGGATTTGATAGCTTTGAATTTGAAAATCCGTCTAAACTTTATGAATACTCATTTTCATTGCTTGCTAAAGGAAGAATTCAAGAAGCTAAAAATGGTTTTAAAACTTGTCTTAAAATAGATGCTAATTTTTATCCGGCGGCTTTACAATTATTTATAAAATCTTTAGAAACTAGCGAATATGACTGGGCTCTTTCTTACTTTCGCATTATGACTAAAAATAAAAATCTTTCTTTAGATGAAAAAAACTTTTTTCTTTATCTTTTGAGTTTTTTAGCCAATTTAAGTCAAGAAGAGAAAGACTGTTTAAAAGAACTCCATACCGGAGATATTTTAATTGCTGATAAAGAAAATAATGAAATAAATGAAGTCAGAAAATTATCTTTTTATCAAAAGTTTACAAGTGCTAAGAGAAAATTAAACGAATTATTTCCAATTGGGGGTGATTATCCAGCAGAAATTAAAGCTTTAAAAATTCTTTTAAATAAAAACATTAAATTACAAAAAGAAAACTATGCACTTCTTTCCGAAATGGCTTGTAAAGAAGATTATCACTCTATAATTGTTTTTATAAGTAGATTAAAAGAAAAGCAAGCTTCTAATTCTTATCTTAATATAATTTTATACTTAGCTAAAACTATGGAAAATATTCTTAAAAATGGTTTAATTCCTGATGTTAAAGTAAAAAAAACTAAATCTTTTAAAAGAGCAGTTTATGGTAATAATTTTGCTTTAGCCTATAAAATAAAAAGAAATAAAGAAGGTCACTCTAATCATGATGCTGTTTACTTTTTATTATCTAAATTAATTATGTTAACGAATAAAAATAAAACTAATATTCCGTTTGATGATAGTTTAAAAATTCCAGAATTAGTCATTGCGGCCGAAGAAAACGGGATTGTTATCTTACCCCAAATGGCTAAAGAAAGAAGAAGGGCTATTACCTTAGATTTACAAAGTTATCCTAATATTAGTGTCTTTTTAATTGGCTTAAGTGGGGCTGAACGTTTAGTTATTAAGGCAGGAGGAGCTGATGAAAAGAAAACCAATGTCAGTGAATTAGTAAAATTAAGCAAAGAAACATATTCTTTAGGCAATTATGAAGAATGTCTGATGGTCAATATGGAACTTTTAAAACATTGTCGTTTTAATTTAGAAACCTATGCTAAATTAGGGATATGTTATTATAAGTTAGGTAATTATGCTTTAGCTATTGATTATCTTACTATTCCTACTGAAATAGCTAAAGCTCAAAATTTAAGCTCAGCTTATGATTATTCCAATTTAATTAATCATTTAAAATGTCTTTTGGAAAATCCAGATAATATAAAAGGAGGACGAAAATAATGAATGATATTGAAACATTTAAAACTTATTTACAAAATGGTGAATATGATAAAGCTAAATTATTGGTGGATTTTATTTTAGATGATGAAAGTCCTGATTACCATCATCAAAAAAATTTAATTTTATTTATGTTTAGTATTATTGATGAGCTATCGTCTGAAGAAAAAATTAAGGCTTATACCACTATTTCTTTTGATGTTTTATTAAATCCGAATGATCAATTTCGTAATAGCATTATTACTTATATCCTAAATCAACAATATTCAAAAGCTTTGAGATTATTGAATGTTTTGATGGACAAAGAACAAGGATCAAATGGTAAGGTATCCCGTTTTGATTTAGTTTTATATGAATTATTACATGCTTTACTAAGAAAAAGAGATCAAGAAGAAATTTTCTTTAAAAGCCTTTACAGAGAAGAAAAATATACAGAAATTTTAAATTATTTAGATGATGAAGCCAAGAAACATCGTTTATCAAGAACTAATAGTATTATTAGAAAATTATTAAAAGTTTATCTTAATATTTTAGCTGCTAATGAAGTTCCTGTTATGCTTCCAAAATTAAATAATTTGGATAATTTTAATGCTTATTTTGAAGTTCATGATTATTATAATGCTTACTTAGCTATTTGTAAGAATGCCGCTAAGGCTAGAAAAGATTTTCCTAAAAATATTTATTTAGACCTTTTAAATAAAATTAATATCCTAATATCTAAAATAAATAAAGAAAATAATCGGGATAGTAGTCCAATTATGGAGGTTACTACTACTTTTGATTTTCGCGCCTTTGCCGACCAAATTACTTGTTTAATGCCCCAAATTGAAAGGGAAGGGTTAATTGTTTTTGAACCAGCCGATAGTTTAATTAATAAAAAAAGAAAAGAAGTAATAAAAAAATTTCCTAATCTTTCGGCCATCAAAATCGGGGATAATTTAGAACAACTAGTGATTTTAAAAGCTAATAAAGAGGATAATAGAATGCCTATAGAGTTAATGAGTGAATTAAGAAAATGCTATAATGAAATGGATTATCAAAGGGTCATTTTACTGGGAAAGGAATTAATAATGTTATCTCATTTAACGGTAAAAGATCTTTTAATGATAGCTATAAGTTATTTAAATTTAGGAATTAATGATTTAGGAATTTTCTACTTGAAATTAGCGATCAATTTTGGTAAAAAACTTGATAAAAATAGCAAAGATAAAGGGTGGAGTTATTGGGATTTAGAAAATATTTTAGAATACTTTGAAGAGAAAGAGAGAACTAAAACAATTGACGAAGGAGTCTACAAAAGATAAATAATTCAATTGACTTAAGAAGGAAAAAGAAGTAGAATAATACTATAGATTTTCTATAAAAAGAGAAGTAATTTAACCATGAATATTTTAAAGAGAAGACGGTGGGTGGAAAAGTCAAATAGATGGTAAATGAAAGACACTTTTAGATAAGTAGGAACGCTATTGAGCGATAAAAATTAAAGACCTAGAAGTAAGGTGGTACCGTGAAATACTTTTCGCCCTTATATGACTAGGTCTTTTTGTTTAAGAAAGAAGGAAGAAAAATGATTAATAAACCTAAAGGATGCGTGGATATTACCGGTGATGAATCACTTTTATGGGAATATGTTAACGATGTCGTTAGTACGATGATGCGAACTTATAATTATGAATTAATTAGAACCCCAATTTTTGAAGCTAGTGAACTTTTTCACCGCAGTGTGGGGGCTTCATCTGATATTGTCAAAAAAGAAACTTATGATTTTCAAGATAAGGGAAATAGAAATCTTACTTTAAGACCGGAAGGCACAGCCGGAGTAGTCCGTTCTTATATTGAGAATAAATGTTATGCTTTACCAGATATTAAAAAGTATTATTATAATGGCACAATGTATCGGTACGAAAGACCGCAAAATGGAAGATTAAGAGAATTTACCCAATTTGGAGTAGAAGTTTTAGGTAGCAATGATCCTATTGTCGATGCGGAAGTTATTAGTTTACAATATAAAATTTTAGAGGCTCTTCATATTGAAAATTTAGAAGTTAAAATTAATTCTCTAGGAGATGCGGAATCGAGAGATAATTATAAAAAAGCTTTGGTAAGTTATTTAGAACCACATTTAAATGAATTATGCGAAGATTGCCAAGAAAGATTTAAGACCAATCCTTTAAGAATCTTAGATTGCAAAGTAGATGCCGATAGTGATATTTTAAAAAATGCTCCCAAGACCATTGATTATTTAAATAAAGAAAGTAAAGAAAGATTTGAAACTGTTTTAAAATATTTAGATCTATTAGAGATTGATTATGAAGTTAATCCGAATATTGTAAGAGGTCTTGATTATTATGATCATACAGTTTTTGAAATAGTTTCTCTAGATCATAATGAAACTAGTCAAAGTGTTTTAGGAGGCGGTGGCCGTTATAATAAATTAATTAAAGAATTAGATGGCCCTGATAGTTATGGAATTGGTTTTGCTTGTGGTATTGACCGCATTATTGCTATTTTAAAAGAAATGGATTTATATAAAGATGTTAAAAGACAAGTCGAAGTTTATGTTATGTATGTTTCTGAAGAAGAAAAATTACATGCTTTAGATATTGTCCAAAATTTACGTTTAAATGGGGTTGTGACTGAAACGGATAATTTGGGAAGAGGTTTAAAAGGTGAATTTAAAGAAGCCGATCGTTTACAAGCTAAACTACTTATCATTTTAAATAATGAAGATTTGCAAAAAGGCTTAGTTAATATCAAAGATAATGCCACTAAAGAAGAAGAAAAAGTCGATCTTTCGGAAATAGTTGAGTATATCATTGGCAATTTATAAGGAGGAAGTATGGAAAATATTTATCGTAATCGCTATTGTGGCGAAGTAAGTAAAGAAGATATAGATAAACAAATTAAAGTCGCTGGATGGATTAATTCGATTAGAAATTTAGGAAGTCTTGTATTTATTACTTTAAGAGATGAAAGTGGTATCGTTCAAATAATTAGTGAAGATGCTAATCTTTTTGAAGGAATAACCAGAGAAAGTACGGCAAGTATTACGGGAACGGTCAGAAAAAGAAGCGATGTTAATCCAAATATGAAAACCGGCGAAGTCGAAATTGTCTTAGAAAAAATCGAAATTTTAGGTAAATGCTTAAATGTTTTACCTTTTGAAATTGGAAGAAGCAAAGAGGCTTCTGAAGAAACTAGACTTAAATATCGGTATTTAGATTTAAGAAATAGTGCTGTTCATGATAAAATTAAATTAAGAGTGGATGTTATTGATTTCATCAGAAAAACGATGAAAGATTTACATTTTACTGAAATTGCAACCCCAATAATTACGGCAAGTAGTCCGGAAGGGGCTCGAGATTTTGTTATTCCATCAAGAAATTATAAAGGCAAATTTTATGCTTTACCCCAAGCTCCACAAATATATAAACAATTATTAATGGTTTCAGGATTTGATCGGTATTTTCAAATTGCTCCCTGTTTTCGAGATGAAGATTGCCGGGCTGATCGGACTTTAGAATTTTATCAATTAGATTTAGAAATGAGTTTTGCTACTGCGGAAGATGTTTATGCTGTTGGAGAAAAAGTTTTCTATGATACATTTACGCATTTTTCTAATAAAGAAGTATCAAAGCCCCCATTTAAAAGAATTTCTTTTAAAGAGGCGATGAGTAAATATGGTTCTGATAAACCTGATTTACGAAATCCCCTTATTATTGAAGATGTAAGTGAAATTTTTAAAGAATCAGCATTCAATGGTTTTAAAGGAAAAAAAGTTTTAGCTATTAAAACTAATACTTGCGATAAACCTAATTCTTGGTTTAAAAAATTAGAAGAATATATTAAAGAAAAAGGAGCTCTAAGACTAAGTTATCTTAAATGTGAAAATGGCGAATTAAAATCCACTATTACCAAATTCTTAAATGGTGAAGAAATAAATAATTTAAAGAAAACTTTAAATATTGCAGATGGTAATGTCGTATTTATTTTAGCCGGAGGAAAAGAAATCGTTAAAATTGCCGGAATATTACGAAACCATTTAGGAAGTGAACTTTCTTTAATAGATGAAAATAAATTTGAATTTTGCATTGTCAATGATTTTCCAATGTATGAATACAATGAAGAAGAAGAAAAATGGGACTTTGGCCATAATCCTTTCAGTATGCCTAAAGGTGGTTTAGAAGCCTTAAATAGTGGTGATATAGAAAATATTGTCGCTTATCAATATGATTTTGTTTGTAATGGCTGTGAAATGGCGAGTGGAGCTGTTCGCAACCATGATATTGAAATAATGAAAAAAGCCTTTGATATTGCGGGTTATGATGAAGAAGTCATTAAAAATAAATTTAGAAGTCTTTATACGGCTTTCCAATATGGAGCACCTCCTCATGCTGGAATGGCTCCAGGTATCGACCGCATTATTATGCTTTTATCGGAAGAAGAAAACTTAAGAGAAGTACAATTATTTCCTCCAAATGTTTCTGGTATGGACCTTTTAATGGGAAGTCCAAATACTTTAGATGAGAAACAATTAAGAGAATTACATATTAAAGTAAGAGATTAAAAGGAGAATGAAAAATGGATTTAAGAAATTTATTTAAAGATACAAAAAAATATCTTGATACGGAAGTAACTATTTGTGGTTGGATTAGAAACCATCGAGATCAAAAAACTTTTGGTTTTATTGATTTTTCTGATGGAACAGTCCAAGACCATTTACAAGTTGTTTATGATGAAAATTTAAGTAATTTTAAAGATGTTCAAAAATTATTAGTAGGTTGCGCTATTTCAGTAACGGGAAAAATTATTCCTTCTAAAGGAAATCAAGAAATAGAAATGCAAGCTAGTAAAATTGAACTACTAGGAGATTGTCCCGAAGATTATCCCATTCAACCAAAAAAACATACGCGGGAATTTTTAAGAGAGCAAGCCTATCTTCGCCCTAGAACTAACCTTTTTCAAGCTGTTTTTAGAGTAAGAAGCATTGCGGCCTTTGCCATTCATAAGTATTTTCAAGAAAGAGGATATGTTTATTTCCATGCGCCATTAATTACTTCATCTGACTGTGAAGGAGCGGGGGAGATGTTCCAAGTTACCACTATTCCTTTAGATAAAATTAAAGGGGAAGTCGATTATTCCAAAGATTTCTTTGGTAAGATGGCTAATCTTACGGTAAGTGGTCAATTAGAAGCCGAGACATTTGCCCTTGCTTATAAAAAGACTTATACTTTTGGACCTACTTTTAGAGCGGAAAATTCCAATACCAAAACCCATGCTTCCGAATTCTGGATGATTGAACCCGAAATTGCTTTTTGTGATTTAGAAGGTGATATGGATATCATGGAAGATATGCTTAAATATATTGTTAAGTATGTTTTAGATAACGCTCCAAAAGAAATTGAATTTTTTGATAAATTCGTCGAAAATGGCTTAAAAGATCGCTTAACTAAACTAATAAATAGCAAATTTACAAGAATTGACCATAAAGATGTCATTACTATTCTAAAAGAAGCTAAAGTTGATTGGGAATTCCCTCCTGAATATGGGGAAGATATTGCGAAAGAACATGAAAAATACATTACTGAATATTTTAATGGCCCCGTATTTATTAAAAACTGGCCTAAAGATATTAAAGCTTTCTATATGAAACTTAACCCAGATAATGAAACAGTGGCAGCTGTAGATTTAGAGGTTCCAGGGGCTGGTGAATTAATTGGAGGTTCTCAAAGAGAAGAAAATTACGATAAATTAATTAAAAGAATGCAAGAATTACATATGGAAACTGAAGGAATGGAATGGTATTTGAATCTAAGAAAATTTGGGGGATGTGTTCATTCCGGATTTGGAATGGGATTTGAAAGATTACTTATTTATCTAACAGGAGTCGATAATATTAGAGATGTTATTCCTTATCCAAGAACACCAAAATCTTGTGATTATTAGAGGTTATCATGCATAATTTTACGAAAGAATTAGTTGATGATTTAGCTGATAAACTTTTAATTGGTTTAACAGATGACGAAAATAAATTAATTTTAAATGAGTTTAATATTATTGATGAAACAATGGAATTAATTACCAAAATACCAAATATTTCGGAAGTTACTCCCATGACACATGCTTTAGATGATCAAACATATACACCAAGAGCAGATGAAAAAGAAGAAAGCATTAAAATCGAAGATATCCTAGCTAATTGTGATTTCTATGAAGGAAGAGAAATAAAGGTTCCGAAAGTAGTTGGGGGTGAATAGATGAATTATATAAAAACAATTGAAGAATTACATGAAATGCTTACAAATGGAGAAGTTACTAGCGAAGAGTTAGTTCAAGATTCTTTAAAAAAAGCTCATTTAGTTAATGATAAATGCCATGCTTTTGTCACTCTTTTAGATGACGCTAAAGGAGGGTTTGTTACTGATGATTTACTTTCGGGGCTTCCTTATGGCATTAAAGATAATTATTCTACCAAAGGAATTTTATCAACTGGTTCATCTAATACCTTAAAAGATTATGTTCCTTTCTTTAGCGCTACGGCTGTTCTTAATTTGGAAAAACATAACGTCATTCCCATTGGTAAAACAGCAATGGATGAATTTGGGATGGGAGGAACAGGAACTACTGCCCATACCGGTAATATCTTAAATCCTTGGGATTTAAAAAGAATGGCGGGAGGTTCATCTTCTGGTAGTGCGGCTTCGGTGGCGGCTGGGGTATATCCTTTTGCCTTAGGTAGTGATACAGGAGATTCCATTAGAAAACCGGCCGCATTCTGTGGTATTGTCGGTTATAAACCAACTTATGGCATGATTAGTCGTTATGGGTTATTTCCTTTTGCATCCTCTTTAGACCATTGTGGATGTCTTACCAGATCTGTTAAAGATGCGGCGATTGTTGTAGATGCAATGAAAGGCCAAGATAAAAATGATTTAACTAGTTGGGATTCTTCTAGTATTCATCTTTATGATTCTTTAGATGGCAAAGTAAAGGGTAAAAAACTTTTCTATATTAAAGAAATAGTTAATATGGAAAATTATCCTGATGCTTCCAGCGAATTAAAAGAACACTTAGATAATTTTCATAAAACCTTGAAACTTCTAGAAGAAGAAGGCGTAAGTGTTGATGAAGTAAGCATCGATAGAGATTTAATCAATGCGATATTTAGTGTTTATCAATGCCTATCTTGTGCTGAAGCCACTTCCAATATGTCCAATTTAACCGGAATTATTTTTGGCCCAAGAGGAGAAGGTAAAAATATTAATGAAATGATGAAAGACCATCGAACAAAAGGATTTTCCTCCTTAATTAAAAGAAGATTTGTCATTGGTTCTTACGTTTTACAAAAAGAAAATCAAGAAAAATATTTCGTTAATGCCCAAAGAGTCAGAAGATTAATCGTCGATAAAATGAATGAATTATTTCAAAAATATGATGCATTAATTATGCCAGTTAGTACGGGACCGGCTCCTTATATTGATGGTAGTAAAGATGAAATAACTAAAGATAATACTACAAATTTAGAAGAACATTTACAAATTGGTAATTTTGGTGGTTTTCCTTCTATTACGATTCCGAATGGCTTTGTAAGTAATTTACCTGTGGGTATTAATATAACTGGTAAATGCTATGATGATGTAAATGTCCTAAATATTGCTTATGCTTTAGAGAGTAAAATGCCTTATAAAAATCAAATTGCTCCCTTATTAAAGGAGGAAGATTATGAATAAATATAAAGCCGTTATTGGTTTAGAAATGCACTGTGAAATGAAAAGTAATTCTAAAGTATTTTCCAGTGCTGAAAATTCATATAATGATACTCCTAATGCCAATATTAGACCAATTGATATGGCTTTTCCGGGAACTTTACCTACTGTCAATTTAGAATGTATTAGAAAAGCTTTATTAATGTCTCTAGTATTAAATTGTAAACAACCAGAATACATGTATTTTGACCGGAAAAATTACTATTATCCTGATTTACCAAAAGGATATCAAATCACGCAAATGCACGACCCCGTGGGTGTATGTGGTCATATTACTATTGAAGTAGATGGCGAAGAAAAAGAAGTTTTAATTCACGATATCCACTTAGAAGAAGATAGTGCAAGTCTAGATCATTACAGCACCATATCTTTAATTGATTACAATAGAGCAGGAGTGCCTTTATTAGAACTGGTAACGGAACCATGTTTTTCTTCGTCTAAAGAAGCCGTTATGTTTCTAGAATACATGCGAAGATGCTACCAATATTGTGACGTTTCGGAAGCCGATACCAAAAAAGGTCAAATTCGTTGTGATGTCAATGTTTCCATTATGGATGAAGATGCCACGGAACTGGGAACTAAAGTTGAAATTAAAAATATTAATTCGTTTGCTAATGTGGCAGCCGCCATTGAATATGAAATTAAAAGACAAAGCGAATTAAAAGATGCGGGACGTTATGATGAAGTAGAACAAGAAACGAGAAGGTTTGATGAAGAAAGTGGCACAACCATTAGAATGAGAGGCAAAGTTGATGCCATCGATTATAAATATTTTGTTGAGCCAAATATTCCGAAATTTAAAATTGACCCAGCTTGGCTTCAAGAAATAAAAAAGACCATTCCAGTTTTACCTCGCGAAAGAAAAATAAAATATATTAAAGACCTAGGTTTAACTGAATATGATGCCAATATTATCATTAAAGAAAAAGAATATGCCGATTATTTTGAAGAATGTGTTGCTTTAGGAATGAATCCTAAAACAGTAGCCAATTATCTGACTGTACAAATAATTGCTTATTTAAATAAAGAAGGCATTACTTTAAAAGAATTTTACTTAACTCCTAATTTATTAAAACAAATTATTGAAGAGTTAGAAAAAGGCACTATTTCTTCTAAGCAAGCCAAAGAAATATTTAATAAAGCCCTTTTAGAAAAAAAAGAACCGAAAACTTATCTAGAAGGAACAACGCAATTGTCCGATGAAAAAGTTTTAGAAGATATCATTATTAAAATTTTAAATAATAGTCAAAGCCAAATAGAAGAGTATAAAAATGGCAAAACAAATTTATTCCAATACTTTGTCGGTCAAGTTATGAAAGAAACTAAAGGTAAAGCTAATCCTAATATGGTAAGAGATATATTAACAGATAAATTAAAATAAAAAGGGGACATTCAGTTTCGTCAAGTTGAATGCCTACCCACTATATAGTGTTAGACAATTATTCTAGCAAGTGTAATGTGAACCCCATTTCTTAAGCAAAAAAGAAATGGGGTTTTTAATAAGTATCTTTTATTTAAAATTTTAAAGAATAGATATACATATTTAAATTAAGTATCGATTTTTCAGCATTTATAGTATAATCATACGAGGAGGTATATTAATGAATAATAATACAGAAAAACTAATAAAAAAACTCCAAATTGAATTTAAGAACCAGTATAAAAGTGGAATATATGGTTATACTCAAAAATTTTTTTCTTACAATTCCAATAAAATTGAGGGTAGTACTCTAACTATTAAACAAACTACCGCAATATTTGATACTGGTTCTTTAAGCCCAGCCGATAGTTATATTAGGACTAAAGATATTGAAGAGACTACTGGTCATTTTTTAATGTTTAATAATATGCTTAGTAATTTTAAAGAACCATTAAGTGAAGAAATAATTAAAAAATATCATTATCATTTAAAAAGTGGAGTATTTGAAGATATCGCTAATGGATTCCCGATTGGTGAATATAAAAATAGAGCCAATATAGTAGCGGATGTTAAAACTGTTAGTCCTACTGAAGTGCCAAATAAAATGGGTGAATTATTAAATAAATATAATAAATTAGAACATGTTACTTTAGAAGATATAGCCAAATTTCATGTTGTTTATGAAAGTATTCATCCTTTCCAAGATGGCAATGGAAGAACAGGACGAATTATTATTTTCAAAGAATGCTTAAAAAACAATATATTTCCTTTAATCATTGAAGATGATCGAAAGCAAGAATATTATGACGCTTTAAATGAAGCCCAAAAAAATAATGATTATAAAAAAATAATTGATTTATTTTATCAAGAGCAAAAAGTATATTACAACAATGTTAGAGATTTAATTTAAACAGATATAAGTATCTGTTTTTTAAATTTTATGGTATAATCTTGTTATGGTGATTATAATGGAATTCCTAGAAAAATATAATTTAAAAAATATTAATAAAGATTTACTAGAAGAGGCTTTAACCCATAGTAGTTATTCTAATGAACATAAGAATGTCCATAATTATGAAAGATTGGAATTTTTAGGAGATGCCGTATTAGAACTAATAACTAGTGAATATTTTTATGAAAATACTGATTATAAAGAAGGCGAAATGACTAAAAAAAGAGCAAGTTTTGTTTGTGAACAAGCCCTTTCATATTATGCCAAAGAAATGGGAATACCTAAATTTATTAAAGTTGGTCATGGTCAAGAAGGAAATATCAATGATACAATAATCGCCGATGTTTTTGAAAGCGTTCTAGGAGCCGTTTATTTATCTTTTGGTTATGATTTTGCCAAAGATTACATCTATAAAATAGTTGTTCCTTATATTGAAAAAGATTTTGTCTTTTTTGGGGATTATAAAACTATGCTTCAAGAATGTGTTCAAACCGATAAGAAATCTTTAGAATATGTTTTAGTAAATGAATCTGGCGAAGCCCATAATAAAACTTTTGAAGTAGTTGTCAAAATAGATGATATTATCTATGGCCGGGGAATTGGTAAAAGCAAAAAAGAAGCCGAGCAACATGCCGCTTTTGATGCTTATAAAAAATCAGCAAAGTAGGTTATTAATATGTATTTAAAAAGTGTAAAAATAGAAGGATTTAAATCGTTTGCCAATAAGACGGTTTTTGAATTTAATAAAGGCATTACCGCCATTGTTGGTCCCAATGGAAGCGGAAAAAGTAATATCGTTGATGCCATTCGCTGGGTTTTAGGAGAGCAATCTTTAAAATCTTTACGGGGTGGAGCTAATATGAGCGATGTTATTTTCAGTGGCTCTAGTACTAAAGAAGCCATGAATAAAGCATCTGTTACTTTAACATTCGATAATTCTGATCATTATTTAAATACGCCTTTTGAAGAAGTAGAAGTCAAAAGATGTGTCTATAAAAGTGGTGAAAATGAATATTATTTAAATAATACAAAGGTAAGACTTAAAGATATTACCGATTTATTTATTGATTCGGGAGCCAGTAGTGATGCTTTTAATATCATCTCACAAGGAACTGTTACGGATATCGTTAATTCTAAGCCGCAAGAGCGAAGAGTTATTTTTGAGGGTGCTGCGGGAGTTTTAAAATACAAAAAAAGGAAAGAAGAGTCTTTACGAAAATTAGATAAAACAAACGATAATCTCTCTAGTGTTAATTTAGTTATTAATGAATTAAAAGAAACATTAGACCCTTTAAAAGAGCAAGCGGAAGTAGCTCAAAAATATTTAGATTTAAAAGAATCTTTAAAAAATACCGAAATTGCTTTAATTACTAATGACATTACTACTTTGCATAAAGAATATCTTAATGCTGAGAAAACCCATGAAGAATTAACTAATAAACTTGATAAAATGCAAAAGGTTACTAATGATGAAGAAAGCGAAAAAATAAAATTAAATATCTATAAATTAGATGATAGAATTAATGAAAATAATAAACGCTTATTAAGTTTAACCGAAGAGATTTCTCTTTTAGACAGTGAAAAAAGAATCACAATTGAAAGAACAAAATATGAATATAGTGAAGATAAAATAAAAAATAATTTAATTAATTTAAAAGAAGAAGAGTTATCTTTAATTAAAAATATTGATTTAAAAAATAAAAAAATAGACTCTTTAAATATTAAAATTAAAGAAAAAATGGCTTTAAATAATGAGATAACAAGTGAATTTAAAAATATTAGTTTAAGAAAAAATACTTATAATAGTGATTTAGAAGATTTAGAAAAAGAAAAGAATATTTTAGAAAATAAAATTGAGATTATCAATAATAATATTTTAAATAATGAAAAATTACCCCAAAGTATTCGAAATATTTTAAATAATCCGCGCCTTAAAGGTATTCATAATACGATTGGTAATTTAATTCAAATACCGGATGATTATGAACTAGCAGCCTCTGTAGTTCTTGGAAATGCCGCCAATTTCTTAATTGTCGATAATGAAAATAATGCGAAAGATGCTATTAATTATTTAAAAGATAATAAATTAGGAAGAGCCACATTCTTACCTCTTAATATTATAAAATCCCGTTATTTGGAAGAAAATATAAAAGAACGCCTAAGTCAAATTAATGGTTATATAGGAATCCTTTCCGATTTAATTAAATATGATTTTGTTTATCAAAATATCATCGAAAACCAAATGGGTAATGTCATTGTTGCTAAAGACATTGATAGTATGAATTTAATTGCCAAAATAATGGAATATCGTTACCGGGTAGTTTCTCTTGATGGGAGTATTATTTATGCTGGTGGCTCCATTAGTGGTGGAGTACTTGCCAAAAACAATGCTTTAAATTTAAAACAAGAATTAGAAACTCATCAAAATAAATTAGAAGAAAATCTAAGAAAATCCAATTCTTTAAAAGAAGACATTAAAAATATAAATAGTGAATACGATATTTTAATAGATAAAATTCATAATCTAAGTGAAGAAATAATTAATTTACAAGCCACTAAAAATAGTGAATTAAAACAATTAGAAGAAGAAGAAGAAAAATTAAAAACCATCAAAAATGATATTGCGGGCATTTCTAATTTAAAAGAAAATAGCCTCGATAAAAAATTAGAAGAAGTAATGGAAAAATTAACAACTTTAGAAACTGAAAAAGAAACAATTGAGAACAAATTAGAAGAAGATAAATCCGAAAAAAGTAGTTTAAATGATGATTTAAGGGAATTAGAACTTAAAAATAACGCTCTTAATTCCGAATATAAAGAAATTTCGAATCGTTTAAATGAAGTAGATGTCAATATGGCTAAATTAAATGTTAAACTAGATAATTTACTTCTTAATTTAAATGAAGATTATGGTCTTACTTATGAATTTGCTAAAGATAATTATGAATTAGAAATAGCCGAAGACTTAGCGAGAAAAGAAGTTCATAAACTTAAAAATGAAATTAAATCTTTAGGGGAAGTTAATACCGGTAGTATTTCGGAATTTGAAAGAATTAATACTCGTTATGAATTTTTAAATACCCAAAAGAATGATTTAGAAGAATCTATTTCCGGATTATTAAATATAATCACCGAAATGGATGATATAATGACGAATAAATTTAAAGAAACATTTGCCAAAGTTTCCGAAGAATTTACTAAAGTATTTAAGATTATGTTCCAAGGTGGAGAAGGTAAATTAGTTCTTACTGACCCAACTGATTATCTAAATACCGGAGTTGATATGATAATTATTCCCCCAGGGAAAAAAATGCATAATACCCAAAGCTTATCTGGTGGTGAAAAAGCCCTAACGGCTATATGCTTATTATTTGCCATTCTTAATGTTTCACCAGTACCATTTATTGTTCTAGATGAAGTAGAGGCTGCTTTAGATGAAGTTAATGTCGATTTATTTGGCGAATACCTAAATAAAAAGAAATTAGCTAGTCAATATATTTTGATTACACATAAAAAAAGAATGATGGAATATGCGGATGTTTTATATGGTATTACCATGCAAAATGCTGGAATAAGTAAAGTAGTAGGAGTTAAACTGGAAGAAGTTTAACTCTTTTTCTCTATCTTGAATTATATAATCTTTTATAGTATAATGAATACGTCAAGGAAACTTGAATAAAATAAAAAAGGGAACATTCAGTTTACTGAATGCCTACCAGAAAAATCTGTTAGACATTTAAGTCATTATTGGCTTAAGTGTCATTTTTTTATTTCAATAACTAACCAGGTTAGCAGAAGTAAAATGATAGTAATGTAGCGTAATACTTTTATCCAAAAGATTCGCTTTGGCATTATATCAAACCCCCTTCCTTAAAAGAAAAGTAGGTAGACACTCAGAATAGCTGAATATTCCTTATAAATATAATAGTAAACTATTGTTTTTAAAGTCAACAAAAATATGCGGATATTTTGAAAGTTTTAAAAAATCAAAACTTTATATCATTTCGGATTTCATTATCAAAACGTACAAAGGCAAAAATAAGTTGTTAATTTTATAAAATTATAGTATAATGAATATGTCAAGGAAACTTGAATACAATAAAAAGGAACATTCAAATATTTCTCTGTTGGATGTTGCCAAATCTTTGGTGGATGCGCCTAATTCATGGTTGAGTTAGGTGCTGTTTTTTACAGTAGATGAAAAATTATTTTGAGCAATGAATAAATTACGATTAATAGAGAAAAAATTATAATGTCTTTTTTATTCATACCATCACCCCCATCCTAAAAGTTATTCACTCTTAAGTTGAAGGCAACACCCAACTATTTAAATGTTCCTAAAAAAAGTATAACAAACTAATGTTTTTGAAGTCAAGAAAAATATGCGGACATTTTGAAAGTTTTTAAAAATCAAAACTTTATATTGTTTCGGATTTCGTTATCAAAATGTAAAAGGCAAAAATAAGTTGTTAATTTTATAAAATTATAGTATAATGAATATGTCAAGGAAACTTGAATACAATAAAAAAGGGAACATTCAGTTTACTGAATGCCTACCTAACAATGAGATTGGCATTTAAGTCATTACTGGCTTAAGTGTCATTTTTTTATTTCAATAACTAACCAGGTTAGCAGAAGTAAAATGATTATAATGGAGCGTAATACTTTTATCCAAAAGATTCGCTTTGGCATTATATCAAACCTCCTTTCCATCGGAAAAGTAGGTAGACACTCAGAATAGCTGAATATTCCTTATAAATATAATAGCAAACCATTGTTTTTGAAGTCAACAAAAATATGCGGACATTTTGAAAAAAATTAATTTAGGAAATTAATTCGACAATTTTTTCACCTTCTTTGTGCTATAGTAAAGATAAGGTGATTATAAATGAAAAGGACATTAATAATTATACTTGTTTGGGTTTTTTTAGGAATATTATTTACCCAGATAATTTTAAATAAAAATATCTTTAAAGGAAAAGAATATACAGTTTATGCTTTTGAAGTTGGGAGCTATAAAGAAGAAAGTGAAGCTCAAAATACGGCAAATAACTTACCATCTAGTATTATTCTAAAAGAAGATAATCAATATATAGTTTATTCGGGAATATATAAAGATATTGACGTCGTTAATAAAATGGTTGTCTATTTTGAAAATCAAGATATAAATATCTTATTAAAAACTATCAATATCACCAGTAATTTTTATGATGAATTAGATAATTATGAAAAAATATTAGAAAACACTTTAGATGAATCAGTTTATGATAAAGTCAATCAAGGTATTCTTAATCGATATATGGAAAGTATAATGCTATGAAAAAGTTTTTAAAAAATAATTATCTATTCTTAATACTATTCCTTCTTCTATTATTAAAAGATCCAGTTTATAAATTATTCACAATTAAAGATAATGTCTATACCCCAGCTAGATGTACTATAACCGAAAATGAATATAATAAATTACTTGAATTTAGCCAAATTAATGTCATTTATGAAAGTGATTATCTAAATACCTATATTATTTATAAAGATATCTATAATTATTTAAATGAGATAACGATTAGAGGAGGGAAAGATTTAGATTTAAAAGATAATCCGGTAATCTATGATAATACCTTAGTAGGAGTAATATCAAAAGTAAATAAAAATAGTAGTAATGTCCGCTTACTTACTAATAAGGAGAGTAAAATATCCGTTAAGATTAATGATGAAGTTGGCTTATTAGAATATGAAGATGGTAAATTAATCATTCGAAATATTCCTTCATCTAGTAATTTAAAAGTAGGAGATGATATCTATACTTCCGGTATTGGCAAAATTAAAGAAAATATCTATATTGGGACCATTAAAAATATTACTTTAGATAGTAAAAATATTGAACAAATTATTGAAGTGGATTATAAATTAAAAATAAAAGATTTATTATACGTTACGGTAATTAAGGAGTCATTATGATTTATTTTTTAATCCTTTTAGATATAATTATTAATAATTATACACCTTATACTTCTTTTTTCTTTATCATTTATCTTTATCAAAAGCCTTATAAATATTATTTATTAACGGCTTTAATTTTGGACTTTTTAATCTTTAACACTTATTTCTATAATCTGATTATTCTTTCTCTTATGTATCTTATGAATCAAATATTTAATAACTTAAATAAAAATAATTTCTATGTTTATTTATTCTTCGTCATCTTTAATTATCTATCTTATATCATTCTTTCTAATATTCTAAATTTAAATAGTCTTTATCATATTTTAATATCAATCGGGGCTAATCTAATTATCAATTTACTATTTTATCTTTTAGCCTATAAGAAAAAATACTTAGTTTCATAAGAAAATTAACTATTGCATATATTTTAGTGGTGAATAAGATGGATGAATATATGAAGATTAGTCATAAAAGAAATAGTTTTAAAAATAGTAGTAAAGAAGATAAAATGATTAAATACTTAAGAGGACTTATTACGAGAGTTTTATTAAGTATTATTTTTGTCATTAGTACCTCAATTTTTATTAAACTTAATGCCAGTAACAAATTATACGTTGAAGATTATATCTTCCAAGATTCTTTAAAATTTACCCAAATTAATAAATGGTATCAGAATACATTTGGCAAAATCATTCCTGATAGTAATAGTAGTAGTGAACTAGTAATGGAAAATAATGATTTAAAGAGTTTAGAATATGAAAAATATTTAGATGGGGTTAAATTTACCATTACAAAAGGTAGCCCAATATCTTTAATTAATGGCGGAATAGTCGTTTATATAGGAGATAAAGAAGGGTATGGCAATACGGTAATTATTCAAGGTAACGATGGCATTGATTATTGGTATGGCGGTATAACTAATGCTAATATAAATTTATATGATTATTTAGAAAAAGATGCTTTAATTGGGGAAGCCCAAAACGATTATTTATATTTAGTTTTAGAAAAAGATAAAAATTATCTATCTTATGAAGAATATCTTAAACAAGTTTAAAATTAGTAGTTATACTTATATTTTTATTTTAATTTGCTTTTTATGTGGATATCTAAAAAACATTTTAATCATTATGAGTATTTGTCTTATTCATGAATTAGGTCATATCTTTTTTATTAAACTATTTAAGTATGAAATAATTAAAATGGAACTTCTTCCTTTTGGAGGATTTACCACCATTAATGAACCAATTAATAGTAATATTAATAAAGATTTATTTATTGCCTTTGGCGGTATTTTCTTTCAATTAATTTTTATTATGATATTATTTATCTTTAAAAATCATTTTAATCTTATTACTTATAATTTATATCTAAACTATAATCTTATATTAATTATTTTTAATTTAATTCCGATTATTCCTTTAGATGGCAGTAAAATAAGTGAATTACTCTTAGAAAAATTCTTTTCCTATCATTATTCTTATCATTTAAATTTTTATTTATCTATTTTTTCTTTATTAATATTTACCTTTATAAATTATAAGTTTAAATTAGATAATTATTTTATTATATCTTTTTTAATTTATAAAACCCTTATTTATTTAAAGGATTATCATTACTTACAAAAAAGATTTCTTTTAGAAAGATATTTATATAATTTAGAATATCAAAAAATAGATAATCATACTAAAAATATCCAAGATTTAAAAAAGAATGTTTTTCATTACTTTAAAGAAAATAATCGGTATATCAATGAAAAAGAAAAAATAGCCCAAATATTTGACAAAAAGGCTAATTTTTGATAAAATTAACACGTTTAAGTCATTTCGGAAAAAACCGCACTAAAAAGGTTAAAAGACTAATTCATTTAGCACCTTAAGGGCGCGACTTAAAAATAAGCTAGGAGGTATGAAATGAAAGCCATATTTGTAACAGGTGGAAAACAATATTATGTTTCTGAAAACGATGTTATCTACGTGGAAAAATTAGATGCTGAAGTAGGTTCAACAGTTAAATTTGATGAAGTATTATTCGTTGATGGTAAAGCTGGTAACCCCACTGTTAAAGGAGCATCAGTTGAATGTAAAGTAGAAAAACAAGGAAAAAATAAAAAGATTATTGTTTTCAAATATAGACCTAAAAAGAAATATCGTAAAAAACAAGGTCATAGACAACCATATACTAAATTAGTGGTTACAAAAATTAACAAATAATTATGATTAAAGTAATTTATACGAAAGAAAAGATTATAATTAGCGGTCATGCTAATTATGAATCTTATGGAAATGATATTGTTTGTGCTAGTGTTTCAAGTATTGTTTATACAACTATTAATGCAATTTTAAATTTTAATGCTAAAGCCATTAAATATATAGATAATAATGATACTTTAGAAATTAATATTTTAAATCAAGATAAAACAACGAAAACATTAATAACTAATATGTTAGATTTATTAAATGATTTAGAAAAACAATATCCCGAAAATATAAAATTAAGTAAAGGAGAGTAAACTATGTTATTTATTAAGTTAGATATTCAAAGATTTGCCCATAAAAAAGGACAATCATCTACTGATAATGGTCGTGATTCTCGTGGACGTAGATTAGGAGCTAAACTTTCAGATGGTCAAGTTTGTAGTGCTGGTTCCATTATCTATCGTCAAAGAGGAACAAAAATTTACCCAGGAACTAATGTTGGAATGGGAAAAGACCATACTTTATTTAGTAAAATAGATGGTGTTGTTAAATACGAAAGATTGGGTAGAGATAAAAAGAAAGTAAGCGTTTACGAAGCATAAGTAAATGCTTTTTTTAAATAATAAATTGAAAATAATTTAAAAATTGGAGAGAAAGTAATGATTGAAATAAATAAAGTACGCTATAATAATTATGATATTAAAATTACTTGGGGAGAATTTAATACTTCTAATAATGGCCAAAAAAGATACGGCATAGCGCCTTATATCACCTTTCATACAAATGATGTTATTAAGATTATTGGCCTTGAATTTACTTTTTCTAAATCCATGTTTTTAGATACTAAAATAGATAAAAAAACAAATGTCAAAGAATATATAAGTATTAGTTTTTATAATGAAGATGATAAAGAATGGGATACGCCAATAATTGAAAAATGTAATTGTTTCATTACAAGAATAAATGAAAAATTTTTTAATTTGGATTTTTATATGCAAAATAAAGATTTAGAAATAACTATAAATGAAGATATTAAATTATTTTAATACACATTTAATAAAAATTAACATTATTTTATAAATAATTTTTCCAAAAAATTAATTTCATGTTATAATAATAACAATTTTTAAGGAGGTTTTATGAATTTAAATATTGAATTTTTAATAAAACAAGATTTCGATAAATTTATAAAATTAGTTGAACTAGGCATCATTGATAATGAAACTGCTTGCGATGCTGTTATAGAAAGTAAAAATTCTGAATATATTTACGTATTAGCTAGAGATGGAAAAAATATTAATATTAAAAAATTAGAAGATGCCATCATTCAAACGGGTAATGCCAAATATATTTATTATTTTGCTAAAAATGTACAAGGCGCTAATATCGAAAAATTAGAAGATGCAATTATTCAAACGGGTAATATCGAATATATTTATAAGTTTGCTAGAGATGTACAAGGCGCTAATATCGAAAAATTAGAAGATGCTATCATTCAAACTGGTAATGCTAAATATATTTATTATTTTGCTAAAGATGTACAAGACGCTAATACTGAAAAATTAGAAGATGCCATCATTCAAACGGGTAATGCCGAATATATTTATTATTTTGCTAGAGATGTACAAGGCGCTAATATCGAAAAATTAGAAGATGCTGTCATTCAAATTGGTAATGCCAAATATATTTATTGTTTTGCTGGAAATGTACAAGGCGCTAACATTGAGAAATTAGAAGATGCCATCATTCAAATTGGTAATGCCAAATATATTTATTATTTTGCTAGAAATGTACAAGGCGCTAATATTGAAAAATTAGAAGATGCTATCATTCAAACTGGTAGTGCCGAACATATTTATTATTTTGCTGCTGCTATATATGGGACTAATATCGAAAAATTAGAAGATGCTATCATTCAAACGGGTAATGCCGAATATATTTATTATTTTGCTAAAAATGTCCAAGGCGCTAATATCGAAAAATTAGAAGATGCCATCATTCAAACAGGTAATATCGAATATATTTATAAGTTTGCTAGAGATGTCCAAGGTGCTAATATTGAAAAATTACTGAATGTAATTATTGAAAGCCAAGATATAAACCGAATTACATTTGCTAGAATCATTTTCATAGAAAGATCACAGGAAACATTGAAAAGCATAAAAACAAAAAATGATTTTGTTAATTTAATGTTTTTACTAGACCAAGAAAATTATACAGCTATTTTAAATAATAGGCAAAAATATGAACAATTATTTAGAGATGACTCTGATAATCAAGGAAGAAGTCTTAAAAGAGAAAAAAATACCTTAAAAAAATAATTTAACTATTAATTATGAGTGAAGATTGTATTATATGTTACAATCTTCTTTTTGAATTCATATTTATTAATTTAAAATCGTATGATATAATGTTCTAAAGAATAGGGGCCAAAGCGATGAAAAAATATTTTTTATTATTATTAGGATTTCTTTTAATGATACCTCAACTTGTCTATGCCGTTACTTGTAGTGCTGGTAGTGATTATAATGCCGAAATTGTTATAGATAAAGACAAAATTAGTGTCAGTGAAAAAGCCTTTATTGCGGTTAATACCTCTTATGATTATACTGTCGATTACTACTCATTTAATAATGATATTGCTACAGTTTCTAAAGAGGGCATCATTACACCCTTAAAATTTGGTAGTGCTTTAATAAGAGTAACAATAACCTTCTTAAAAGATAATGCCATTGTAGCCACTTGTCCCGCAGTTATATCTGTTGAAGTTGTATCCAACGATTCATCACTTAAATCCTTAAATTTAGAAGAAATAGATATTTCTAAAACTTTTAGTCCTAATATTTTAGAATATAGTGTTACGGTTCCATATGAAACCGATAAAATAAATATTTTAGCAATGGCGAGTAATCCCAGAGCCACAATTAATGGCATAGGAAGAAGATATTTAGAAGTGGGAAACAATTCCTTTGATATTGAAGTAAAAGCCTCAGATGGAACAACAACAACTTATAAATTAAATGTTTTAAGAAGTGATCCTAGTAATGATAATAATTTAAAGAGTTTAGAAGTAGAAGGATTTAACTTAAATCCCGAATTTACCCCAGATAATCCAAAATATACTTTAGAAGTCGATGAAAATACGGAAGAAATAAATATAACTGGTGAAGTTAATCAAAAAGGGGCCTCAGTTAAAGGATTAGGTAGTCATAAACTTGCTAGTGGCATCTCTGTATACGTAATTACTGTAGAAGCCGAAAATAAAGAGAAAAAAGAGTATACCATTGAAATAACCAAACTAAATGGTAGTAGTATCTTAGATGAATTAAAAGTTAAAGATTATAAATTAAAAGAAAAATTTAAAAGTGATTTATATACTTATAATATGGTGGTAGGAAACAACACTACTAATTTAGAAATCAACGCAAAATCAGCTAAGACTGCTAAAATAGAAATAACGGGAAATAAAAACTTAAAAGAAGGATTAAACGAAGTATTTATTAAAGTAACCGAAGAGGGTAAGAGTAGTAGTACTTATAAAATAATCGTTAATAAATTAAATGCGGAAGAAGAGAAAAGAATAGAAAAAAATAATCTTCTTTTAAGAATATTACTGATAATATTTATTATTTCTATTATCATTATGGTTTCTTTAATTGCTGTTTTTATTAAAAGAAACTATAAGAAGAAATACTTAATTAGTAAAAGTAAGAAAAAGAAAAATTCTTAATTTAATACTCTACTTAAAATGGTAGAGTATTTTATTATAACTTGATTATTTTAGAAGAAAATATTATAATATATAACATATTTGAAAGGAATTTTTATGAAAACATTTAGAGAAATTGATAATACAAGAGCTAATTTAAAACAACAATTAAGCAATCTTGAAAAAGAAAAAGATTATAAATATAGCTTATATGAAAAATTTTTAAGTCCTGAATATATGGCTTGGCTATTTGAAGTAGCCAGTTCTATGTCTTTAGAATATAATGAAGATAATGAAAAAAAAGATAATGAAGAAAAAGCCCAAATTCTTTTAAGTGTTATCAATGATTATATAAGTCATAATGATCTTAAGCGCACTTATAACTTTGCTGATGATGGCGAAAGTCCAAAATATTCTTTATTAGATTATCAAATAGCTTTAAATTATCAAGGAATGATAGGCTATTTAGTAAGTAAACATGTTATGTATAATCCATTTCATCAAGTTTATGATGCTTATAATATTACCATTGCTAGAGATAGAAAATATGATTCTAACTGTGATACGATTGATATGGACAAATTAGTAGAATTTGCTCTTAATATAGTCTCAACAAGAGAAGAAATACCTAAAAAAGAGGATGAAATAATTGAAAATTTAAAATCTGAAGGATTAAATCCTCAAGAAATAATGGATTTATTAAAAGTTGCTTATGCTAAAGTAGCCAATGAAGAAATAAGCAAAAAAAGATAGTAATAATTAATAAAAAGGGGGAAGATAACAATGGCTTCAATGAAAATGATGGAGGTTTATACTTGGCGAGGTAATAGTAAATTAGAAGAAGCTAGTTCTTTAAGAAAAGAAATAATGGAGAATTATGAAATTTTTTTAAGCGAAGGTTATGATTTATTTATAACTAGTCTATTTAAAACCAAGGAAAGTTTAACCGAAATAACTTTAAATAATCCAGAATTTAGAAATTTAACTATTTTAAACGATGTCATAAATGATTATCTGACTTTAAATAAAGCAAATACTACAAAACATATTTCATTTAGAGATGAAGGAATAATCGAAAGCCATACTTTAAGTTATAAAGGAAACTTTTTAATTATCGAAAGTTTAACTAATAAAAAAGGAACAAAACTAAGATATCATCTTATTCCTTGTTTAGATATTGATATTTTAGTAACTAATCCTATTGATATTGATAATTTAAAGTTATTTGCGGAAGCCATGCTTAAAAGCCAAAAGGATTATGCTTTAGAAGAAATAAATAATACTTTATTAAGACTTAAAATGAGTGGTTTAAGTAATGAAGAAATATTAAATACTTTACAAATGGCTTACACTAGTTTTAAAGAAAAAGAAGTCCCAGAAAATAGGCCTTTGGAAGAAAATGGTGTCAAATTAAGTTAAAGATAGTGTATAAAGATAAAATACTATGATATAATATAAATACCTAGTAAGGTAAGTTATTCATATAAAACCGACTATATAGATAAATTGGGGAACTAATTATCTTGTGGTGTTGAAGACTCGCACTTTATAGTGAGGATCCTAATACTTGATATGTGTTCTACCACCTGCGGAAGAGCGGGATTTTATCAAGATAACTACCACTAGGTTTTTTGGTGATGAAAAATGTATGAAAGAATTATAGAATTAATCGGCAAAGATAATTTTGCCAAATTAGAAAAAGCTAAAATATTATTAGTAGGTTGTGGAGGCGTAGGAAGTTTTGCCTATTTAGGTCTTATTAGAAGTGGTTTTAAAAATATCACAGTAATTGATAAAGATAAAGTAGAATTATCCAATTTAAATCGTCAATTAGTAGCTAATTTAAAGACTATTGGTTTCTCTAAAGTAGAAGTTGCTAAAGATATGGCAAATGATATAAATAAAGACATCAAAATAACCGCTATAGAGGAATTTTTAGATGAAAATAATATAAATAATTTAGATAAAGATTTTGACTTCATAATCGACGCTTGTGATACCTTAAAAACCAAATTAGAATTAATTAGATTTGCAAGTCTTAATAATATTAAAATAATTAGCGCGATGGGGATGGGTAATAGAACTAATGCCAGGAATATTAAAATTACCACTTTAGATAAAACTCAAAATGATCCTTTAGCGAAGAATTTACGAAAACTAGTCAGAGATAATCATTTGAATTTAAAAATACCGGTAGTTTATAATGAATCTTTACCATTAAAAATGGGAAAAGTAAATTCGATGATTACTTCTCCCGGTATTGCTGGACTTTTAATTGCCGATTATATTATTAACGAATTACTTTTTGCTGATTAAGAAATTCGCTAAACTAGATGGGTCTTTTTCATTACAGACAATATCATGAATTAGATTAATAAGGGGTATACTTACTCCTTTTTTTTGAAGCATTAAATAAATCGAGTTTAAAGTATAATAACCTTCTACGGTGTTATCTTTTAAATATTCTTCAATTTTCTTTTGATTCTTTGTACTACCAATCACATAGCCAAAGGAATAATTCCGACTCTTAGGACTAGAACAAGTAAGAAGTAAATCACCAACACCGGCAAAAGATAAAATCGTTTTCTTTTTACCTCCTAGAGCATGAATAATATTTTTCATATCATGCAATGATTCATTAATTAAGAAGGCTTGTGTTGATTCAGAATAACCTAAGCCTTTTAATATACCAGCCGCAATAGCAATAATATTTTTAATACTACCACATAATTGAATCCCAATTAAATCTGTCGATACTCTTAATTTTAGCGTATCATTAGCTAAATTATTACGTACTAAATTAATCGTTTTTTTATTTAAACCAGCAATGGCTAAAGCCGCTGGTTCTTCATTAACTAAATCAATAGCAAAAGTAGGACCCGAAATAACACAGATATTATTCGTTTTTAAAATATTTCGAACGACAACTGATAAGGGATTTAAAGTTTTATCTTCAATTCCTTTAGATGCAATACAAATCGGCGTATCATGATAAAAAGGGCGCATACTTTCACAAACACTTGCTATATATTTCGCTGAAGTAATTAAAAAGATTAAACTAGTATTCTTTAAAGCCTCTTCATAACTATCTGTAATTGAAACATTATCAGGATAAATAATATCCGGAAATATTCTTTGTACTTTATGAGATGCTAAAAATTCTTTTTTAGTTTCGGAATTTTCTGTCCAAAGCATAATCTTATTATCTTTCTTTTTACTAAGCATTTTAGCAATACCTAAACTATAGGCCCCGGTTCCCATGATTGTTATTTTCATTTTTCACCCTTCATTTCTTTATGGACTTTATTTAAATTATTTTCTACTAAATTATTTTTGGCTATATAGTATTTTGTTCCTCTTAATTTTTCGGGTAAGTATTCTTGACTTACCCAATCGTTAGGATAGTTGTGCGGATATTTATAATTAGGATTACCATTTTTAATATGACTAGGAACATTCCCAATATTTCCTTTATGAATATCTTCTAAAGCGGCATCTATAGCCATAATAGCACTGTTGCTTTTAGGAGATAAAGCCATTTCAATCGCAATTTCTCCTAAAGGAATGCGAGCCTCCGGAAGACCAACTCGTTCAGCAGCATTAATCGCCGCATCTAGTCTTGGGCCAATGCCCGGATTAGCAAGGCCAATATCTTCATAAGCAATAACGGAAAGTCTTCTATAAATACTATCTAAGTCTTCCGCTTCAATTAATCTAGCCATATAGTGAAGAGTAGCGTCCACATCACTACCGCGAATCGATTTTTGTAAAGCACTTAAAACATCATAATGACCATCTTCATTTTTATCATGAATAAAAACGGGTTTGGAATTAATACTTTTAATTGTTTCAATATTTATCTCATGATTCGAAGTAGAGTAGTAAGAAATTTCTAAAAGATTTAAAGCATTCCGAACATCACCTGAAGAAAGAGAGGCAATATATTCTAAAGTTTTTTTATCTATTTTGATTCCTTCTAAAACTTTTTTAGCCCGCTCTAAAACTTTAATAATATCTTTATCTGTTAATTCGTGAAGTTCAAAAACTTGGCAACGACTCCTAATGGCGGGATTAATTTTATGATAAGGATTACTCGTCGTAAGGCCAATTAAAATAATCGTTCCTTTTTCAATATAAGGAAGTAAAATATCTTGTTTATCTTTATTCATCCGATGAATTTCATCCACAACTAAAATAATATCGCCATAAAATTTAGCTTCTTCAATAACTTTATCAAAGTCTTCCTTTTTATTAACCGTCGCATTTAAAAATCTCGTTCTTAACCCGAGTTCTTTACTTAAAGCATAAGCAATACTAGTCTTACCAATTCCCGGTTGACCATATAAGATCATGGAAAATAATTTTTTATTCTTAACTAAATTAGTTAAAATTTTATCTTTACCAATTAAGTGGTCTTGTCCTACAACATCGCTTAATTTTTCCGGTCTTAGAGTATCTGCCAAAACTTTCATAATATCCCCGACTTTCTTACCTTTTATTATACCAAAAAGATAACTATTATTAAATAATTTGTGCTATAATTTAGATAGTGATGTCAATGAAAGAAGAAGTAAAACTAGATCCTTTATGTGTGGAATATCTCAGTTATTTAAAATATGAACGCAAACTATCTCAAAACACTTATGATAGTTATCGGTATAATTTAATTAAAATAACTCTTTATTTTAAAGACCAAAGTATTCTTTCTTTAACAGAAGATGATATTAGAACTTTTTTATATAAAGTGGAAGAGACTAGTAAAACAAAAGCCCATTATTTAACAGTCTTAAAATCATTTTACGATTATTTATTAGATAATCAAAAAATAAGTATTAATCCTTGCCTTAATATCAAAATGCCGAAAATAGAAAAGAAATTACCCAAATTTTTAACCATAGAGGAAATAGATAAGCTTCTAGATATCAATCCCACTAAGCCAATTGAATACCGCAATAAAGCCATGCTTGAATTATTATATGCAACCGGCATGCGGATTAGTGAATTATTAAATTTAACTTTAGCAAACTATAATGAAGAAGGATGCTTTGTTAAAGTAATGGGGAAGGGGAGTAAAGAGCGAATTATTCCCATTGGGAGTATCACTATTAAATACTTAAATATGTATATTAAGGAATACAGGCCCTTAATTTTAAAAACCAAAGATTCAGAATATTTATTTGTTAATTACACGGGTTCTAAAATGTCCCGCCAAGGATTTTTTAAACTTTTAAAAGAAAGATGTAAAGAAGCCCATATTGATAAAGAAATCTCCCCTCATGTTTTAAGACATTCTTTTGCCACTCATTTACTTAATAATGGGGCAGATCTCCGAGTAATACAAGAACTTTTAGGGCATGAAAATATTTCGACAACGGAAATATATTCTCATATTTCCAAAGAAAAAATAATTACAGATTATCAAAAACATCCCCATTATGAAAAAAAAGAAAAAGACAATTAATCATGTCTTTCTCTTTATTTAAATTATCTACTTTGGTTGTTACTACGAGATTTGTTGTTGCTTCTTGAGTTATTAGCATTACTTCTGTTATTAGCTCTACTGTTGCAAGATTGTTCTCTGTTATTGCTACGAGAATTTGCTTCTTTATTATTATTTCTACTCATAACTTTCTTCCCTCCCAATATTATTATGGCAAATTGACTCTAAAGCATACCATATAAATAAAGAGGATTATTGGTAATATATGGACTTACCAAATGAATAAATTAAAGACTAAAAATAGAAATCCTATAAATAACCCTAAATAAATATATTTATTTTCTTTATATGACGTGGCTTTGGGAAGCATTTCTTCAATGGAAAGAGTAATCATGATTCCGGCCACGAAGAGAAGAGTAATACTAATCATTGTATCCGTAATATAATTTTTTAAAAATATAAAAGCGAGGAGGGCACCTAAAGGTTCAGCAAGTCCTGATAAGAAAGTAGGGAGTAACGCTTTCTTTTTAGAGCCAGTAGCATAATAAATAGGAACCGCAATAGAAATACCTTCCGGAATATTATGCATCATAATAGCCAAAGAAAGTTTAAGACCTAAACTCTCATCTTGAACACTTCCCATAAAGGTGGCAATGCCTTCCGGAAAGTTATGAATAATTAAGGCTATCATACTCAAGATACCTAATTTATATAAAGAATCTTGTTTACTATTAATTAAGTGATTAATAATAAAGACTGTAATACCCCCAATTAAAAGAGCTAAAAGAATAATTAACCACGCTAAAGGTTTTGGAAAATTAAATAAAACAGTATATAAAGAAGAAGGTATTAAATCACTAATACTAATCCCAATCATTATGGCAATGGAAAAAGAAAGACAAAAAGTAATAAACTTATTTATTTTGTTATCTTTAATTTTAAAGAAGATAACAATACCTCCTAAAAGTGTAGACATTCCTGCTAATGATGAGATAAGAAAAGCATTTAAAGTACTCATAAACTTCACCTATCTAAATATTATTTAAATAAATTGGTAATTATAACCAATAGAAGAGAATAAATAAATCTTCTTAATTTTTATTTCAAAGGTATTGGTTTACATAATATACATTATGCAATCTTCATATATTGCTAAAAATTACAATTATTTGTGAAACTTTCTAACTAACTTTTAAGTCTATCTTCTCTTTTTTAAAATATTTTTTGGAACTTAAAAATTATTCTAGAAAATTATTTTTATTTTTTAAATTAAATTTTGGTTTTTATTTATTATAACCTTATTAAAATATTTAATTAGGATTATACACACGTTATATCCTATTATTTATATATTAATAAGGATATATACATGTACCCTACTTTTTAAAAGAGTAGGGAGAGAATTAAAAAAAGAAGTGGGGTTATATTTTCTCACTTCTTATCCAATAATAAGTTCCATCTTTACTTTTCTTATAAGTATGTCTATATAAAGAACCATACTTTTTCATAAAATTAAAATCTATTTTTTTATTTTTTAAATTTTGATAGGCATCGCTACATTCGCTATTCAACTCGCCATCGATGTAAGAAGAGTAGCACTTCTCTTCTACTATCTTAATAAAGTAATCATAAATGATTATTTCATCACCCTTTTGATTAGCTTTTTTTATTCCTCTATAAATGGCAATATCGCCACCAACATTATAAGTTACTTCATCAGATAATCCACAATAGTAATTATTATCTTTTAAGTAACAGATATGAAAGCCATCAGTTTTGAAGCTTTCAACTGCACTAGGTTTTGAACCAAACATTTCTAAATACTTCTTTTCCACTTCTCCACTCGGATAAATGTTTATTTTACATTCTTTAGTTCCTTCTTCAGTTTTAAAAACCATTCCCTCATCAGTAGTACATAAACCATCTTTTTCTTTTGCTTTATAAGTTACATTATCCGTACTTTCTAATTCTACTTTATGATAGGCTAAACACAACTTGTTTTCAGTCTTTGTTTTAGAAGATGTCACTACTCCATCACTATAATTAAATAATCCCTCACAATTACCTAAATCATCTGTACTAAAATAATTGTGTAATGAAGTAACTTCATTACTTTCTGGATCAAGATTTTTACCACTGATTAATTTAAAAGCAATTAAAATAATGGCTATAATAATTAAAACAATAATTAGAAAGATTAAAAAGGTATCATTTTCTTTTTTTACGGGTTTTTCTTTCGCCATAAATTATTCCTTTCTAAACTTTTCGAGATTGAATCTCCGCAATTTTTTCAAATACTTCAGCCGCATTGCCTTCATTTATTTCGGTATAGCCAAGTTCTTTTAAAGCTTGAATTTTGGTTGTATTAAGTTGTTGCGTTCTACTCAATTTTTCTTCTTTTTTAGCCTCTATTTCTTGAACAAAACGTTTATGACTTTCCATAACTTTACTCTTACTTGCTCCCCCATTATTGTATAATGTTAAAGCCGAATAAAGAATACTTTCAAAGATAAATTGTTTATCTTCATTAAACGCATATTCATCAGCGCTAATAAAGCCATTTGTCTTAGCCATATAAGCTAAAATATATTTTATTTCGGGAACATTATCCATTGATTGTAATAAGTTATGTAAATATTTAATTGCAGAAAAATCGTTATTCTTATTTTCTTCTAATTTTTCTTTTAATAAGAAAGCAATATCATTAAGTAAAATTCTACTTTCTTTATCTAATCCTTTTAAATCTAAGAAACTATCAAAGTCACTACCACTCTTCACTCCAATATTAAGTCTTTTTTCCACATTCATTAAATATTCCGTATCAACTTTAATACTTTCTAATTCTTCTTTTGTTCCTTCTTTTAAATCTAAAAGTTGAAGCAGAAGAATTTTCTTCTCTTTGGGCCACTTATCTAGACTATCTAATACGAGATAATTATAGACCATTTGTCTTGATACTCCTAAATATTTTGAAAGTCTAACTTTTGAAACCCCTAATTCTTGTAACAAATCATTTAACTTATCCATGACACTCACTACTTTCTATAATTTACAATATAATTATATATAACTTAACACTTATTTGTCAACTAAAAACTGATTTCTATTTCAAATCATTCTTTTTTATGATATAGAGTTTTTTCTTTTTATAAAAACAATAAAAGATATCTTTAACATTTAAATTCTTGGAATTTAAGGTATATTCTAGCCAAGTCATATTTTTTCCAATATATTTTAAAGCTTTCTTTTGAATGCTTCCATCAAGAATAAGAGGCATTGGATACGCCGAAGGAATTTTTAAAAAATTATATTTAAATATTGATAATTTGCCATTTGGTTCTAAAAAAGCATACTCGACTTCATCAATATTTTTAACTTCTTTTTGTCTTAAACTCAAAAGCAAATTATCCATACTATATCTTTGTTTAACCATTTCATGATAATTAATTTTTCCATTACAGATTATTAATGATGGTTTACCATCAAAAAATGTTCTAACGTGCCTTGATTTAATCGAAATATAAGCCAAAAGTATTTCTAGTAATACTAATAAAGAAATTGGTAAAACGGTAAGCATAATACTTTCCTTGATATTTTCAATTGATATAGCAATTAATTCCGCGATCAGAATAGAAACTATTAAATCAATTACCCCTAGTTGTCCTATTTCTCTTTTACCCATTAAACGAAAACAAAGAAGAACAAAAAAATAAAAAAATAAAGTTCTAAATAAAACTTGAAACATCTCCATACCATCACCTAAATATATTATGATATTATTCATATATTTTTAATCATTACATTATAATTTATTAGGTGATTTAATTGAATAAATTAATTAATTATTTAAAATTTATCGCAATTTTTCTTATCCTAGAATTATTATTTACTTTTATTGTCTCTTTACTTAATCTTCTCGGTTTAAATAGTGGAATAACCACTATTATAATATTTATTTTAAATATTCTACTATTCTTTATTCTTTCTTTAATAAATGCCTCTAAGATAAAGAAAAAGGGCTTCTTAGAAGGAATTATATTAGGTTTAATATTTATTGTTCTTATGGTTTTAATTAAGATAATTCTATTTGAAAATACCTTTAATTTATCGACGTTCATCTATTATTTAATCTTACTTCTTACTAGTTTATTCGGTGGCATGATTGGCGTCAACAAAAAAGAAGGCAAAAAATAAATGGCCTAAACCATTTATTTTTAATTTGCAATCATATCTTACCTTCGGACAGTTTTTAAATAAAGAACTTCCCGAACATTTTATTATGGAACTTAAAAAGGTGC
>CANRJV010000010.1 GCA_947631045.1 uncultured Bacilli bacterium
TAAGCACCTTTTTAAGTTCCATAATAAAATGTTCGGGAAGTTCTTTATTTAAAAACTGTCCGAAGGTAAGATATGATAGCTCCGTAATGCCGGACAATTTTAGGATGAGCAAATAAACTAAGATTATGAAGAGAGAAATCTCTTCTTTTTTTAGTTAATAAATTTTATAAAATATAAAAATTAATTTATTTTCGTAATAACTTCTTTAGCGCTATTTAAATAAGTTCTGGTAAGAAGGCCCGCTCCTAATTTGGTGCCCCCAAAATATCTAACTACGACAATTAAAACATTATCCAAATTAAGTTGCAGAATTAAATTATAAATAGGCATACCAGCGGTATTACTTGGTTCTTTATCATCGGTTTTCTTAGCTAGAGGGCCAATTTTATAAGCATAAGGCATGTGTTTCGCTTTTTTATGCTCCCTTTTTAAATTATTAAGAATTTCTTCTACTTCTTCTTTAGAAGTAACTTCAAAGTAATAACTAATAAATTTTGATTTTTTAATTTCTAAAGTATGGGTATTAATTAATTTCATTTTCATCACTAATTTTATTCTATCATATAAAGGGTTAGATGTGTTATACTAAATATGTTAGAAACAAGGGATTATTATGTTAGAGGATAAGTTAAAATTAATTCCCCATTTACCGGGTAGTTATCAAATGAAAAATAAAGATGGGGTTATTATTTATGTTGGTAAAGCAAAAGATTTATATAAAAGAGTTAATAGTTACTTTAAGGGAACAGTAACTGGTAAAACAAGGAAAATGGTGAGTGAGATTGCCGATTTTACCTATATTGTAACCAGTACGGAAACAGAAGCTTTTATTGCTGAAATAAATTTAATTAAAGAATATGATCCAAAATATAATATTTTACTTAAAGATGATAAAAGTTATCCTTATATTGAATATATTAGTAAGCCTTATCCGAAAGTTAAAGTATCAAGATATTTAAATATTAAAAGAAGAGATAAAAAATTAATTTTTGGCCCTTATCCTAATGCTTATGCCGCCCGAAGAATCGTAAGATTAATTAATCGTTTATATCCTTTAAAAAAATGTGAAGGAATGCCGAAACAAGTTTGCTTATATTATCATATTGGAGAGTGTCTTGGTTATTGTACCAAGAATATTAATAAAGACGCTTTAGAGGTTATGGAAAATGAAATTTTATCTTTTTTAAGAGGTAATGATAAAATTTTAAAAGATAGGATAGTTGAGAAGATGGAAAGTTATGCGGCCTCTTTAAATTTTGAAATGGCTCAAGAGTTAAAAGAAGAACTAAATTATATCAATATTATATTAGATAGGCAAAAAGTGGAATTACATGATTTTGTTAATCGGGATGTTATTGGTTATTATTTAGATAAAGGCCATATTGCTATCAATATTTTATTTATTAGAAATAATAAATTAATTGGTAGCCATAATGAATTATTAACTATTAAAATTGATCCGGAAGAAGAGTTAAATTACTATATTATGAATTTTTATGAACGGCATGAAATTCCGAAAGAGATTATAATAAGTGGGGATATTAATGGAGAATTACTACAAGATTTAATTAATAGTAATTTTGTTATTCCGGAAAAAGGAACGAAAAAGAAACTTTTAAATATGGCTTCTACAAATGCGAAGGTGTATTTAGAAAGCGAAATTCAAAGAGCCTTAAGAGAAGAAGAGCGAAGTGAAGGGGCTAATGAAGATTTAGGACTTTTACTAAATATGCCTAATTTAAGAAGAATTGATACTTTTGATAATTCCAATTTATTTGGATCTTTCTCTGTTAGTGGCATGGTAGTTTTTAAAGAGGGGCGTCCTTCTAAGAAAGATTATCGTAAATATAAAGTTAGTGTGGAGAAAAATGATGATTATCACACGATGAAAGAAGTAATTTATCGAAGATATTTTAGAGCTCTACTTGAAAAAAGTGAGCTTCCTGATTTAATTATTGTCGATGGAGGAATTAATCAAATAAATGCGGCGACGGATACTTTAAAGGATTTACATTTACCGATTAAGGTGGTAGGACTTAAAAAAAATGATAAACATCGAACTAACGAATTGATTGATGGCGATAATTATGCTACAATTGAACTGGACAAAGATAGTAATGTCTTTCATTATTTGACACGAATTCAAGATGAAGTCCATCGTTTTACGATTAATTATCACAAAACATTAAGGAGTAAAGGAAGTATTAGTAGCGTCCTTGATAATACTCCCGGTATTGGCAATGTCAGGAAGAAAGAACTTATCAAAAAATATGGTAATCTTAATAATATTAAGAATGCCAGTATTGATGAATTAAGTGAGATTATTCCGGAAAATGTTGCTAAAGAATTAAAGGGTTTTTTGAGGGCTAGAGATGAGGCAAAAGAAAAGGGAGAATAATTATGTCAGAAGAGACCATCAAAAAAATAAAAGAGATTTTAAAAAATTATGATATCCCAGGAGAATGTATTCATATTGAGGAAAATCATACCGGAAATATAAATAGTACTTATGTAGTAACCATGCTTAATAATGATGGGGAAGAAAGGCGTTATATTATTCAAAAGATTAATACGAATGTTTTTCCAAGACCAAGTTTGTTAATGCGCAATATTGAAAATGTTACTAAACATATTGACCGTGAATTAAGATTTTCCGGAGATACGAAACATCAAGTATTACATTTAGTAAGGACTAATGATAACCGGGCCTATTGTTATATAATGGATGATGGAGACCGCGATTATTATCGTATTTTTGATTATATTGAAAATTCTAAATCATATAATATGGCCGAGAATTTAGATATTGCTTTTAAGATTGGTCAAGCTTTTGGTAATTTTCAAAAAATGCTTCGTAATTTTCCGATGGAAGAATTGGAAGAAACGATTCCAGATTTCCATGCCACGGATAAACGATATGCGCAATTAGAAAAAGATATTATCATTGATTCTGAAAGAAGAGCGGATGAAGTGGCTCCTGAATTTATGACTATATTTCGCAATAAAAATAGTTATTCCCATATTACAAGTGCTCTTAGTAATGGTTTAATACCTTTGAGAGTAACTCATAACGATACCAAAGTTAATAATGTTATGGTAGACAAAGATACCGATGAATTTTTAGCAGTTATTGACTTAGATACAGTTATGCCTGGAAGTATGCTCTTCGATTATGGCGATGGTATTCGTTCAACTGCGGCAACAGCTTTTGAAAATGAAACCGATTTAAGCAAAGTTCATCTTGATTTGGATTTGTTTAAAGCCTATACGGATGGATACTTAAGTGAAATAGCCTCTTGTATTACACCAGGGGAGGTAGCTTTGATGGGCGAATCTATAAAAATAATTACCCTAGAATTAGCAATTAGATTCTTAGATGATTATGTTTGTGGTGATACTTATTTCAAAGTTGATCAAAAAAGACCAAGGCACAATTTAGAAAGAGCCCAAAATCAATTAGCATTGGCTAAAGATATTGAAGATAAGATGCCTCAAATAGAAGAATACATTCAACAATGCTATGAAAAACATAAAGGTATGTCTTTAAAATTAGATAAATAATTCACTTATAGTGAATTTTTGCCAAATTAGTTTAATGGTAAAACAAGGCACTCGTAATGCTTAGCTGTGAGTTCGATTCTCGCATTTGGCACCAGATAGATAGGAAACTCGGACTTTTATAGTTCGAGTTTTAAAATGTTTAAATTTATGATATAATTTTTATAGGATGAATTGATATATTTGTCAATTTAGAAAACATACTTGTAATTTGACTTTGTCAAATAAAATTAAAGTAAAGGAGTGACTAGATATTAAAATATTAATTGTTACTGACATAGATAATCCTGGATTAAAAGAAGATTGCTTCATAGCAAAATCTTTTATTAAAGATGGGCATCATGTTACTATTTCAAGACAAGACTATTGTGAAGAATTAGATGATATCTTTGATGTCATTTTATTAAGAAATATATGGCATCTAGATAGCGAAAAATTTTTGCAAGATAAAAATAATATATTAAATTTAAAAAATAGACTAAAAATTAAAAAAATTCCTACAATTAATTTGAATAGTAAATTTGATGATAATGGAAAAATTTACTTGGAAGAGTTATTCAATAAAGGATATCAAGTTATTCCGACATCAAGAAAAATATCAGATTTTAATACATATGCTAGTGATTATGAATTTTTGTTAAAACCAATTAAAGGATTTGATGGCTTTGGAATACTTGAGAAAAAGAAAAATGAAATTATAGAAAATGAAAGTTATGTTATACAACCAAAAATAAAATTTGAAAAAGAAGTTGAATTTTATTTTATAAATAAAGAATTTCAGTATGTTCTAGAATTTGTACCCAGTAAAAAGCCAATTTATCCTATACCAAACTTATATAATTACACAAGTGATGAGTTAGAGTTAGCTCAACAATTTGCTAATTTATGTGATGAAAATTTTGTTGGAGTTCAAAGAATAGATTTTCTTAAATTATCTAATGGAGAATTATTACTTTTGGAAATAGGGGATTCTGCACCATATTTAAATCTAAACTCTTTGGATGAAAAAACTAGAAATAAATTTTTAGAAAATTATAAAAATATGGTTTATAGTTATGCTAATAAACAGTAAAAGTTGTTGTATGTCTTCCTTTAGAGTACCAGATATAAAGCAAAGCGACTTGTAAAAAGCCATTTTTATATTATCATGTATTTGTCAAGAGAACTTGAATAAACATTTGATTGCAGGAATTAGATGCTTATGCTATTTTAGGAGTAAAATAATTTTATTTAATAAACTAATAAAAAATATTACAAAAAAATGCAAATTATGTTATATTTAATAAGTAATACATTTGACACATGTAGTGCTTAGCACATAAATCTGATTACAGAGATGTATTTGGAAAAGTGCGATAGCTCTAGATGTGTTTTTTGTTTCCAAAAGGAGGTGAAGTTTATGCCTACAAATAAAAAAGAAAGAGCAATATTTGCTTTAATTACTGTTATAATTACTGTTCATGCCTATGTGTTTTATAGTTTGTATGTTGTAAATGGAACAACCCTTATGAATTTAGCTGGGACTAATAGTGTAATAAATGCTATTAATAAGCTTGGTGGAGTTTATATGTTTGGCCATTATTTACCTATATGGGCAGTTGTTTTAGTAGAATTTTGTTTTGCTTATTTAGCCGAAATGTTAATAGGTCAGCCTTTTTCTTTTAAGATGGCTTGTAAAAATTTTGATATTAAAAAAACTGACCCAGTACATTTTGAAACGGCAGTTATATGCGCCACAGTAGGAATAATGGTTCCAGTGATGAGTTTAATCGCGGCTTTTTTATATTATCCATATTACACGGGATTTAATATATTTACTTTATTAGCCAATTGGTTAAAATTAATATGTTTTAATTTTCCTTTTGCTTATTTTTCTCAATTATTTTTTATCCAACCTTTTGTTAGACAAACATTTAAAATAATATTTAAAAGAAAGTAAAAAAATATAGAATAAATTTTTTATATATAAATGATAAGTAATAGTAAACTTTCGAGTATCGAAAAAATTATATTTGATTTTTATTATATTTTTGATATTATAAGTGTAAAGAAGGAAAGTTTAAAATGAAATTAAAAATTATTTTATTTATTACATTATTGTTTTTAAGTGGAATGTAGTAATAGTCAAAAAAATGAATTGAAGCAAGAAGAAACAAATAAAGTTGTTGAAACTGAGGAAAATGAAACTAACGATGAAATATCTGAAGAAAATCCAACTGTAAATGATAATAGTATCGAAGAAAATAATAAGACGAATGATAATGAGCAAGGTGATATGATTAAGCCTTCAAAAAGTGAGATAGATGAAGAAAAGAAAACGAATTCTCAAAATAATACTCAAGTAGATTCAAGTGAAACTCAAAGTAGTCTTAAACAAGAAAAACATATTTGTAATGATAATGATGAAGGATATGTAAATTGGCTTAACAATTTATCTAAAACTTATGATATTTTAAGATTTTATAATAGTTATGAAGAAGCCTATAATGACGGTGATCGAATTGCTAGGAAGTATTTATATGGCTTTTTCATTTCACCAGCTCCTTATGAATACTCTGATGATTCTTGTGAGGCGAAAATTTATTCCATTAGTTTATATGTTCCCAAAAAACTTTGCGAAGATAATGAAGCAATTTATCTTCCAAATAATATATCTTTTGAAAATGACAATGGCATAAGTGCTATTCAGTATTTAAAAAATCTTGGATATGCTTGTACGGGTAAAAATTAATAAGGAAATGAATGAAAATGAATAATAAAAATAATAATATTTTTCATACAGGATTTTATAATGAGTTTATTTGGAATATGCGAAAAAAGATAGAAGAAATTGAAAATCCTGATTATACTACAGAATTAAATGATTTAGAATGTCCTTATGAAGATGCCTATATTTTTTTACATGGTATATGTAACATTTTTGCCCTTTGTTTGCATGATAAATATGGATATGAAATATGTGAATTGAATAATGGTAAAGGTACATGCCATTATTTTTGCATAGATTATTATAAAGGTGTGAAAAGATATATTGATGTAAGAGGAATAACTACAAGTTATGAAGAATTTATAAATGAATTTCCTAGTTTAAAAAATATAGATATTAAATATCACAAAAAAATAAATCTATTAGATTTTGAAGATGACGAAAAGTGGAAAAATGCGGGATATAAATTTGCTGAATATGTGATTAAAGAAAAAGAAAAATTCTACTGTCCACAAGAAATTATTTGGCCTAACAACTAGTATAAATTACTAGTTTTTTAATGATTAATGAAAGGCTATCTAAATTTAAAAAATATATAGAAAAAGCCGATTAGATGTTAATATCATAAAGTCACTTGTTTTCCAATTTATTAATAAAAAATTATACTATCTTGTTTTTACCAGTATATTAAAAGTTTTTGGTACAAATGTAGATTTTATATCTGGGTTTTAAAATACTTAAAATTATGTTACAATTTTTATTGTTAATTGCGAAATCAATTTGTTGATATGCAATAGTTTTAGTAGGGCAAAGATGGTGTAACAATATGAACAAAGTTATAATAGGTATAGTTTCCAAACATTATTATAAGGATTCTTTAAGACCTGATGCTTATATAAGAGATGAAGTAAAACAGGCAATATTTGATAATGGGGCCATAGCCATTGGTATCTTATTACCTAAAGATGAAAAATTAGATGTTGGTGATGATTGGACTAACAATTTATCTAAAGAAGAATATAATTCTTTAATTACCCAAATAAGTCTTTGTGATGGAATAGTATTTCAAGGTGGAAAAACATGTGATAACTATGAAATGATCATCGCAAAATATTGTTATGATCATGATATTCCAACTTTAGGAATATGCGGTGGTCAAAATGTTATTGTTAGAGCTTTAGGAGGTACAACATACAATATTAAAAATCCTGAAAAACATAATAAACCATTTGATAAATATGTTCATAATATCGAGATAGATGAAAATTCTAAATTTTATGATATTGTTAAAACAAAGTCGATGATGGTTAATTCTAGGCATAAAAAAACCATAGATAAGTGTCCATTATTAGAAAAAGTTGCTTTTTGTGAAGATGGTTACCCTGATGTTGTAGAATCAAAGACAAAACAATTTTATATAGGAGTACGTTTTCATCCCGAAAGTTTATATAAGATAGATGAAAATCATAATAGAATTTTTGAGAAATTTATAGATACTTGTCAAAAGAAGGTGAGATAGTGGAATTACAAAATGCTATAGATGAAAGAAGAAGTATTAGAAGATTCAAAAATAAAGATGTGGAAAATCATTTAATTGAATCTTTAATTGATTGTGCTAGAAAAGCGCCATCAGCGAAAAATAGACAGCCATGGAAATTTTTAATTGTTAAAGGTAAGATAAAAGATGAAATTGCAAATATTATGATAAATCAGGTGAATGAAAGTAAAATAGATTTAGAAAAGAAATTATATAATGCTAATAATAGTGTAACAGCGACCGCTAATACTATAAAAGAAGCACCGGTATTAATACTGGTATTTAGGCCTAAAGAAGAAAATTGGCTTGTTACGGATTTATTATCGCTTGGAGCCTCAATAGAACATATTTGTTTAAAAGCTGTCGATTTAGGATTAGGCTCGTTATGGATAAGAGATATTATATATACAAAAGATTTAATAGAAAAGTTAGTTGGGCAACAACAAATGGAATTAAATTCCGCTATTGCCATTGGCTATCAAGATGAATATCCTAAACCTAGGCCAAGAAAAGAATTAGAAGAAGTTTTGGAGTGGCATATAAATGAATAAAGAAATATTAGGTTTTTATAAACAGACAAGTTTATTTACTGATTTAGGATTATACAAAAATTTTGCCATAAATTTACCAAACGATATCAAAGAATTATGTTTATTACAAAGAAGTCAAATTATTCATCCTTTTGATTTATGTAATGAAAAATGGAGAAGTGATACCCATTCATTTTATGGTGATATGACTAAAATTAGCAAAACAAGTTTAAATTATGAGAATGATGTATTACCTACGGCGCAATCAATGATTGCTGAACTTTTAAGAAGAGATAAGAATTATTCTAAAGAGAGAAAAATAGAAGATAAAATTCATGTATGTTGTAGAGAACAAGCAATTTTACTGGCAAGTATTCTAAAAGCTAAGGGATTTTCAGCCCGTGTTCGTAGTGGTTTTGCCGCTTATTGCAATATGTCAAGTAAAGAGGCTGGTGATCATTGGATATGTGAGTATTATAATGATAAAGAGGAGCGATGGATTTTAGTAGATGCAGATATGTATTTTGATGATTATACATTATTAAAATACAATATTGATTTTAATTTATTAGATATTCCAAGAAACAAATTTATCTTTGGAGCGGAAGCTTATTTGGGATTAAGATGCGGAAAATATAGTGATAATGAAATATATTATGCATCTTCTCCAAAAACTATAGGTATTAAAGCAGCTTTACATGGTTTATTTTATGATTTTCATTCTTTAATGAATGATGAAATAATTTTTTTACATTTGCCTAAGTATATTATAGATAAAAATTTTAATTTAACGGAAGAAGAATTAAAAGAACTGGATTATTTAGCCAGTTTAATGTTAGAACCAGATGTTAACTTTTTTAAATTAAGAGAAATTTGGGATAATAATCTAAAATATAGAATAATGGCTGGCGGACTAAACGATTAATAAAGAAAAATACTTTTATATTGATAAATAGCTATGTAAGGAAGGAATAAAAAATGGCAGTAACCAAACAAGATTTAGATAAAATAAAAAAAGAAGCTTTTTATAAAAAAATAGTTGAAATGAAAGTTTTTGAAAATTTTTTTGAAATGTTTAGTGAAAGATATCTAAAAGTTGATTATCCTTCTGCAATAACAAATCCTTTAGATATGGCTTTAGAGTTTTACAAATATTATAATTTAGATTATTATGTTATAATCGTAAAAGCAATTCAAAATAAACAAATTGTAATTGGTGAAAATTTAGCTAAATCATATGTTGATACTAATGATGGTAAATCTTATATATGTCTATCGGGGGATGACTCAGATTTATTTAATCTTGTTCATGAATTTGCCCATTTTATTGATCGCAATTCTAGTCCTCATCTTATTCCGGATGAATATTGGTTTTTGGCGGAAGTGTTTTCATTTTATATGGAGAAAAAATTAGAATTGTGGTTAGGTAATAAATATTCTGAACTTATAGTAGCGCGAAAGAGAAACAGATTGTATTTTGAATCTAAAATGGTCGAAGCAATAAAATATCAATTAAAATATGAAGAGATGTATTTAGAAAAAGGAAGCATTCGGAGTGAAGATGTAGATCCTGAAGAAATGCAACTAATTAATCGGTATAATTATCCTAATCTTGTTAATTATTTGGTTATGTATCCACTGGCTAATGTTTTATCGGAATATCTTATTAATTTTTATGCTAATCTTTCTGATAAAGATTTATATCAAACATGTCTTTCTTTAGATTTATATGAAGTCATGGAAAATTTTAAAGATATAAAATTAGCATTTTAGAAAACAAAGATGGTAGCGGTAAAACTATTATAAAATAATTAAATAAGAATTATATAACGGAGGTGCTTTAATGGCTAAGGTAGTATTAGAAAAAATAAAAAGATTATCAAATCAAGAAAAACAAAATCTTTCTTATAAAGATTTAGTTAAAATAATGGGTCAATTAGAAACTAATGAAATTATTGAACTAAGTAATATTATTGGCTATCCTGTTTTTACAAGATTGTGTATGGGAGAATTAAAACATAAATTTGTTTTGCTACAAGATGGTGCCGCCGCAATTATTGTAAATAAACAAGGGCAAATTTTGCTTCAATCAAGACGTGATAATGGCAAATGGGGTCTTCCTGGTGGATGTCAAGAATTGGGAGAAAGATTTGAGGATACAATAATCCGAGAAGTTAAAGAAGAAACCAATTTAGATATAAAAGAAGATAATTTAGAGTTAATCGCCGTTGTTTCTGGTAATAGTAGAAAAAATGAATATTCTAATGGCGATATTGTTTTTAATAATACTATTTTATATTGTATTAAAAAATATTCGGGAACTTTAAAATGGGATGATGAATCAAAAATGATGAGATTTTTTGATTTAGAAAATTTGCCAATTAATCAAAATGATCCTGATTTAATTGAAATATATAAAAAATCATTAAATAAAAATAGTGATAATGTTGATAATTATAAAATACAGGATTTATGATAATCTTTAACTAATCAAAAAAATATGTTATAATGGCTAATAACAAGGGAGGTTTTATTCATGAAGAAAGAAGCCGAAATAGTTCAAAAAATTGGTAAACAATACGTAAGCGATGATTGTATCCAAGTTATGATTCCCTATCGAGATGCCATGACGTTATTAAATCAAAATGGCATATTGTTTCATAGTAAAACCGGTTCAAATTTATATATAAATGAATATTTACATGATCAAAGAAGAAAACGTTTTCCCTATTCTAATATTCCTACTCATTATTCGAGAGTTGGTTTTAAAAAATATTCTAGTGTTAATCAATTATTGGAGTTTGAAAAACCCTATATTTGTGTAAGAGATGGTTTTATTTCTGAAAGTTTTGCTATAAAGGATAATAACCAAGCCTTATTAATTGAAAAAGTTATGCGTGGTAGTAAAACTACAACATATATGACTTATGATGAAATATTAAATTTTCTAAATAAATCTAATGATAATGAACAAGTTTATTACGTCTATATAGATGGATCTATGCCTAATCTTGATTATCCAATTTTTCCTAGTAAAGAGAAAATATATACTCATATTCAAATGATCTTAGCGAAAAATGTTAAAGACTTTAGAGAATATCGACAAAATTTTCCCGAAACTCAAATGGGTGAATATCTAGCAAATAATCCGCTTTTTTTGAATTATATGGAAGCCACGATTAAAAATTTAGATCTTTCATTAGTGGATTTTAATATAGGTATAGAAAATAGTTCAAATTTGTTAATTGTAAGAGTAAATAATGGTAATATTACTATACAAGGTGTTATTGTAGTATTTGTTCACGAAGATGATTTTAAAGTTGATATTTATGATATTCCAGTTACGAAATTTACTTTAGAGCAATTAAAGTATGTAACTAAAATAAATCTTGCACGTGAGCCTAAAATCCCTTTAAGATTAAATCCTAGTGTGACTAGAGATGATATAAAAGAGGCGAAACAAATGGTAAGAGCTTTAAAAAAATAGCCTATGGTATTGCTATTTTTTAATTAAAAAGCTTTCGGATAATCTTAGCTCTAATTATGTCTTTTTTTAGGGAAAAATTTTCTGGCCAGTTTTTGAATATCTCCTTGGCACTTTTGAGAATATTCAATTCCTTCTGGTAATTTAAATTTTAAATGGCCCTGCCTAAACAATAAAATGTCTTTTAATGAATTTAACTTAAAGTCCAAATTTTTAAATTCTGTTAGTATATCTAATTGAGCTTTTCGGTCATCTTTTGGTATTGAATCAATTTTTTGAGCCAATGTGGCCATTTTTTTAGTGATATTTTGGCCCATTTTTATAATTTCGCCATCGGTCAAATCCTTTAGGGAATTATAATCTATCATCCAATCAATATTACTAAAAAATTCAATTGCGCTTGCCTCTTCAAATTTTATAAATTCATACCTATTACTATCATTGATTATGACGATTCCTTTTTCAAATATTTTTCTAAAGATGGATTCAGGTATAGCCAAATCTGTATGGGTTAAATAAGCTAAATCATTTTTTTGAATATAAGCAGCATTATCTGTTATTATTTTCATGATAACCTCCTTTAATATATTATAGCACGTATAATACTGCTTAGTATAATGATTTGGTTTTAAAATTTTTCATTCTATGTTAAAATAGCGGCTAGATATTAAATTATTAGGGGAGAGTTTATGAAAGAAGAAAAGACTATCATTACAAGTGAAAGCGAATTATATTTTAACTAGATACTTGTTAAACGTGATCCGATGAGTACTCGTAAGTTGGTTTGGGAACCTGAAAAATTTAATTTTCGAAACATTAGTATTGGTTCTATAAATCCAGCTTATATATATGTTAATGAGATTCAAGATAAAGACGATGAATACAAAAAGATTGCCAAATTTTTAAATATATATTTAGAGAAATATGCCAAAGAAAATAACATTCCCATTACGGATATAGATATTGAATTTATTAATTATGGCCAAACGGAATTGGTTTTTGTTCTCACAGAAAAAAGTGGCAAAAGATCTACTTTACTTGTGAAGCAACCCGTTGTTCCCTTAGGAAAAGTTAAAGAAGAAGCCCAAAATTTATTATTTCTAAAAGATAAAGATCAAAATGTTGTAGCACCGATAGATTATTTTCAAATTGGTGATCAAGAATTATTTGTCACTCCCTACATTTACCAAGCAAGATGTATTGCTAGCTATGGTTCTTGGGGAATGTATGTTCCGGAGCCTTATTATCGATTTGTGGCGTTTACTGAAGAGCAAGAAAAAATTGTTAACTGTTGTATGATTGCTAAACTTGTTAGTTTATATGATTTTGAACATCAAGAAGGAATAAGTTCTTGCAAATTAGGTGGTGGAGATTTCATGTTACCCAAAGATTGGGAAAAAGAACCCCCAACTTTACCAAATACGCTTAATAATTTATTTTTAATCGCCGCTCGGAAAAAAATAAAATGTTCTTATGATAAATATATATCTATTATAAGGGATGAATTTTCCCGAGTAACCATATCTGAAGATCAAAAAAATATTTTACTAAATATCCGAGGTAGAGTGCCCATGCAAATTGAAGATATTGACTTGGGAATTGAATTAGGTCAGAAACTTATTAATTCTGAGAAATCTGGCCGGCAATTAAATAAAATTTATAAATCCAAAAATGATAAGTAAAAAATATAATGCTTTATAGATAACTGTTTTTAAAGCTAAAATTAATGTAGGCAAAGTTTAGTAATTTTTAGGATTATGTTAAAAAATTTATTTGAATTAATATTAGCAATAATAACAGTAAATATGGATAATAGCCGCAGAATTTAAAATATTAGTTAAATAATTGGAAGGGCCGATCCAAGAATTATGATAAAGACTATGCCCCTTATTATTTTGAGGACCCTAAATTTGGGAAAATATTATTAAAAAATAAAAAATTAAATTAAGGAAAACAAAGTTTACAATAATCGTTGTAATGTTTCTTTACTTTTAGCATATGTTACCTTATAATAAGGATATAAATAAATTTAGAAAGGGAGTTAATATTATGAAAAAATTATCAGTTAAGACTGCTACGGGGTTGCTTTTGGTTTCTAGTATAGCTGCTGCTGGAGCTTATGTGGTAGTAGCTAATGCTAATAAAGTAAGTGATGCATATTCTAATGAGGTAAATAATGATGGTACTAATTTTGCCGAAAATGCCATTGTAGAAGAAGTTGTCACTCCTGTAGTAGAAGATACAGAGGCAATTGTAACAGCAGAAGCGGAAGTAGAAAAAGCGGAAGCTAAAGTGGAAAGTGCTAATGAAGAAGTTAAAAAAGCCGAAGCTAAAGTAGAAGAGGCTAGTCAAGATGTTAAAAAGGCTGAGAGTAGCAAAAAAGCGGCTTTAAAAGAAGTTCAAACGGCTAGCGAAGCTATCAAAAAGGCTAGTGATGCAAAAAAGGCTGCTTTAGCGGAAGTAAAATCAGCTAAAACAACTGAAGAAAAGAAAGCCGCTGAAGCCAAAGTAAAAGCAGCTGAAAAAGAGGAAAAAGAAGCTGCTGCTGCTAAGAAAGAAGCTGATGCTAAAGCCAAAAAAGCCGAGGAAGAAGCCAAAAAAGCTCAAGAAGCTAAAAAAGCAGCCGAGGAAGCAGCTAAGAAAGCTGAAGAAGAAAAGAAAGCGGCTGAAGCTCAAAAAAAGGCTGCTGAAGAAGCGGCTAAAAAAGTAAAAGAAGCCGAAGAAAAAAGAATAGCTGATGAAAAGAAGAAGGCCGAAGAAGCCGCAAAGAAAGCTGAAGAAGATGCTAAATTCCAAAGGATGTTAGAACTTGCTAAAAAAGGTGAAGAAAGAGATAAAGCCGAATATGAAGCTGCTGTAAAAGTCAAAGAAGACGAGGCTGCTAAAAAGAAAGCTGAAAGATTAGCACAAGAACAAGCTGAAAAAGAAGCTGCTGAAAAAGAGGCTCAAGAAAGAGCAGCAAGAGAATCAACGGCAAGTTTAGAAGCTAAATTAAAAGAAGAAGAAAATAAAGCTGCAAATCAAAAGACGCAAGAATCTACTTCAAAACCAGAAGTATATAAGATATCTGATCAATTAAGAGCCCAAATTGTTTCAACAAATAGGACAATTACATCAAAACCAGAAGTTACGACTAAAGAATTTAGTGTTGACAATTATTTAGATAAAGAAACTCTTGAAAAATGGAGTGGTTCGGCTCTTGGAAGTGGAATTATTTGGTTTGCTCACTTTGAATGTAATACTGCTCATTGTGTCGGATTTAATGGTGGTAAGAATTTTGTTAATGAATCTCGTCGTGGTGATGTCGATAAAATTACAGTAACAGCACCAGAGCCTAGAGAAGGTTATAAATTTGTTGGTTGGCGAGAGATTGCACCAACTGTATATGAACGGGATTATTTAGATGAAAAAAGTGGTAAAAACATTCACGTAACAATTTCAGTTCCATCATATGAAGCTTTATACGAAACAATCGCCGGATAATTATTAAATAAAATTAATCTAATTAGAAAAGACTTCTTAGAAAATAAGGAGTTTTTTTATTGTAAATAATTATTTGAATATGGTGTAAAATATATGTAATGCAAATTGTAAATAATTTAGTAAATATAACTATTTTAATTTATAATAATATTAGATAGATACATTTAAAAGGAGATGAACTTTATGGATATTATTAATAATCGGGTTTGGATTGAAAATACGAGTCCTCGAGTTAAAGATATTTCAAAGTTAGATTTAGAAACTTATTATACGATTAGTGTTCTTAAACAAGCCGGTGCCGAATTTGAATTGGGGCCAGCTAATCCTCCAATATATGGGGTAGGAATTTATTGTACTAATTTTAGTTTAGATGAGATTAGACAAATCTTAATTAAAAATCGTCATACCATAAGTAGGCCTTTAGAAGAAGAGACAAAAACTTATGAAAAAGAAGAGAGTATTGTTGATAGTCTTAAAGAACATCTAAAAAATTTATCTCTTCGTTATAATTTAGCTATGCTTAATGGGTCATTTGGCATGAAAGATAATGATATTAAAAGAGAAGTTATAAATACATTTAATAAAGATATAATTCCTTTAATTGATAGTTTAACTATTGAGGATCAAGCTCGTCTTTTAAAAGATTTAAAAGATGAAGAGAGAATAGAAGATGGCGAGATAATTAAAGGAGCTATTAAAAGACTTAATCATAATTTAGGTTTTAATGATTTAGAAACGAATGAAGATATAACTGAAGAACATGATGTCCCTACTTTAATTGCTAGTAAAATAGTAGGTCTTTTAAAAAATTATCATTTAGCTAAAAAAGAAGGTATATATGGGGCGAATAATGATATTGTTTTAAACTCTTTAGCAAATGAATTTAACAATGTAATTGTTCCATCAATTACTTCTTTATCTAGGGAAGAAAAACTTATCTTAGCGGAGAAATTAAATGATCTTTCGGCTTCCCCAGATATTGATCATAATATGGTTAATCGTTTAGTTGACGAAATAAATTCCTTAATCGGTCGAAGTAAATAAAACATACCCAAAAAATTAGTCATCATTGATGACTAATTTTTAGCATTACAATTATAGATAATTCCATTATGAAAAAGACAAGTTAAAACCTTTTGGCCATTCAATATTTGAAAATTATCTTTTTAATGCAAATTATTTAAAACTCCAAATAAATAAATAAGAACAAATAAGTAAACTTTCTCTCTTAAGTGGACAAGCTCATAAAAATATATTAAAATTTAGTTAGAATGGATGAAGAAAAATGGCTAGTGATAATAAAATAACTAATACTCCCATAATTTTAGATTCTAAAGAGTTAACTTCTTATTCTTTAGCAGAAAAAATTGATTTAGGTGAAAAAAGGGTAAGTTCTTCTTTAATTAAAGATTTAATTAGTAAAGATACGTATTATCCAGAAGTTTTAAAATTATTTAATGATGAAATAACAACTTTAAAAATTGGCTATAAAAAAAGAGAAGAAGAGGTCATTTTATTATCTTTAACTAAAGTTGAAATTGTGAGGGGACTATCCATTTTACAAAATGATTTAACTAGAGAAGAAAAAGAAAGATTAAATTTTTTAAAAGAAAAAATATCGTATAATACTTTTTTAAATGATTATCAAAAAGAAAACTTTAAAATTCAAATCGAAGGAATAAATTATGTTATTCCCATAATTTTATTTATTAAGTTTTTTAATTTATCTGATTCGGAATTTAATAGATTATGCCAATCACCTATTGTTATAAATGGCTTATCTAAAGAATACTTTTTATATGCGGCTTATACCTTTTTTAAAATTTATGCTATAGAGGAATATATTCTTCCTCCTTTAGTTTATAAACATTTTGAAACTATTCAAAAACAAGAACTAGTAGATACGGAAGCCATTAATGCTATTATGCAAATAAAGGATACTAATATTGCTAAAATAAAAGTAAATGAAGAATTAAGAAAAGAAGTTTATCATAATTTGCCTAAGGAGCTAGATTCATTAGAAAAAGCTATCTATATTTATTATAAGTTATGTAAAATGCTTTTTTATGATGATGAATTTGCGGCGAACGATAAAGGATCCTCTTCAATAGAGCACGAAAATTATGAGCATATATCTACCATTACTCCGGAAAATAACCGGGTAGTTTGTTATGAATTTAATGCGATTTATGCTAAATTTTTAGAAGAGTTAGGCCTTAATTTTGAAACTAGGCAATATAAAGAAGAAGGCTTTGGAGGGCATGCTAGTTTAATTTTTCGCTCTCAAAAATATTTAGTTAAGGCTGACTCAGTCACTCATATTACCGATGGTGATTTAATAAGAGCCAAAATTGATTTACCTTTAGTCGGTTTAACTATCATTAATAAAAATCCGGAAACTAGAAAAGAATTTAAATTTAAAATCTTAAAAGTGCGTGATTATATCAATAAAGAATACCAAGATAATAAACTATTATTTAAAAATGTTTTTAAAGAGTTATGGGAAAATTATCATAAAAGAGAGATGTCTATCTTAGAAAAATTAACGATGTTAATTAGTAAAGTCAATATGACGAATTTACAAGGAATGGATCCCATTAACTTTATTATGGAAATAATTTATTTAATCTTTAAAAAAGAAGTAGATAATCAAGATTTCTATTATGTTATTATTAGAAACAGTGAAAATGTTAGAGAGACATCAACTTTAATTTTTACAATTAAAGTTGATGGAGTTTGGGAGTATTATTACTATAATATAAATGGTAATTTAGAACATATCGAAAAAGAAGAAATAGCCTTAAAATTTCAAAAAGGCATCTGGGGTTATATTAGAGATAAAGGTCCATTTATTCCCGGATTAAAGTAGAAAGTGGTAACAATATGAAGTATCTTAATAAATTTATTCAAAAATATAATGTTTTAATCAAATATCTTTTAGTGGCCATTTTAAGTTTTATCTTAGACATTGTCCTTTTTAACATATTTAATCATCTTTGGTTAAATATTATTTTAGCCACTATTTTAGCGCGAATTATTTCTTCTACATTTAATTTTCTTCTTAACCGGAATAAAGTATTTAAAAGTAGTAGTAAGGCCAGTATTGCTTTAATTAAATATTTTTCTTTAGTTATAATCCAAATGTTAGTATCGGCTTTTTCAGTAGATATCCTCGCCAAATTTGTTTTAATAAATCCGACTTTTATTAAGATACCAGTTGAATTTATCTTATTTGTTTGCAATTATTTAATTCAAAAATTTTTAATTTTTGCGAAATAATAATTATTTCATAAAACTTTCATTGTTAAGAAGGGAATAATATTGTATAATTTTAATAGGGTTAGATAGAAAGAGGATATTTTTATGCCGAAAAATAAAGAAAGTTTTTTATGGGAAAAATATTATACTAAAGAAGAATTAAAAGTAAATATTCCCGATTTATCATTATATGATTATATGCGGGAAGAAACAAAGCATTTTCAAAATGAATATGCCTTTAATTATTTTGGAAGAAAAATGACTTATAAAGTTTTTTTTGATTATATTGAATTGTGTGCTAAGAGTTTAAAATATTTAGGAGTTAAAAAGGGTGATGTGGTAACTATTTGTATGCCAAATACGCCAGAAGCGGCGATATCATTTTTTGCCATCAATAAAATTGGGGCCATTTCCAATATGGTTCATCCTTTGTCAGCCGAAGAAGAAATTAAAGAATATCTCATTAAAACTAAAAGCACATTATTAATTGCTTTAAACCAATGTTATAGTAAAATTAAAAATATTATTAAAGAAACAAACATTAAAAAAGTCATTATTGCTAGTCCTTCCGATTCGATGCCTATTTTACTTAATAAAGTATATAATGCTACGATGGGAAGAAAAGAAGAAAGTCCTGACGAAAGTAATAATTTGTACATGTTTTGGAAAAAATTTATTAATTTAGGAAAATATTATCAAGATGAAATAAAAGAAAAATTAACTAAAGATGATATCGCTACTTATCTTCACAGTGGAGGTACTACAGGTATTCCTAAAACAATTATCTTGTCTAATCGGAGTATTATTGGGGTTAATGAACAAGCCAAAGTCTTTTTCCCTGAGGCTAAAGTGGGAGATTCCTTACTTTTGATTTTACCGATATTTCATTGCTTAGGTTTAGTGGTGGGGCTTTTTATCCCGATTTGCCGTGGTGCCACTTGTATTTTAGTGCCGCAATTTGATGCCAAAAGATTTGATAAATTATTGGTTCGCTATAAGCCAAACTTTTTACTAGGGGTTCCCACTTTATTTGAAGCTATGCTTAAAAATAAACACATGAAAAATGTTTCTTTAAAAGATGTTAAGGCCCTAATCTCTGGAGGAGATACTTTATCACCCCAAAGAAATGGAGCCGTAAATGATTTTTTAGCCGCTCATGGCTCTAAAGCCAAAATTATTCAAGGTTATGGGATGACTGAAACAACGGGACCAGTTTGTTATGGCACTAAAGGCAGTAATAAACTCGGAAGTGTCGGAATACCTCTTCCAGGTAATATCATTAAAATATGTGATCCTAAGACTTATAAAGAAATGCCTAATGGGGAAGTTGGCGAAATATGTATCAATAGTTTTGTCGTTATGGATGGTTATTTAAATGATAAAAAAGCCACAGATAATGTTTTTAAACTTCATGATGATGGACGAAAATATATTCATACAGGAGATTTAGGTTATATGGATTCAGATGGCGTAGTTTTCTACGTTCAAAGAATTAAAAGAATTATTGTTTCTTCTGGTTATAATGTTTATCCCGAATATATTGAAAGAGTTTTAAAAGACCATCCTTATATAAAAGATGCTTGTGTAGTGGGAGTACCTCATTCTTATAAACAAGAAGTAGCCAAAGCATTTATCATTTTACAAGATGATGTAGAAGAAAGTTATACAGTTAAAAAAGAAATAATGGATTATGCCGAAAAGAATTTAGCCCATTATATGTTACCGAGAGAATATATTTATAAAAAAGAATTTCCGAAAACTAAGTTGGCTAAAACGGATTATTTAGCCTTAAGGGAAGAATTAGTTAGTAAAAAAGACTAATTCTTTTTTACTGTAACGATTTATAGGTAAATAAAGATTAAATTTGTAAACAAGTGCCATAAGCACTTTATTTGTTTTTGAAACAAAACTATAATTATTATGTACAATAATACGACATATGGTATTAAATCTTAATTTAATACCATATTAATAATAAGGAGTAACATATGATAGAAGAAAGTAATAAAGATAAAAGTAAAAAGAAAATAATAATTGGAAGTATCATAGCCATAGTATTTTTATTAATTTTAGTTACAGGGGCAACTTATGCTTTCTTTAGTCTAGATGTAATAAATAGTCAAACTGAAACTAATGTAAATGTAACTACTGGTAAATTAAATAATGTAGCAATAAAAGGAACAGATAATAATACTTTCATATTAAAGTAAGTTCTGAAGATATGAAACAAGAATTAAAAGGAACAAGTTATTATGCTACAACAGATGATAATAAAGATTATTTAAAAGAAAACGAAGAACACAATATAAATATTGCCTATTTAGAAGCAGAAGGGGATATGACTCCTACTAATATATGTACAGCCAAATTAAAAGTAAATATTAGTGGAGAATTAAAAGATGCTTTACAAGATGGTGATACATTACTCCATATAGAAGGAGGAAGAAGTAAACATGATATAGATTTAAGTTTATTGTTGGATGAATATCCAATAGAGTTTGTTGTAGATGAAAGTGGTACTCAAGAAATAAAAGCTTATTTAAAGGTAACAAATAGAGATGCTGATCAAACATACATAGCCGGTAAGACATTGAGTGTAACATTAACAATAGAAGGATTAACATGCAAAGTACAAAATAAAGATGATGCAGTCGAAAAGATATTAGCCAATGAAGACCAATTAGAAGCTCCAGAAGATGTATCCTTAAGAGGAGATGTACTTCGTAGGTTTCAAGGGACAGTAACAAAAAGAGAAGATGGAACGATAGAAGATGATATAAATAATTATATCTGTTTTGGAGCAGATAATAAGGAAACATGTACAGAAGATACAGACCATTATATGTACCGAATAATCGGAGTAGCTCTAAATAATGATGCAACAACCAATACCAAATATGGTCAGCTTAAGTTAATCAAAAAGGAAGCATTAAATGATAGAATACAATGGTATAAAGATTATAATACCGATATAGATTGGTTTCAAAGTGATTTATATAAGGCAATAACAGAAGAAAAATATTTAGAAGATGTTAATTATGTTCCAACAGAATGGGAAAGTAAAATAGTTGACCATACTTGGTGGACAGGAGATATACTATATACTAATAATTCTGGATGGCAAGATGGTAATGCAGTATATAAAATAGAAACAGGAAAAATTCCATCAGAATTTAATGTATTGAATATGAATAGTGGCCAGTATTCAACCTATATTGAAAATGGGATAGATGATGACCCATATTATCATAAAACCATAAATTATGATGTGGTGCGCCAAAAATGGATAACGCATCAAAGTGCAAAAGTAGGATTAATGAATCTAAGCGATTATTATTTAGCTTATGGAGGAAAAGGAGAAACATGTGCCGGAAATAAAGATTGTATAAATACATGGATCCATTTAAGCAAAAATGACTTACCAACTTCAGATGCTCATGAATGGCTAATGTCTCGTTATGGTTTATTTCTTGAGTGGGGGCGGTATCAAGCCAGCGACATAAGGGAAGATGGTGTACCTTGGTTAGGACAGTTTTCCTACCAATTTTTTGCACGTCCTGTAATATATTTGACATCAGGTTTGGAATTATCAGGTTCAGGAGCAGTAGATGACCCATATATAATTCAAGGTGTTGAAGAATAATTAAATTATACTTAACAGTGAAATATTTAAATTTTGCTGTTTTTTCTTTAATTATATAATGCAAATTTTATTATAAATTGTCGAAAAAATAGAAGTTTTGACAACGTTTGTCGAAAGTGTTGAAATGGATAAAAATATCCGTAAAATAGAGACCTCGAAAAGAGGTGAAAATATGAACACAACGAAAGAAAAGACTAAATATTTTACTTTAAAGTATGATCAAGTATTTAAATCTATAATAGTAGATAATAATGATTATACCGTTATGAATAATATCTTGTCGGATATCTTAGATAGAGAAGTAAAAGTGAAAAGATATTATAATACGGAATTAAAAACAAAAAATAAAAAAACTAAAGAAAATAGATTAGATGTTGTCTTAGAAACAACCGATGGAACATTTATTAATTTAGAACTGAATAGTAATTATGATAAATCAATAAAGATAAGAAATTATATCTATTATTCTGGGATGTGTTCAGAATTATCACCAAAAGGTAAGAAGAAAAGAATACCCAAAGAAGTAATCCAAATCAATTTAAATTTTAATGAAGGGAATAATAAACCTTTAAAAGAAGAATATTACTTAAGAAATAAAGAAGGAGAAATATTAATAGAAAACTTTCGAATAATAAATGTAAATATTGAAAGATATAAAGATACGTGGTATGATAAAAATATCGAAGGAGATAAGAGATATATCTACTTAACAATGCTTGGAACAAATGAGAAAGAGCTAAAGAGATTAGCTAAAAGTGAAGAAAAAATAAGAGAGGTGAGTGAAAAGATGATCAGATTTAATGAAGACGGAACAATAACTAATGTATTAACACCAGAAGAAGATGAAGAATTTGTAATGGAATTAAGAAGGCAAGAAGCTTATGATAATGGTGCAAAAGATACTATGAGAAGTAATGCTATTTCCATGATAAAAGAAAAAATACCATTAAAAATAGTTTCTAAAGTTACAAAAATAAGTATAAAAGAACTAAAGAAATTAGTAATTAAATAAGAAGCTTAAAAGATTAAAATTATTTTAATTAATCATAGTTTAAAAGTTTTATTTATGGTATATTATTACTAGGTGGTAAAAGTGGTAGTAACAATTATTTTAATTCTTCTTTGTTTATTCATTATTTTTCTTATTTTTAAATCATTTAAAAAGAATGAATTTAATATGTTTGGTTATAATTTAGGTAAATATATACTTGGGCCTATTTTTAAATTATATTATCCTTATAAAGTAGTAAATAAACCCGTTGTTCCGGAAGAAGGACCTGTTATTTTTTGTTGTAATCATATTCATATTATGGATCAATTTTTAACTGTTTTAGAAGTTAAAAGATCTATTCATTATATGGCAAAAAATGAATATTTTTTAAATAGAAAGGTTAAATGGTTTTTTGCAGGTACTGGTTGTATTCCGGTAAATAGAGAAATTCATGATGAGTATGCCAAAGAAAAAGCAATGGAAGTTTTAAATAAAGGTTTAGCTTTAGGAATATTTCCGGAAGGAACTAGAAATAAAACGAAAAAAGTTTTATTACCTTTTAAATATGGAGCAGTATCTTTAGCGAGTAAGAGTAAGGCAACGATTATTCCTGTGGGTATTTCGGGAACTTATAAATTTCGAACTAAAAATTTAAAGGTTAATTTTGGTACTCCTTATAAAATTGAAAGTTCTGATTTAGCAAAGGAAAACCAAAAATTGTATGATACAATTTTAAACCTAATAAAAGAGGCGAAGAAATGAAAAATATTTATGTTAAAGATATTTTAAGGTTAACTAATAGTAAATTAATTAAAGGTACGGAAGATACTATTTTAAATAGTTTTTCTACTGATACTAGAACTATCAAAGAAAATGAAATTTATTTAGCCATTAAAGGTCAAAATTTTGATGGTAATTTATTCTATGAAGAAGCTTTACAAAAAGGTTGTAGTGGTTGTATTTTAGATAAAAATGCTAAAATAGATATGGAAGCTTTAAATAAATATCACCATGCTTTTATTATTTTAGTTAATGATTCTTTAAAATGTTTACAAGAAATAGCTAAATATAAAAGAAGTTTATATAATATTCCGGTCATAGGGATAACTGGCAGTGTGGGTAAAACTAGTACAAAAGATATAATTGCAAATGTTTTATCACAAAAATATAAAGTTTTAAAAACGGAAGGTAATTTAAATAATCATATCGGGCTGCCTTTAACTATTTTAAAATTACAAGATCATGAAGCTTTAGTGGTAGAAATGGGGATGAATAATTTAGGAGAAATTAGTCTTCTTTCAAAAATAGCCAAACCAAATGTTGCTCTTATTACTAATATTGGGACCGCTCATATTGGTATTTTAGGTTCTAGAGAAAATATTTTAAAGGCCAAATTAGAAATATTAGAAGGAATGGAAGAAGGAACTTTAATTATTAATAATGATAATGATTTATTACATGAAGTAAAGAATAAAATAAATCCCAAAATAAAAGTTCTTACTTATAGCATAAAAAATGAAAGTGATTATAAAGCTACTAATATAAGTCTTAATGATAAAGGAAGCACTTTTGAAGTTTTAATAAATAAAGAAGTTCATTCTTTCCAAGTAAATGTTCCAGGTGAGGCTTTTGTTTTAAATAGTTTAGCAGCTTTAATTGTGGGCCTTCATTTTAATATTTCTCTGGAATGTATTAAAGAAGGAATTTTAAATTTTACTTTATCAAGTAAGAGAATGGAAATTGAAAAAATAAAAAATATAACTTTAATTAAAGATTTTTATAATGCCAATTTAGATTCGATGAAAAGCGCCATTAATTATTTAGGAAGTTTAAAAGAGACCAGAAAAATTGCTATTTTAGGAGATATGTTAGAATTAGGTTCATTTAGTAAAGAATTACATAGAGAAGTTGGTAAATGTGTTTATGATAATAAAATAGATCTTTTAATTACTATTGGGGTAGAAGCCAAAAATATTGCTGATGAGTGTTTAAAACTAGGATTTAATAAAAATAATATTTTAACATATGATTCTATTAGAGATGCTTATCCCCATATTAAAAATCTTTTTAAAGAAAAAGATACTATTCTTTTTAAAGCATCTAATGGAATGAATTTTCAAGAAATTTATTCTCTAGTAAAGGGTGACTTATAAAATAAATGAAATTAGCCATTATTTTTGGTGGTAAAAGTACAGAACATGAAGTATCTGTGGCTTCAGCAACGAGTATAATTTCTGCTCTAGATAAAGAAAAATATGAAATATTTCCTATTTATATAAGTAAAGATGGGAAGGTTTTCGAATATACTAAAAAGATTAAAGAAATAAAACCTTTAAAGGTAGGAGAAGAAATAACAGAGTTAAAACCTATCTCAAACCTTTTTAATTATTTGGAAAAAATAGATGTGGTTTTTCCGGTTTTGCATGGGAAAAATGGCGAAGATGGAATAGTTCAAGGGATGCTCACTTTATTAAATAAAAAATATGTAGGATGTCATACTTTAGCATCTTCTTTATGTATGGATAAAGAAAAAACCAAATTGATTTTAAAAAGTTTAGGAATAAAAGTAGCTAAATGGTTAACTTTAAAAAAAAATTATATCGATTATCTTTATTATGATCAAGAATATAATTGTTATAATTTAGATGATAAAAATTTAAAAGAATACATCAAAAAAGAGATCGGTTATCCTTTATTTGTTAAACCATCTAATTCTGGTTCATCTGTTGGTGTAAGTAAAGTTACTAAGGAAGATGAGTTAATAGATAAAATTAAAAAAGCTTTCTTATATGACGATAAAGTATTAATTGAAGAAGCAATTGTGGGAAGAGAATTAGAGTGTGCCATTTTAGGAAATGAAGAATTAATTGTAAGTCCTATAGGAGAAATTATCACAAATAACTATTATTCTTATGATGCGAAGTATAAAGATAAAGCTTCTCAAACGATAATCCCTGATGATATTCCGATAAACATTCAAAAAGAAATTAGAGATATAGCCAAAAGAGCCTACAAAGGGTGTGATTGTAAAGGATTATCTCGAATTGATTTCTTTTTAGAAGATAAAACGGGTAAAATAATTTTAAATGAAATAAATACCATACCTGGTTTTACTAGTATTAGTATGTATCCTAAACTAATGGAAAGGTATGGCTTTGATTATTCAACATTATTAGATAAATTAATTGAACTTGCTTTATGAGTTTCTATTTAAAAGAAACTTTTTCTTTTTCTATTTCTTCTGTTTCTTTAAGGCCAAGAATGTAATCTGCCGAAACTCCTAAATATTTACAAATTTTGGGAAGATAGGTAACAGGCATAACATTAACCCCTTTTTCGTAGCGGGCATATTGTTGTTGTTTGATACCAAGATAATCAGCAATTTCTTTTTGGGTAATATTTTTGCAATCTCTTACCCATTGAATTTTTTCATTAAAATACATTTATACCACCTAGATATCATATACCATTTTTTACAACTGATATGTTGACTATTGAACTTATGTGTTGTAAAATTTAATTGATAATAGTAAATTTATAATATGTTTAAACTTTGAAAAATTAGACCATATTAGTAATAAGGAGTAACATATGTTAGAAGAAAATAATAAAGATAAAAGTAAAAAGAAAATAATAATTGGAAGTATAATAGCCATAGTATTTTTATTAGTCTTAATTACAGGAGCAACATATGCCTTCTTTAGTATAAATGTAAGTAATGGTAGTACAAGTACAAATATAAATGTCAATATGGGCAAATTAAATAATATTGCTATCAAAGGAACAGAAAATAATACTTTGCATATTAAAGTAAGTTCTGAAGATATGAAGTTAGCTAGTAAAGGAACAAGTTATTATGCTACAACAGATACAAGCAAAAATTACTTAAAAGAAAGTGAAGACCATGTTATAAATATTGCCAACTTACTAGTAGAAGGAGAAATGACTCCCACTAATATATGTACAGCTAAATTAAAAGTCGAAATGAATGGAGAATTAAAAGATTTTTTACAAGATGGTGATACATTACTCCATATAGAAGGCGGAAGAAGTAAACATGATATAGATTTGAGTTTATTATTGGATGAATATCCCATAGAATTTGTTGTAGACGAAAGTGGTACACAAGAAATAAATGCCTCTTTAAAACTTATAAATAGAGATGCTGATCAAACATACATCGCCGGAAAGACCTTAAGTGTAACATTAACAATAGAAGGATTAGCATGCAAAGTGCAAAATAAAGATGATGCAGTAGAGAAAATATTAGCAACATCAGAGAAATATTTAGAAAAAGCCGAAGATGTATCCTTAAGAGGAGATGTACTTCGAAGATTTCAAGGTCAAGTGGAAAAAGATGAACAAGGTAATATAACAAATGATATAAATAATTATATCTGTTTTGGAACAGATAATTCTGAAACATGTAAGAATGATACAGACCATTACATGTACAGAATAATCGGAGTAGCCCTAAATAATGATACAACAACTAATACCAAATATGGACAATTAAAATTAATTAAAAAGGAAGCTCTAAATACTTCTCAAATATGGGGTATTGAGGATCAAACATGGGAAACAAGTACACTTCAAATTGGATTAAATGATAAATTGTTTTTAAAAAACAATTCCGAATATCCATATATGCAAAGTGATGATACAGAAACGGAATGGACAAAAATAATAACATCACATAATTGGAAATATGGATATGTATTAGAAGATGAGATAGGATTTGGCATAAGAAATGAAACCAATAAAATAACAGGGATAGAAGCATATAAAAAGGAAAAAAAGCTATTAACGAATACATTTTTAAATAAAAAAACAGGATTAATATATGCCAGTGATTATTGGTTATCAGGAGGGGCAAATCTTAGATGCAGAGATAGAAGTTATTCTAGTGAATGTGAAAAAAGTTGGATGTATATAAGTAATAATGATAGTGCCGAATTAAGTACAACAGAAAGTAATCCTACGAACGCGTATGAATGGACAATGTTACAATTTGATAGGAGCGAAGCATGGCGGGTTGACTCAGTTGGGATTATGGCTCACAATGAAATTTCTATTGCATCGGCAATTCGTCCCGTAATATATTTAAATTCAGGTTTGAAGTTATCAGGTTCAGGAGCAATAGATGACCCATATATTATTAATAATTGATTTTAAGAAAATTTTAGCGAAATATTTCGCTTTTTTCTTGCTACTAAAGGAGTAGTTATGGTAATATTTTAATGTGAGATAATAAGATGTTGGAGTTGTAGTATGAAAGTGTTAAAAGGTATAGGTAAATTTTTAAGTTTTATTGGAATTTTTTTATTAGTTTTAATAATTAGTATCTATTGCATAGGGCTTATATTTTGCTATGGCCCAAGTGTTCATGCTAGAAATTTATTTATCACTACTTTGTTAGAAACCGGGCAAATGAAATTTGCCGTTAAACTTTTTATGAGTGATGCTAAAGTAAAAGAAATAGTTGATAGTAATAAAATGGAAGTTTTTGATGAAGAAGTCGATAATACTTTAATTAATACCGAAAGTGAAATAGATAAAAATGGGATTGAACTTAAAGAAATAATGGGTTCAACTTATATGGCCAAAATGATTATTGTTAATGATCCGGCTAGAGTAAAATTGGCTACTATTTATGATGGTTCTTGGAAAGAATATGGCGTTACTTTAGATAAACTCGTAAATAGTGCTGATGCTTTTGCAGGAGTTAATGGTGGCCTTTATTATTCTGATAGTAATAAAGGTGGAAGACCTCTTGGTTTAGTAGTTAGAGAAGGAAATATTGAATACAATAATCCATCTGGTATAGTAGGGATGCATTTAGTTGGTTTTAATGAGGATAATCTTTTAAAAATAATTGATTTAAGTGGGAAAAATGCTAGTGAAGTAGAAAATGTCATAAAGGAAGAAAAAATAAGAGATGCTGTTGCCTTTCAAGAGGAAGCCAGTGATGCTAATAACCATTTTGTTAAATTAATTATTAATGGTGAAGAGCGAAATGTCGTGGGTTCTGGAAGTGGGGCTAACCCAAGGACCGCTATTGGGCAAAGAAGTGATGGAGCTGTCCTAATCTTAGTAACTGATGGAAGAGGGGCTAATGGTCATTTAGGGGCCACGGCTTCGGATTTAATCGAAATTATGAGTGAATATGGGGCTGTTAATGCCGCTAATATTGATGGGGGATCTTCATCTAGTATGTATTATGATGGCCATTATGAAATGACTTCAGTTACCCTTTATTATTCTAATTCATCATGGCGACTTCCGACAGGATTTGTGGTAGAAAAGAGGTAACTATGAAAAGATTAATACGTAAATGGCAAAGAAAAAGTTTATATAAAAAATCTTTAATTTTATTTACAATTCTGCTTTTTATATTATCAGGTATCTTGCTTACTTATGTTTATAATAGTATGGTTTTATATGAAAGAAATTTAGTCGATAATTATATTAAATATTTAGCTACTAGCGGTAAAATAACGGATAATATTAGTGATGATTTATTTACGGTAAGTAAATATGAAACTAATAATGCGAAAATAACGGATGGGTTAAAAAAAGTCTTTAAAAACAATGATTTAAAAATCAAGAAAAATAGTAAATTAAGTAATAGCGATATTTATGCTTATGATCTTTATAATGATGATTTACTTATTAGTACAGTTTCTCTAAAAAGCGTTAATAGTTATAAAAGGATGGCTATTTTAACTATTGAAGAATGGAATGTTGAAGATATTAAAACTTACTTTGATAAAGGTATTTATAGTTATGAAATAATTGTTCCAAGTAATTATAAAGTAATTATTAATAATCAAACTTTAGCAAATGATGCTTTAATTAGTGAAGGGGATGTTTCAGGTTTAGAAAGATTAACCGAATATATCGAAATTGAAAAAAGTAAAACATATAATGTTAATAATTTAGTTTATAAGCCTGAAATAAAGATATATGATGAAAATAATCAAGAAGTTAAATATGAAGTTAAAAATGGACAAATTAAATTAACTAAAGAATTTAAAAAATTTAAAACATTAGAGGAAGCTCAAAGTCTAATTAAAGATAATTTTGATATTATGGCTTTTGCCAAAAATTATAGTTTATTTTTAACAGATGATTTAGAGGGGAGTTATCATGGTTTTAGTACATTACTACCTTATTTAATTAAAGACTCTTATATGTATCAAATGGCTTATAATTGGTCTCATAATGTTGATATAACTTTTGTTAGTTCCCATCGTTTAAAAAATCCGGTTTTCACTAATGAAAAATTAGAAAACTTTATAATATATAATGATAATGCCTTTAGCGTCGAAGTTTATCTCGAAAAGAATATGGTGGTAAGTGGCAAAGATAAACAAGATATTATGCATGATAGATTATATTTTATCTATTATGAAGGAGGCTATAAACTAGTTAATATGGAAGCCATAAAATAAGGAAGTGATAAAAATGAATAATATATTTGTCGTTATTCCGACATTAGATCCTGATGAAGAAATAATGGAGAAATTTATTCAAGAATTAAAGAAAAAATTTAAACATATTTTAGTTATTAATGATGGTAGTAAAGATATTCATGATGCTTTCTTTAAAAAATTAGAAAAAGAGGGTATTGAAGTATTTTTACATTACAAAAATTTAGGTAAAGGAAGAGCTTTAAAAAATGCTTTTAATTATTTACTTAATAATTATAACAATATTGAAGGAGTAGTTACGGCTGATTGTGACGGCCAACATAGTGTTAAAGATATTGAAAAAATTGCTCATGAAGTCATCAAAAATAAAGATAAATTAATTTTAGGAGTGCGGAATTTTCATAAAGAAAATGTGCCTCCTAAAAGCAAATTTGGTAATGTTATTACACGGAATATTTTTAAGATTTTTATTGGTTTAAATATTAGTGATACCCAAACAGGACTTAGAGGTTTAAGTAAAGAATTATTATATAAGTTTATGGATTTACAAGGGGAAAGATATGAATATGAAACTAATATGTTAATTGCTACTAAAGATGAAAATATTCCCATTAAAGAAGTAGAAATAGCAACTATTTATTTAAATAGTAATACTAATAGTCATTTTAATCCTTTATTAGATTCTATTATGATTTATCGCCTTTTTATGAAATATTTTTTAGCAGCTTTTAGTTCTTTCTTACTAGATATTGTTTTATTTGGTAGTTTTTTAGGATTATTAAATATCCATTCCAAAATTTTAGCCGCTACTATTTTAGCAAGAATAGTCTCATCTATATATAATTATATTATTAATGCAAATTTAGTTTTTAAAAATATGAATATTTTAACTTTAATTAAATATTATATATTAGTTATTATTCAAATGTTTATAAGCGGTTGCTTTGTCACTTATTTCTTTAATTTATTTCATGTTAATGTTATTTTAATTAAAGTATTTGTTGATTTTATCTTATGGATTATAAATTTAATTATTTTAAGAGAATTTATATTTAAGGGGAAAAATAATGGATAAAAAAAATATTTTAACTATTATTTTAGGAATTATTTTAATTATCTTAACTATTTTAGTTTGTTTAGGTTACACCGAAAGCTTTGATACTTTTTGTTATAATTTGGTGACCTTTAAGATGAATGATACTTGGACCAATATATTTAAAGTTATTACCTTTTTGGGAAGCACTTTATTTATTATTTTGGCTTGCCTTTTTTTCTTTGCTTTCTTTATTTTAAAAGGAGAAAAAAGTAAAAGTTTTATTGTTAGTAGTGTAGTAATTATTTCTACTATTTTAAATAATTTAATTAAAGTAATTATTAGAAGAAAGCGGCCTTTAGTTTTGGCCTTAGTAACCGAAAAAAGTTTTTCTTATCCTAGTGGGCATATGATGGCTTCCGTTAGTTTATATGGCATTTTATTTTATTTAGTTTATAAAAGTAATTTAAATAAAAAGTTAAAAATATTTTTAGAATGTTTTTTAATAATTTTACCGATTTTAATTGGTATTAGTCGGATTTATTTGGGAGCTCACTTTGCCAGTGATATCCTTGGGGCGGCTTTAACATCTCTAATTTTACTTTTAATCGCCACGAATCTTATTGCGAAAAAGAACTGGTTATAGTAAAATAGAGGAAGAATTGGTGATAGAATGAAGAAAATAAAATTAGGAATAATTTTCCTTTTAACAATTTTTTTAACTTGTAGTTGTAGTTTTAAAAAAGGTAGTTTAGATAATGCCACGATATATACCACGGTTTATCCTGTTAATTATATAATTAGTTATTTATATGGTGATGGGAGTACCATTCAAAGTATTTATCCTAATGGGGTTGATATTGATAATTATAGTTTAACGACTAAACAAATTGAAAACTATGCCAATGGGGATTTATTTGTTTATGTTGGTTTAGGTAATGAAAAAGAAATTGCTAAAACATTTATAAATGAAAATAGTGATTTACTAATTATTGATGCTACTTATGGTCTTTCTTATAGTGAAGATATTAAAGAATTGTGGCTTGCTCCGAATAATTTCTTAATGCTTTGTAAAAATATTAAAAATTCTTTAAATGAATATTTAGATAATAGTTTAAAGATTAAAAATGTTAATGATTTATATGATGAATTATATGCGCAAGTATCTTGGGTTGATGCCGAGATGCGGAATATCGCGAGAGAAGCTAAAGAAAATAATAATAATACTTTAGTTGTTACTTCTAAGACATTTAAATTTTTAGAAAATTATGGCTTTGAAGTCGTTATCTTAGAAGAATTAGAAGAAAATGGTACGGAGAATGCAATAAATGATTTAAAAAATAATTTTAAAAATGGTAAATATAATTCTATTATTAAACTAAGTAGTGAAGAAGAAAGCGATTTTGTTAAAAATTTAGTAAAGGAATACAATCCACAAGAAATTAATTTTAATGATATGATTACTAATGATACTACCCAAGATTATATTGCTATTCAATATGAAAACATTGCGGTTTTAAGAGAATTATTATTAGATTAATAACCAGAAATTGGTTATTAATTTTTTGATTAATTTTTAAACAAATGTTTGATTTATTGAAAGAAATGCGTTATAATAATTATGGTGAAAGCAAAATGGAATTAAGAGAAAAATTAATTATTCTAGCGGATAGTGCCAAATATGATGCTTCTTGTTCTTCAAGTGGTAGTCAAAGGCAAGGTGATTTTGGTAATGCGCACATGGCGGGAATTTGCCATTCATTTTCCGCTGATGGCAGATGTATTTCTCTTTTAAAAATTCTTTTAACTAATGCTTGCATTTTTGATTGTAAATATTGCTTAAATAGAAAGAGTAATAATATTAAAAGAGCGATGTTTACTCCGGAAGAAATTTGTACAATTACCATTAATTTTTATAAAAGAAATTATATTGAGGGTTTATTTTTAAGTTCAGGAATTATTAAAAGTCCAGATTATACGATGGAACTTTTAATTAAAACAATGGAATTATTACGTTATAAATATCATTTTGGTGGTTATATTCATGTTAAAGCTATTCCTGGGGCTAGTGAATATAATTTACAAAGGTTGGGTAAACTCGTAGATAGAATGAGCGCGAATATTGAACTTCCTACAGAATCCGGTTTAAAGTTACTCGCTCCCGATAAAAATAGTGATAAGGTCGAAAAAATTATGAATTATGTTAAGAATAAAAAAAGTCAAAATTTTGTCCCTGCTGGTCAAAGTACCCAAATGATTATTGGCGCCTCTAAAGAAAGTGATTTAGATATTATGCAAAAATCGGAAAATATGTACCATAATTATAACTTAAAAAGAGTTTTTTATTCTGCTTATATTCCGGTTAATCAAGATAAGAATCTACCTTCTTTATTAACGCCTCCTTTGAAAAGAGAAAATCGTCTTTATCAAACGGATTGGCTTCTTCGATATTATGGCTTTAAGGTAAGTGATATCTTAGATGAAAATAATCCTAATTTAAATATTCTAGTTGATCCTAAAGCTTCTTGGGCCTTAAAACATTTAGAAGAATTTCCTAAAGAAATAAATAAATGCACTTATAAAGAACTATTACAAGTTCCGGGAATTGGCGTCACCAGTGCCAAAAGAATTATGAAATCGCGTAAATTTTTTAATTTAGATTTTGCCGATTTAAAAAAGATGGGTGTTGTTTTAAAAAGAGCGAAGTATTTTATTACTTGTAATGGCCGTTTTAGTTTAAATAAAGATTTTTTAAATAGTCATTTTATTGAGACTAACTTAGTTTTAGAAGATAAAAGTTCTATTAAAGAAAAAAATCGGCAACTGGAGTTATTTCATGAATAAAGTCTATGTTTATGATGGTACTTTTTTGGGCCTTTTAACTTTAATTAAATATTTACTTTCAAATAAAATAAAGCCTTATAATATTGTAACGTTTGATTATCAAGAAAATTTATTTTTAGAGGTAATTAATCTTCATTTAAAAGTTTCGGATAAAATTAGTGGGTTATTTTATAATACGTTTGATAAAGTAACAATGAAAAGAATATATTATGTTTTCTTATCTAAAGAAAAAAATAAAGAAATAATTATTTATTATTACCTCTTAAATTATTTAAAATATGGTGATTCTTTATCCGGGATGTGTAATTTAAAATGTGTAAGTAAAGTTTTAGAAATAAATAAAAAAGTGGGTAATGAAGCGCATAAATTAAAAGGATTTGTCCGGTTTAAAGAACTAAAGCAAAATATTTTATATGCGGAGATTAATCCTGATAATGATGTTCTAGAGATTATATCGAAACATTTTAAAAAAAGGCTTAAAAATGAATATTGGGTTATTAAAGATGTTTCACGAAATATTGTAAGTATTTATGATAAAAAAGATTTTTATCTTGCATTAGGTGAAGATGTTAAAATTATTCAAGATTTAAGTGATAGAGAAGAAGAATTTAGTAAGATGTGGCAAGATTTTTATAAGATAGTTGCTATTAAAGAGCGAAAAAATGAAAAGTGTCGACGTAATTTTATGCCGAAAAAATATTGGCCATATTTATTAGAAGTGAGGGACGAATTATGAAAAAAATTATTGCAGGTAAAGAACTTCAAGAAAAAATGCAAGAAGCCATTGATCTTCTTTGTAATACGGTAAAGGTAACTTTAGGACCTAAAGGAAGTAATATTATTATTGATCATTCTAACTTTAGGCCATTTATTACTAATGATGGTGTAACTATTGCCGAAAATATTGAAAGCGAAGATGAAGTCCTTAATACCATTTTAGAACTGGCTAAAGAAGCCAGTATTAAGACTAATATAAATGTTGGTGATGGAACGACAACTACTTTAGTGTTATTACAAAAGATTTTTAATCTAGGTTTAGATTTAATTTGCCAAGGTCAGAATCCTTTAGTTTTAAAAAGAGAACTAGATCAAGAATTAGAAAAAATTATCCCTTTAATCAAGAATGAAAGTCGAATTCCTAGCGAAAAAGATTTAAAAAACATTGCCTGTATTTCGAGTAATGATGAGAAAATTGGTAAAATAATTGCCGATGCTTACATGCAAGTAGGAGAAATCGAAGCCATAAATATTCAAGAAGGTGACGAAGAGACTAAGATTAATTACATTAAAGGATATACTTTAGATAGCAATATAGCATCCGATTATTTTTTAAGTACTCTTAAAGAAATAAAATATTTAAATCCTTTATATCTTTTAGTTAATTCATCTTTAAATGATTTAGAAGATATATCCTTAATTTTAAATAACGTGATTAAAGAGCAAAAACCATTAGTAATTATGGCGAATTTTTATAGTGAGGAATTTATTCAAAATATTTTAACGATGAATAATGACTACCAAACAAAAATTATCCTTTTAAAAACACCTTATTATGGCTTAAATTCTTTAGAAACTCTAGAAGATATTGCGGCTTTAAGTGGTGCAGTTATTGTTGATGATGCAAAGTTTAGTAAAATAAGTGATTTAGGAAGTAGCGAAAGTATTATTATAAATAGAGAAAAAACCATAATTAATTATAAGTCTAATCTCCGTTTAACTAAATATTTAGAAAAGCTTGAAAAAAATGATAAGGATAATAAAAAAAGAAGAGTAATGCTTCAAAAGGGAAGTGTAGAAATAATGGTGGGAGCTCCCACAACGACAGAAAGACGGGAAAAAAAGATGCGCTTTGACGATGCTCTCTATGCTCTTAATAGTGCTAAAAAAGGTGTTCTTTTAGGAAGCGGGCTTGTTTTAAGTAAAATAAGTGAGTCTTTAGATTGTCAAAAGATGAGTGAAAACATTTTTAAAGAGACTTTATTAGAGCCTTTAAAACAAATTCTATTTAATTCTGGTAATGATTATAATCAAATTTATAATGAATTAAAAAAAGACAAATTTAAAAAGATATATAATGTTAAAACGGGAAAAATGGAGGATGAAAATGAAACGGTGGTTTTAGATTCTTTAGAAGTTGTTTTAAATTCTTTAAAAAATGCAACTTCCATTGCGGGAATGCTTCTTACGACTACAAGTTTAATTATTAATGAATATCCAAGCAATCCGCATTCTGATTCCGATTATTATTAAATAGTATAGAATAGTTAATTTTCCGTATAATAACCAATGAATTACAATTGACGAAGCTATGATATTGTGTTAAACTATAGAAGTAATTCTTGGTATGGAGTAGTACTCAAGAGGCTGAAGAGGCGCCCCTGCTAAGGGTGTAGG
>CANRJV010000011.1 GCA_947631045.1 uncultured Bacilli bacterium
ATGAAAAAGCCTTATTTTATAAGACTTTAGACAATTATTAAATTGTTACGAACTGATATTTAGATTTCCCCCTGAAGGAGCCGAAAGGCTCCATTTTTGTGGGCTTTAATTTATATTAGTTTAATTAAGTTCTACTAATATTTATAGAAGTTTATTTTAGTTTAGAAAGATTTCTAATTTTTGAGAATTAAAGTATAACAATTTTAAAGTAAATTACCACATTCGATTGACTATTATGGCAATTTACTTTAAAATTATATCAAGATGTGATTGAATTGATATTACTTTACAAAGAACTTATCAAACAATATAAAAGTGATTATGAAATCAAAAAGTTAATTAAAATTGGAAAGATATTTAAGATAGAAAAAGGCATTTATAGTGATCAAAAAAATGTAAATTATTTAGAAGTGATAACTAAAAAATATCCTAATGCAATATTTACAATGGATAGTGCTTTTTATTACCATAATTTAACAGATGTTATTCCAGAAAAGGAATATCTAGCACTAAGAAGAAATAGTACTAAAATTAGAGATAGTAGAATTAAAGTTACATACTATCAAGATAAATTTTTTGAAATTGGTAAATCAACTTTAAAAGTAAATGGTGTTGAAATTCAAATATATGATAAAGAGAGAATGTTAATAGAACTAATAAGAAATAGAAATACAATTGGCTTTGATTATTATAAAGAAATTATTGGAAATTATCGAGAAATTAAAGATTCTTTAAATACAAAAAAAATAGCTCAATATATTAGCAAGTATGAAATAGGAGATTATTTATATGATGTTATCATGAAAGAGGTGTTTTAATGAATTTAAATTCAATGCTTGAAGATTATTTAGATAATGGTTATTCCAATGCTAATGCTATTTCCAGAGTCTGTCAAGATGTTATACTGATTCAAATAAATCGTGCAAATTTTAATCAAAATATAACAATCAAAGGTGGAGTAGTAATGATGGCTATTTCTAAAGATAAAAGAAGAACAACGCAAGATTTAGATATTGATTTTATTAGGTATTCTTTAGATGATAAAGCTATAGAAACATTTATAGAAAAACTAAGTGATAAAGATATTAAAGTAAAAATAACAGCACCTATAAAAAAGCTTCATCATCAAGATTATGATGGAAAAAGAGTATTTATTGAAATATCCGATAATTTTGGAAGTTCTTTTCCTGCCAAATTAGATATTGGTGTTCATAAGGATATGGACATAAAACAAGATGAATTGTGTTTTGATATAGGCAATTTTTCTAAAAGAATAATATTACTTGCTAATTCTAAAGAGCAAATATGTTCAGAAAAAATAAAGTATCTATTAAAGTTTGGCATAACATCAACAAGATATGAGGTATAACTCATGAACAATAATGAAATAGTAAATTTAATATATGAGAAAGAATTAGAAATAAAAAAATTGAAAATTGAAATTGAAGACTTAAAAGATAAGTTGAATAAACCAATTATTAATGACACTGAATTATCTTTAACTAGAGAAGAAAAAGTCAAAGTATTTATGAATTACTTTAGAGGTAGAGATGATGTTTATCCATATTTATCAATAGATAGAAATAATCATAATATTAAATATTATATTCCAGCATGTGCAAATGAGTGGAAGCAAGGTGTATGTAATAAAACAATGGGCAAAAAACATGAAAATCATTACGAATGCTTTAATGGTGCTTTTGTAGATGGATTTGAAAATAATAAAATAGCATTAGAACTGGGCTATTGTGTTAATGCAATTAGTTCAATAATACGAGGAGAACGTGTAGAATGAAAGTTATAACAATATGTGGAAGTATGAAATTTATTCAAGAAATGATGGAAATATCCGAACAAATAGAATTACAAGGTAATGTAGTATTAATACCCATATATAATCCTTCTAGACCTAATAAAGAATCATTTACAAAAGAAGAAATTTTAATGCTTGATAAAATGCACAGAGAAAGAATTAAACTTTCTGATGCTATTTTAGTAGTTAATGTTAATGGCTATATTGGGAATAGTACAAAAAGTGAGATTGAATTTGCAAAATCATTAAATAAAGAAATAATTTATTATACTGATTTAATAAGGTGATTGCTATTATGAAGGTAATAAAATTTAATTTAGACGATTTATTAAATCAACACACAGACTTTTCTTATTATTTATTAGGAAGAAGTTACGATTTAGAAGAAAATGGTGCATTGCAAGATTATAGTAAGGCATTATATTACTATCATAAGGGTTTTGAAAATAGTTATCCCCTTTGCATTTATTCTTTAGGAATTTCTTATGAATTAGGATTAGGTAATGTTTTGAGTATAGATAAAGGTAAAGCCAAAGAACTTTTAATTAATGCTTATCCTAAAATTCAAGAATTGATTAATAATCCTGATATTGATGAAGTAGAAAGAGTTTATGCTAAATTTGTACTAGGAGCTTATTATTTTGGACTTGGCGAAATAGAACAAGATTATAATAAAGCCTTTGAAATTATAAAAGATTGCGCTGAAAAAGGACATATTGGTGCCATATATGATTTAGGAGCTAATTTTTATTATAATGGCAGAGGTACCGATGTTAATTATGAACTTGCAGACTATTATTTAAATTTAGCAAAAGAAAATGGACTAAAAAGAGCAATAGATTTGTCTAATGCAAGAAATAAAGTAAAAAATACGAGGAGGCAAAAATATGACTAAAATAGATTTGCATAAACTAGAAATTAGAATTTGTAATAGTAGTGATGTTAAAGATATTTATAATATTCAAGAAGAAGTAATTAATAACTTTGTAACCGATGAAAAGGGATATTTTTTGCCTTTTACTGAAGAGGCGTATTTTAGAATTGTAAATAATCCCTTAAAAGATGGCGAAAAATATGGGGCATTTTATGACAACAAAATGATAGCGTGGATTTTTTTATCAATTTCGGATAGAATGGAACAAATAAAAAGTTTTATTCCTGATATAAAAGGAAAATGTGCTGATATAGATGGAGTTATAGTTTTACCTAAATATAGAGGTAATGGATTACAAAAAGTATTAGTAAAATATTTAGAAGAAAAAGCAAAAGAAAAAGGTATATGTAATATTGTTGCAGAAGTAACATTTGGAAATAAATATAGTTTAAATAATTTACAAGACTTAGGATATGAGATTAAAACTTGGTATCAAAAAGATGAAAAAATAAAAAGGCATATTTTGCTAAAAAGCTTGAATATAGAATGAAAGAAGATAATTTTAAAAATTAGGAGATTCTTAAATGATTATTACTAAAGAAATGCTTGAAAGGAGAAAATAAATTTTATGGAACTAATAGAAATAGTCGATAAAGATGGTAATTTTACAGGGCAAATTATGGATAAAGAAGAAGCTCATGATAAAAATTTATTACATAATGAAGTTGCAGTTTTTATAATTAATGATAAAAAACAAGTGCTACTTCAAAAAAGAAGTGCTAATAAAAGATTTCATCCCAATAAATGGGCTTTATGTGCTGGACATGTAGATGCTGGTGAAAGCTTAGAATCAGCAGCTTTAAGAGAGATAAAAGAAGAAGTTGGCATAGATCTTTCTATAAATGATTTAAAACCGTTTGCAGAAAGAAAATTAGCAATAAGAGATTCAAATTCACATATTACTTACTTTTACTATGCAAAATCAAATTTAAATGAAAGTGATTTTATTATTCAAAAAGAGGAATTATCTGAGGTAAAATGGTTTGATATCGATAATGTAATAGATATGATAAAATCCAAAGATGATTCAATAGTTTTTGGAGAAAAAACCTTAGGCCTTTTTGAAAAATTAAAAGATATAAAATAGGTCCCTTAAGTTATGATAATAATGTCTTAGTTTTTGTCTTAAAAAATATTAAAAATAGATATAAAAATAGAGAAGGATTATAATAAAAAATCTTACACAAAATTAAAAGTTGTGCTATACTTATAAAGGTTTAAGCAAAAAATTATAAGTCAATTTTATCAATGAGTAGCTAATATGCGTAAGTCCAATTGAACAAGACTTACGTATTTTTATGTTTAAAAATTGAAGGAGGAATTTTTTGTGGAGAATCTTGATTTAGAAAATGATAAGATATCTAAATTAATTAAAAACTTTGCTATTCCCTGTGTTATTAGTATGATTATAGCAGCCCTTTATAATATTGTAGATCAAATTTTTATTGGTTGGAGTGAAGCGGGTGCCTATGGTAATGCGGCGACTAATATTGTTTATCCATTTACAGTGATTGCTTTAGCTTTTGCCTTATTAGTTGGTGATGGAGCTGCAGCCTTATTTAATTTATCATTGGGAGCCAAAGATAATAAGAAAGCCAGTAAAGCTATTGGTAATGGTTTAATTCTTTTAATAGGTATAGCTATTGTTTTAACTATTTTAGGTCTTATTTTTAATAAGCAAATTTTAAATGTTTTTGGTGGTAATCCTGAAGAAGTAGAATGTTATAAGTACGCCAAAGATTATTTACGAATTATTTGTTATGGGCTACCTTTTTATATTATTGGGCAAGGTTTAAATGCGACGATTAGAAGTGATGGCAGCCCTAAATATGCGATGGTTGCTACTGTTATTGGAGCACTATCTAATATTATTTTAGATCCTATTTTTATCTTCGTTTTTAAAATGGGTGTTAAAGGAGCTGCGATTGCTACCATTATAGGGCAAATTTTAACTTTTTTCATAAGTATTTTATATTTACGAAGAGCTAAATCTTTTAAAATCACTAAAGAATCAGTTAAAATAGATAAATCAATATGGCAAAAGATAATTTCTTTAGGCCTTGCTTCTTTAATAACGCAACTAGCTATTGTTATTATTATTGCGGTTGCTAATAATTTAGTGGCAAAATATGGCTATAACACTATATCATCTAATGGTAATGCTTATGGGGTTGTAATTCCTTTGGCTGTTATTGGTATTTGTATGAAAGTATTCGGAATTGTGGTATCTATTGTTATTGGTGTCTCTTTGGGAGGAATGCCTATTATTGGTTATAATATGGGGGCAGGTAATATCAAAAGAGTAAAAGAAACTATTAAATATATTTTAATTACTAATTTTATTATTGGTTGTCTGGCTTTTATTATCTTTGAATTTTTCCCTACTTTTATCATCAATATTTTTGGTAAAGGAAATTCATTTGAATATTTGGAATATGCTAAATATTGTTTACGAATTTTCTTAAGTGGTATTATTCTAACATGTTTAATTAAGACTATGTCTATTTTACTTCAAGCCATGGGGTCTAGTTTTAAGTCAACTCTTTTGGCTCTTTCCAGAGATGTTATCTTCTTTGTTCCAGCAATTATCATTATAGCTAGTTTAAGTAAAAGTGTTGTTACTATGTTATGGAGTGCTTTAATCGCTGATGTTTTAGCATTTATTTTAGGAATTATACTATTAAAAAATGAATTAAAAATTAAATAATTCTTTTTAAGAAATTATTTTTTCAAAGTGGGTTCAATTTTTAGAAAATAAATAGTATAATAATAAATCATTAATTAGTAAGAGTGGTATTATGCGTGGAAAAAAATATAAATTTACAGAGGAACAAATTGAATATATATTAACCAATTGGGGTAAAGAATCACCTTATAGTATGAAAAAGAAATTTGGCTGTTCTTGGGAAGCAGTGGCAAATGTAGCGCGAAATCATGGCTTAGATGTACAAACTTCTAATGATTGGGCCGAGGAAGAAATTGAAACTTTAAAATCCCTAGCGCCGAAATATCATTATACTAAAATAGCTAAAATAATGGGGAAAACAAAAAATGCAATTTATATAAAATCTCGAAGATTAGGGATAACTTTAATTCAAAACAGAAGAAAATGGACTAAAGAAGAAGAAAAATATTTAACTAAAGTATGGGGCAAAATGTCGATAGAATATATTGCTCAAAAAATGCAGAGAACAATTTTTTCTTTAAAAGTAAAAGCCGTTCGTATGGGATTAGGCCCCATGATTAAAAATAATTATGAGTTACTAACCATTTCCGATATAGCCGATTTATTAAATGTTTCTAGAGATCGCATAACTAATACTTGGGTAGGATTAGGACTAAAATTAAAAGCTAAAAAATTGACTAAAAAATGGGACATTTATACAGTTACTTGGGAAGATTTATGGACCTTTTTAGAAAATAATCAAAATGAATGGGATTCAAGGAATTTGGAAAAAAATATTTTTGGTGAAGAACCAGAATGGTTAAAAGAAAAAAGGCAAAAAGATAAAATTGAAAATCCTCTTTGGTATCGTCGCTGGGAGGATTGGGAAATTGAATTAGTTGAATCTTTATTTAATAAAGGTAAAACTTATCAAGAGATTGGGGATTTAATGGATCGAAGCGAATATGCTGTGGCCACCGTCTTAAGAAATTTAGGTTATAGTTATCGTTTGCCGCAATTTTGGCGGGGTTATGAATTAAAATATTTAAAAGATAATTATGAAAATATGACTCATAGTGAAATTGCGGAAGTTTTAGGAAGAACTTCTAGAGCTGTGGAAGCTAAAGCCGAAGAATTAGGATATCAAAAGTTAAGCAGAGCTAAAAAGTAGAGTAAAGTTATATATTGGTGGTATAATTAAGAAGAAAATTAAGAAGGAAGGAAAAAATATGTGTACTGCTATAACTTATAAAACTAAAGATCATTATTTTGGAAGAAATTTGGATTTAGAGTATTCATTCAAAGAAACTGTAACGATAACGCCCAAAAATTATCCATTTAAATTTAGAAATGGCCAAGAAATTAAAAACCATTATGCCTTAATTGGCATGGCCTATGTGGAAGAAAATTATCCATTATACTATGATGCTATTAATGAAAAGGGCCTTGGCATGGCTGGATTAAATTTTCCAAAGAATGCTTTTTATCATGATTTAGATAATAGTAAAGATAATGTTGCTCCTTTTGAATTTATTCCTTGGGTTTTAACTCAATGTGCCTCTTTAGAAGAAGTTAAAAAACTTTTAAGTAATTTAAATTTAGTAAATATTAATTTTAGTGACCAATTACCAGCATCTCCCTTGCATTGGATTATTGCCGATAAAGAAAAATCTTTAACGGTTGAATCAGTTAAAGATGGTTTAAAAATTTATGATAATCCTGTAGGGGTTTTAACTAATAATCCGACTTTTGATATGCAAATGTTTAATTTAAATAATTATATGAGTTTATCAATTGAACCACCAGTAAATAATTTTTCTAAAGATTTAACTTTTGATACTTATAGTAGAGGTATGGGGGCTTTAGGATTACCGGGAGATTTGTCTTCAGCCTCTCGTTTTGTTAAAGCTACATTTACTAAAATGAATTCTTTATCTGGTTCTAGTGAAGAAGAAAGTATCAGTCAATTCTTCCATATTCTAACGTCTGTTGAGCAACAAAGGGGTTGTGTTCATATGGGAGAAGATAAGTATGAAGTAACTATTTATAGTTCTTGTGCCAATATGGATAAAGGAATCTATTATTATCGCACTTATGAAAATAGTCAAATAACCGGAGTTTATATGCATAATGAAAATTTGGAAGGAACGAAACTTATTAATTACAATTTAATTGAAGGTCAAAAAATATTTAAGCAAAATTAATTTAAAAACCTCATTCCTTTGTCCAAGAAATGGGGTTCATATCAAATTTATGGTCCTTTTATATTTCGACATCTTTATTAATAAAATCTTCTTCCATTAATAATTCGTGAATTTCTTCTTCTTTGGTATCTAAGAATACTTCTTCAATTCGGTCAACCCGACATTTTTCCGCTTTGATAATGGCTTCAACTTTAGAGACAGCTTCTTCGATAACATCATTAACAACGACATAGTTATACTTAGAAACTTCATTAATTTCTTGATAAGCTTTTTTAAAGCGTTCCACAATTTTTTCTTTAGAATCAGTACCTCTATTCTTAAGCCTTCTTACAAGTTCTTTTAAAGATGGTGGCATAATAAATATACAAATGGCTTCCGGAAATATTTTTTGGACATTTAAAGCACCCTCTATTTCAATTTCTAAAATAACATCAATTCCGGAATTTAGTTTATCGCTAATATTGACTTTGGGAGTTCCATAGTAATTACCCGAATAATTGGTATATTCTAAAAAATAATCTTTTTTAATTAAATCTTTAAATTCTTCTTCATTAACAAAATTATAAGTAACGCCCGGAATATCATTACTTCTTATTTTTCTTGAGGTAGTGGAAACTGATAACCACCTTTTTCCTGTGTCATTTTTTAAAAGTTCACTAATTATGGTTCCTTTACCGGCCCCAGATGGAGCTGAAATAACAATTAAAGAGCCTCTTTCTTTTTGCTTAATCAAATTAATCACCTACTTAAATTATAACAAAAGATGGGAAAAAATAAATCAATTAATGATATTTGTAGTATAATAAAAATAATTGGAGATGATTTCATGGAAAAAAGGAAAAAAGAATTAGTTAAAATGCTTCTTAATCAAAATTTAGAAGAAAAAGATGAAGAAGAGATGATTGATTTATTAATTAATAATCCGATTACTATCGATGTTGATAAAGAAAATGATGCCAAAATGAGTTTTGGAGATAAAGTAGCGGATAAATTATCAGAAGTTGCGGGTAGTTGGACTTTTATTATAATATTCTGTGGTTTTTTACTTTTTTGGATTGTTTTAAATGCCTATCTTCTAAAAAATGATGCTGTAGATCCGTATCCTTTTATTTTACTTAATCTTCTTTTATCTTGCCTGGCAGCTTTACAAGCCCCAATTATTATGATGAGTCAAAATAGACAAGCGAAGAAAGATACAATTCGTAATAAAAATGATTATCGAACAGATTTAAAAAGTGAATTAATTTTAGAACAAATTTGTGATAGATTAGAAAAAGTTAGTAAGAATCAATATAAAATTTTAAATTATTTAAAAAATTTAGATGAAGAAGATAAAAAACAAAAATAATTAGTAGGGAAAGATGGAAGAAGTAGATAATTTATTAAAAAATCGGGTATTTAATTTTTCCAAACTTATTGATTATGGTTTTCAAGAAAAAGCAAATTATTTGGAATATCAAGAAATAATTTTAGAAAAATTTAAAGTAATTGTTACAATTTCGAAAAAGCAAAAGTTAAGTTATCAAGTAATAGATCGAAATACTAAAGAGGAATATTTGCCTTTAAAAGTAGTAACAATTAATGGTGATTTTGTGGGAAAAGTTAGGGAGAATACGTTAAAGATAATTAAAGATATAGTTAATAAATGTTCTATTAAAGATGTTTATGAAAGTAATCAAACGAAAGAAATAATAAAATATATTAAAGAAAAATACCAAGAAGAACCTGAATATTTATGGAATGATGAGAATGCCGTTTTTAGACATAAAGAAAATAAAAAATGGTATGGCGTATTAATGCCTATTACTAAAGATAAATTAGGCTTTAAAGAAAAAGATTTAGTGGAAATTATTGATTTAAAAATTGATCCGGATAAAATTAATAAACTTGTTAATAATAAGAATTATTTTAGGGGTTATCATATGAATAAAAAATATTGGTTAACAATTTTATTAGATGGAGAAGTAGATATTAAAGAGATTTATAAGTTAATTGATGAAAGTTATAGTATTAAAAATAAATAGGAGTAAAGTGTTATGAAAATTAAAAAAATGTTAGGTTATAATTTTAAAAGTTTAGTGAGTTTTGAATTACTTTATAAAGTTCTTTCGGCCATTATTTTTGTTCCTTTATTTTTAGGAATATTTAGATTAATTACTAAGGTTAGTGGTTATGAATATTTAACTTTGGAAAATATTGGGAGTTTTCTTTTAAATCCTTTAACTCTTCTTTTTCTTATTATTTTAATTTTAATTCTAACTTTTTATACTTTAATTGATATAAGTACGGTCATTGTCATTTTAGATATGTCATATCAAAGCAAAAAAATAACCGTTAAAGAGGCCTTTGTAACTGCCATTTCTAAATCTTTAAAAGTTTTTAAAAAAGGCAATATATTACTACCTTTTCTCATTTTATTTCTAATTCCTTTTTTGAATATTGGTTTATCTTCCGGAGTTATTTCCACAGTTAAAATTCCGGAATTCATAACAGATTTTATTCGGAATAATAGTTTTCTTTCGATAATTTATTTATTATTTTTAATTTTACTTTTAGTTCTTTTATTCCGCTGGCTTTATAGTCTTCATTACTTTATTTTGGAAGATAAAACTTTTAAGGAAGCAAGAAAAGAAAGTATTAAATTAAGTAAGAAAAATAAACTAAAAGATTTTTTCAGTATTATAGGAATAGAATTATTAATAACCATTGTTTATATTTTATACATTTTTATAGGTATTGTTTTAATTATTTTATTTTATAAGTGGTTTGGGAACAACTTGCTTGGAGATTTAGCTATTACGACTATTTGGCTTTTAATTGCGATTTCTTTTGCTATCCTTACACTTTTGGCAACACCGATAAGTTTTGCTATTATTAGTTTCTTATTTTATCATCATAAAGAGAAACAAAAAATAAAAATCGTGCATCTAAAAATTAATTCTCGCGAAAATAAAAAAGTATTTAAGAAAATTAAATTTTTCAGATATGTGGTGATTATTTTAGCTATTTTAAGTGGTACCTTACTCACTTATGAAGTTTTGAATGGCCATAATGATTTAAAAATTGAACATTTAAAAACGATGGAAGTAACAGCCCATCGGGGAGCATCGGTAAGTTATCCCGAAAATACGATGAGTGCTTTTAAAGGAGCTAAAAAATTAGGTAGTGATTGGATTGAACTTGATGTGCAACAAACGAGAGATGGCGAGTTGATTGTTTTACATGATCCAAATTTAAGAAGAACAACCGGTGTTAATAAAAATACTTGGGAAGCAACATACGCCGAAATTAAAGATTTAGATGCGGGTAGTTTCTTTAATGAAAAATTTAAAGATGAAAGAATTCCTTTACTTGAAGATGTTATTAAATATGCAAAAGAAAACAATATTAAATTAAATATTGAGTTAAAACCAACAGGTAATGAAAAAGATTTTGAAAAACAAGTTGGCGAATTGATTAAAAAATATGATTTTATGAATAATGTAGTTGTGACTTCTCAAGTCTATAAAGTCTTAGAAAACTTTAAAGCTTATGATCAAAATATTAAAACAGTTTATGTGATGAGTTTAGCCTATGGGGATATTACGAATCTTACTTGTGCTGATAGTTTTAGTATTGAAGCATCAAGTGTTACAAGAACACTAGTTAATAAAATTCATAATAAAGGTAAAGAAATTTATGCTTGGACTGTTAACACCAAAGATAGCATTCAAGAAATGGTTGATTTAAATGTTGATAATATTATTACAGATAATATTACACTCGCTAAAGATGTTATTTATCAAAGTAAAACTAGTAATTTAATTAATGAATATGTTAAATTTGTTCAAGAATTATTTTAAATAAATATTGTTATTTTTATTAATTTATTATATTATATTGGACTAAACGAGGGAGTTTATGAAAAAATATATTAATTTAACAAAGAAAGACATTTTAGAGGACATTTATTCTGAATTAGTTACTTTGACCAAATTTTATCAAGCACAAGGTAGTATTCTTCAATATCGTAAACATTTTCTTAAATTATTACAAAAATATTTTAAAGTGCTAATTTTGTCACAACAAAAACCTTCAGATAATCTTCCTGAAAGTTTTTGTGTAAGCAATTGTTACCTATATGCTTTAGACTTACCAATGCCTTCTTCATTTGTAGAATTATATAATTCTTTATCTGCTGGCCCATTTAAATTGTTCCCTGGAGAATTAAGTGGTCTTTCTGTTGTCCATAAGCCATTGTCTAATTTAGAATTTTGTACGCGAATTACTTGCGATTTAAATACATTAGGAATAGAGCATTTTAATGTAGACAAAGATGCAAAGCCAACACATGGTGGTTATAAAATGGCTTGTTTTTTAGGAGATAAAGGAATTGATGGCCATTTTGCTAGACAAGAAGAAAGTGGTATATGGACCCATCAAAAAGGTTATGGTGGAGAAATAGATGTAATGGATGAAAAGAATTTTGGCTATTATCATAATGGTTTAATTGGTTATGATTATGTTAAAACATTAGAATTAGTCAAACCTAGTTTTAAAAATAAAAGCAAATGATATTTGTTGTTTAATAAAAATAAATATTTTATAATAAAATAGATGTTTATGAAAAAAGTTATAATAGGAATAATTTCTTTAATTTTAATTGCGGGTATTTTAATCTTCGTGTATTTTGATAAGCCAAAAGATATACCTATTCCAAAACCAGAAGAAGAAGTTCCAAAAGAAGTAGAAGAAATTGATAGTTATGTTGATGATAATAAAATAGTTTTAGGATTATATAAGAATTATCGTAATGGAAAGAATCGGATGTTAATTAAGGAATACGAAAGTACCTGGTCTTATCATAATGATATTTCTTCTTTTGAAGTTTATTATACCAATGAAGAAGAGATTAGTAATAAAAATCAAATTCAATTATTTGATGAAAATAAAGATAATTATAGTAATCCTTTAAATTATAAAATAGGTTATTATATAAGTTTTGATACTTATAATGAACATATTCAAAAAACCATCTTAAGGCCAAAAGATAGTGAAGATTTTTTTAAATATTTAGAAATATATTTATATGATGATTATCATCGAAGTGGTGGTTGGTATAGCCATACAACTGATGAAGAATATAATGAAGAAACATTGCTTACCTCAATAAAGTTAACGGCGGGAGCTCAAGTTAATGATATTATTTCCGATATTACTTTAATGGCTTTTACTTATGATGCTGATGATTTTGATGAAAATAATAACTACCGTGGTGTTAGTAAATATACTATTACCATAAAAAATAATATGGCTTAGCATATTACTTTTTTCTTTTTAATAATAAAATGATAATAAGAAGAACTAGGGAAGATGCTATAAGTGCTAAAGGAAGAATAAAATCTTTTATATTATTCTTTTTTTCTTTTTTTTCAGTTTTAACATTTTCTTCTTTAGTCTCTTCTTCTTGAACTTCATCTTTTCTTAAAGTTAAATTTTCGAACATATCATTTTTGGTTATATCTTCACCTACTAAAGACCGATATAAACCAAATTCTAAAGGAGAGTATGTTTTAATTTCGGTGGCTTTGGTAAATTCTTTATTCTTTCCTAAAATCCAAGCGGTAAACCAAGTCCATTGTTGACTTAAGTGTTTACTATAGCCTTCTTTACTTACTTCATAGGCTGTTTTACCATCAAAATATTCAAGAGGAGTATCATAATCCATTATAATAGGGTTTTCTTTATATAAATGTAAGTATAATTTAGGAGTGTCCCATAAACCATAATTATTTAGAGATTCTTCATCATAAGTGGCATTATTTGCTTTTAATATCGCTTGTTTTAAAATATAAGTATTTAAAATATGTTGCCCATGGCTATATTCTCCATTTTCATCATGCCCCACAATAACTAAAGGTTTAAATCTGCGAATATTTTCTACTTCATATTTTAAAGCCTCATCTTCTGTTAGATTACTTTTATTCATATTTTTAATGGCCCCATCTAAATTGGTGGACCAAGCATCAGGAATTGGGCCAATAATTGGATAGTTTCTAATGCCTACTGTATAAAGGCCATGGAGTTGTTCGTGAAGCCTTTTGGGATTATCAAAGTGATTGGTAAAATAAACAACTTGAACATTGGCCCCTCTTGCCACATAAGTTGGTATTAATCCTAAGAAAAATAGTTGTTCATCATCACTATGAGTGGAAAATAAAAGTAAATCGGCTTTATCAAAAGGTGGATTCCATACTTCTACAAAATCCGGAAGTTCTCCTTCACTTAAAACATAAATTTCCGCAATTTTGACCTCTGTTTCGTAAGTTATTGCCGCCTCTTTAGTTTTTTCTTCTAATTTAACATATTCGTGTAAGAAATTATTGGCTCCTAAATTTTGGGACTTTTCATTATAATTAATTGCACCTTTTTGACTACTTAATTCATATATTATATAGATACCAGAAATATCCGTCTCACTTGTTATCGTAATTTCTTTATTTGCATTTATAGTAGCATAACTATTTTCATTATTATCAGTTATTTTATTTAGCTTTTCATTATTTACTAAAATAGATACAGAATCTGTAATATTTTCTGCTAAAACGGGAAGGGGAATTAATAAAAACCATAAACTTAATAAAATCTTTTTCATCCTATCAACTACCTTTTTCATTATATCAATTAAAATAATTTTTTAAAAGTCTCTTTGATTACTTGATTAATTTCTTCTAAAGAGTAGGGGATTTCTTTTCGAAAATACTTGATAATTAATGCAATGCTGCCATCAAGATAAATAGAAATAGTAAGCTCATGAGATTTAATTTTTTCTTTAGGTAAAACGGCCGCTAAATTATTTAAAATTAATTTATTTAAATTTCCAGTAAATAAAAAAGGATCATTACTAGAAAGAAGCATAGCATAGATATCTTCATGCTTTTCTAAATAATTCATCACAGTATCAAAAAACAAATCAATATTTTCTTTGGTTTTTAATTTACTTAAATTACTCGTTAAAACATTTAAAGTTTCATCTTGGAATTCTTTAGCAACATCATAAATATTATCATAATGGGTATAAAATGTCCCACGGGTAATGTCCGCTAGTTTAGTAATATCTGTAACTGTTATTTTATCAACATCTTTTTTAATTTTGACTTCTTTAGCAAAAGCATTTTTTATCTTATCTCTAGTCTTTAAAGAAGAAGAATTTTTCATTTTAACTTTCATGATATCACCTTTTTAATTTTAACATATATTTGAACATATTTAAATACACTGTTAAAATTTAGACACTATTTAATAAATTGTTATTTATTTTTGAAAATAATTATTTTATAATCTATGTTAGTTTCGCTTAGAAATGAGGAAAAAATATGCAAAAAATTACGGATTTTATTGTTGAAAAAAGATTATGGATTTTTATTATTTTTATTATCTTAACTATTTTAGCGGTTTTTTCCACAAAATTTACGAAAATTAATTATGATATAATGGAATATCTTCCTAAAAGTTCGGATGTTCGAAAAGGTTTAGATATCATGGAAGATAATTTTGATGATGAGATGAGTTCTTTAGATATCATGCTTAAAGATTTATCAGACGAAGATAAGACTAAATCTTTAGAATATTTAAAAAATTTAAAATATGTTGATGAAGTCGAATATGAAGATAATGAATATTATAATAAAGATAATTATACTTTATATGTTTTAAATTTGGATTATGACTCTTCTTCTAAAGAAGCCAAACAAGTATACACCGAAGTAGTAGAGCACTTTAAAGATAATTTAGTTGATACATCTGGTTCCATTTCTTCCGAAAATAAAAATGTTTTACCCTTTTATATTGTCGTTATTGCGGTTTTAAGTGCTTTAGTTATTTTAATTATCATGTCCGAGTCTTATATTGAACCTTTTTTATTCCTTTTTGCCATTTTAATCGCCGTCTTCTTAAATAAAGGCACGAATTTTATTTTTGGTAGTGTTTCTAATATTACGAATTCAATCGCCGCTATTTTACAAATGGCTTTATCAATGGATTATTCTATTATGCTTATGAATAGATATCGCCAAGAAAGAGAAGGGGAAGAAGATAAAGTTAAAGCCATGAAAAAGGCTTTATACCATTCTTTTAAATCGATATCTAGTAGTTCCGTTACCACCATCGTTGGTCTTTTAGCCTTAGTATTTATGAGTTTTACCATTGGTAAAGATTTAGGTTTTGTTCTTGCTAAGGGAGTTTTATTTAGTTTAGTAAGTATCTTTACTATTTTGCCATTTTTAATCTTACTTTTTGATAAATTAATCTTTAAATGGAAGAAAAAATGTCCAATTTTTAAATTGCATTTTTTAGGTAGATTTGCTTATAAAGTTCGTTATGTCGGGATTATTCTTTTTGTAATTATTTTAGTTGGTAGTTTTCTTCTTAAAGGTAATTTAGGAATTTTATATACTTCTTCAGAAGTGAGTGAAATCGAGAAAGTCTTTCCTTTAAATAATCAAATTGTTTTAATTTATGATAAAGATATGGAAGATGATATTACCAATATTTGTAATTCCGTTAAAGATAATCCTTATATTAAAGATGCTTTATGTTATGGTAATACTATTAATGAAAAATTAGCTTATCAAGATTTAAATCCCAAGTTAAAAGAATTAGAAACAGATACGGAAGTCGAAGATTATTTAACTAAAATCGTTTATTATCATTATTTTAATCCTGAAGAAAATAATAAAATAAATTTAGATACTTTATTAGATTTTATTAAAAGTAAAGTTTATAAAAATGAAGAAATGAATAATCATATTAGTAAAAATATGAAAAATGATATTAATACTTTGAAAAATTTTACAAATGAAAAAAATATTAAACAAAAGAGAAGTAAAGAGGAAATAACTAAAACTTTAAATATTAAAAGTGATGCTTATGATGATTTAATGGTTTTATATAATGTTAAAGATAATAATACTTATCTTACTTTAAATAGTTTTGCTAACTATATGGAAGATAAAGTTTTAACTAAGGAAAAATATGCTTCTTTATTTGATGAAGATACTAAAGAGGAGATAAACTTATTAGCAAAATATTCTGATGGGAATGTTATAAATGAATCTTTAAGTTATCAAAAGATGGCTAGTACTTTGGGAGTTTCTGAAGAAGTGGCCCATAATGTTTACTTATATTATTTAAATGAAGAAATTCCTACTTATCGGTTAAGTATTTCATCTTTAGTAAATTTTATGCTTAATAATGAAGTAGTTAAGGAAAGCTTAAATAGTGAAGAAATAGCAAACTTAAATTTAGTTAAAAATTTAAGTGATGAGACACTTATTACTAAGAAAATGACTAATGAAGAATTAGGAGCCTTCTTTGGTATGGATTCTAAAACCATAGAGCTTTTTATGGGTAATATGGAACTTCATACTCCTTATGAATTTGTAAGCACTATTATGGGAGGTAATTATAAAAGTTTCTTAGATAAGGCTACATTAACAAAATTAACTTTAGCAAATACCATTATGGAAAGTACCATTAATAATAAAACTTATCAATATGATGAAATGAGTAAAGTTTTAAATATTGAAAAGAGTAGTTTAAGAAATGTCTATGTCTTATATTTTGAAGATACGGTTTACTTAACTCCTTATGAATTTGTGAGTTTGATTACTTCCAGTGATACTTTAGTAAGTAAAGTTGATAAGGATACTTTAGATAATTTAAATTTACTTTTAAATATTATGGAAAGTAGTCGGAAAAATCAAACATTCTCGGGGCGTGAAATGGCGGAGTTCTTAAATGTTAAAGAAGATGATATAAATTTAATTTATGCTTTGTATAAAAGTGAAAAAGAAAAAGTATCATTATCTTATCAAGAATTTATAAGTTTTCTTTTAAATGATGTTTTAAATAGTAAATATGCTGATACTTTAAGTAGTGATTCAGTTAAAAAATTAAAGATAGTTGATAAAATAATAACCAATTCTTTAAATAAACGAGAGTATACAAGTAAAGAATTATATAATTTGCTTTCTCCATTAAGTAAAGATTTGGATAAAGATTTAATTGATTTAGTTTATATTTATTATGGTAGTGAAAAACAATATAGTGATGATTATAAAATGACTGTTGAAGAGTTTATTCATTATCTTAAAACAGATATTTTAGAAGATAAAAGATTTGATGATTATATTAAAGAAGACTTAAGAGAAGATATAATCGAAGGAGATAAAAAAATTGGGGATGCTAAAATAAGTTTAGTGAGTCCTAAATATCATCGGGCTTTACTTAATACTTATTTAGAACCCGAAAGCAAAGATACTTTTGCCTTTATTAAGGACATTGGTAAAAAGTTAGATGGTAAAGGAGAATATTATCTAGTAGGAGATTCCCCAATGGCTTTAGAAATGACGCATACTTTCTCCGGTGAACTTAATTTGATTACGATTTTAACTATGGCTTTTATCTTTGTAGTAGTGGCCTTCACCTTCAAATCATTAAAAATATCAACAATGCTGGTCTTGCTAATTCAAAGTGCTATTTTCTTAATTATGGGCATTCTATCCTTTAGTGGTTCTGTTTATTTTATTTCCATTTTAATTGTTCAAAGTATTTTAATGGGAGCGACGATTGATTATGCCATTTTGTATACTTCTTATTATTTAGAAGAGAGGAAAACTCAGGATATTGAGGTCTCTTTAACCAATGCTTATAATGACTCGATGCATACGATTCTGACTAGTGCTTCAATCTTAATAATTGTCACCTTAATTGTTGGTAATTTTGCTTCTGAGGTAGCGGCTAAAATCTGTAAGACTTTATCAGAAGGAACAATTTGTGCTTCTATTCTCATTATTTTCTTGCTTCCTCCAATGCTTGCGTCATTAGATAAATTTATTAATAAAAAGAAAAAGAATTCTAAAAAAGTTTCATAGGATTCTTTTTTTGGTAACGCTTGTTTTTACACAAAAATAGTTTTCACATTTTAAAAACTTGTTATATAATTATATATATACACTAGTAGGAGGCTTTGGATATGGAAATAGAAGAAGTAAAAAAGAAAAGTCGGATATTATTAATAAATGATGATGATATTATTTTAGAAAGTTTAAAAATGCAAGGCTATCAAAATGTTGATCATTTTAAATCCAGAATTTTAGCGAGTCGATATTATGAAAAATATCCGCAAAGATTAAGTCAATATCATGCCATTATTTTAGGAAGCGCTGTTACAATGGGTATGGATTATTTAGAAAAGGAAATACCTTATTTAGAGAAAAAATATGGAACAGTATTATTAAATTTAAAAAAAGAAAAAGAATATAAAGCGGAATTTAATTATGGAAAAAGTAAGTCTTCTTTTGTTGGAAATTTAGACAATCTTTTAGATAAATTAGCGGAATTTTTAAAAAGTAATCATAGTTTAGAAAGAAATTATATTCCTTTAACATTTACCCCAATTCCCGCAAAAGAAAATTTGAATGTTATTGTTCCCAAATTTAAAAGAAGTTTAAAAATATTATATTTAAGTGAGCAAAAAGCCATGGCATATTGGAATAATATAGTCCAAAAATTATTAGGAGTTAAGGTTACTTTTTTAAAAGTAAATAGAGAAGATATTGCCCATTTTGTTTTCAACTCTTTAGGAGATTATGACATTATTATAGGAAGTAAAATGCCATCTTTAAATCTTTTAGATTTAGGTGTTGAGTGCCAAGAGCAATTGAAAAAAAGTGGCAGATGCCAAACTTTATTAATGACTATGGATAGTAACCCCATTATTGAACTAAATGAAGATGGAAAAATTTTAAAGGGAGGATTTGCTTCCGTTGTCGATTTAAAATATACATTTAGTAACGAAAATTTGAAAACATTCAGAGAAGAAATTAAAATGCCTGTTTTAAGAAGAGATTTACCTTATAATATGGACGAAAGCAGTGAGATAAGTGATGCTTTAGCAGCCTTTTCGGTAGCGGTTAATCTATATGATGAAAACTTAAGAAGTTTAGGTCATATTGGCATAATGGATAATGATTTACAAAATTCTTTAGAGTATCAAATAGCTTATGAGGAAGTAAAATTAGCTTATGAAGAAGAAAAAGGAGAAAAATTAAAACCAATTAAAATATTTGATAATTTAACGTTGCTAGTCTCCCAATATCTTTCTTATCAAAAGCGAGGTTTAATTAAAAGTACTTTAGAAGATTTAGGCATCGTAGAATTTAATAAGGAAATTATTATCGAAAGTTATTATAATAAAAGACCTTATATGATTTTAACTATTCCTTTAGGTATACCGGAAAATAATTTGCGAACTTTTAAAATTCAAATTCCTTCTAAAAAAGGCATGCTTACTAGCCCTTTAGAAAGAGGTATTTATACTCCTAAATATGAAAAAGTTAAAGGGATTCCGGAAAGATTAAGCGATATTGAAGCCGGTTATTTATTAAATTTAGTTAAAAAAGTTGAAATGACTTTGAGTCCAATTATCAACGAGGCTATTGCTTTAGAGGGAAATAAGTGTCAAAAAAGGAGTCGAAACCGTGGCCAAAAGAAAAGGTAAAAAAAATTTAAGTTTAGGAGTATCTTTACTGGTTATAGTTTTAGTTGTCATTTATTATAATTATGCGGATGATATTAAAAAATTTATTTATAGTTATGCTTATTCTCATAATTCCTATGAACTAGGAGAGATTCCTTCTTATAGTAATAAACCTTATGTTTATATTAACGAGAATAATCCCGAGTTTAAAGAAGAAGAGTTACAAACTGTTTCAAAAGAAGAATACGGCGATTTAGATATTCTGGGAAGATGTACTAAGGCGTTTGCAATTATTGGAAAAGATTTAATGCCTACCGAAGAAAGAGGGAGCATTGGCATGATTAAGCCAAGTGGTTGGCATACAGTTAAATATGATATTGTCGATGGTAAATATTTATATAATCGGTGTCATTTAATTGGTTATCAATTGACGGTTGAAAATGCTAATCCCAATAATCTGATCACTTGTACAAGAGAAACGAATACGGGAGCTATGCTAGATTTCGAAAATGAAGTGGCTGATTATATTAAAAAAACTAATAATCATGTTGCTTATCGGGTAACGCCAATATTCAAAGGAACAGATTTAGTGGCAAGTGGTATTCAAATGGAAGCCTTATCAATTGAAGATAAGGGAGAAGGAATTAAATTTAATGTCTATATTTATAATGTCCAAGAGGGAATTATAATTGACTATGCCACCGGAGAAAGTAAGCTTGCTAGTAATTAGCAAGTTTTCATTATTTTCTCACAAATAAAGTTTAAAATTAGGAATGTTTGGTTAGTATTGCAATATATTTTAATTGCTGGTAAAATCATAAATGCAGCTTAAGGAGGAAGGTTAAATGTTAAAATTATTTAAAAAATTAGGTAAAAAACATTTTTTATATGCTTTAATATGTGTCTTTTTTGTCGCTATAAATGTTTATTTAGAATTAAAAATACCGGATTATATGTCTAATATAACGGTTTTAGTCCAAACTGAAGGTAGTAAAATGGCCGATATTTTAAATGAAGGAAAGTATATGCTCCTTTGTGCTTTTGGTAGTTTAATAGCTTCTGTTATTGTCGGTTATTTTGCGGCGACGGTTGCGGCTTATTTTGGTAAAGTTATTCGCCAAAGTATTTTTGAGAAAGTTAATGATTTTGGGCAAGAAGAAATTAAAATATTTTCGACGAGTAGTTTAATTACGAGAACTACTAATGATGTTACTCAAGTTCAAATGCTGATTGCCATGGGTCTTCAAGCTATGATTAAAGCTCCGATTATGGCGGCTTGGGCGATTTTAAAAATAGCGGGTAAAAATTGGAATTGGACTTTAGCTACAATTATTGGCGTAGTTATTTTACTAATTGTGATTGTAATTTTAATGCGGTTAGTTTTTCCCAAATTTAAAATTGTTCAAAAACTAACGGATAATTTAAATAGAATTACGCGTGAAAACTTAATGGGTATTAGAGTCATCAGAGCGTTTAATGCCGAAAATTATCAACAAAAGAAATTTGAAAATGCTAATGAAGAATTAAAAAATGTGCAATTATTTAACCAAAAAACGATGGGCTTATTATCACCCGTTATGTCTTTAATTTCTTCTGGTCTTTCTTTATCCATCTATTTTATTGGGGCTATTTTGATTGAAAAGGCCAATGTGATGGGAAAAATAAATCTTTTTGGTGATATGGTTGTATTTTCAAGTTATGCTATGCAAGTTTTGATTTCATTTATGTTATTAATTATGATTTTTGTAATGTATCCGAGAGCCTCAGTTTCCGCCAAAAGAATTTTGGAAGTTTTAGAAACGGAAGAACATATTAAGGATGGAACAGAAACGAAAGGTAAAGAAGTGGGAACTGTTGAATTTAAAAATGTTTCCTTCAAATACCCAGATGCCGAAGAGTACATGCTTCAAAATGTTTCTTTTAAGGCAAGTAAAGGAGAAACAGTAGCCTTTATTGGCTCAACTGGTAGTGGTAAATCGACATTAATTAATTTAGTACCGCGGTTTTATGACGCCACTGATGGTGAGGTATTAGTAGATGGCGTTAATGTTAAAGATTATAAACAAGAAAGTTTAAATAATATAATTGGTTATATTCCTCAAAAGGCCGTTATCTTTAGTGGGTCAGTATCTTCTAATGTAACCTATGGAGATAATGGAAAGAAAAAACCTAGTAAAGAGAAAATTAAAGAAGCCATAAAAGTTGCCCAAGGTGAAGATTTTGTCTTAAAAATGGAGGGTACTTATGAGGCTCCAATATCCAGAGGAGGAACTAATATTTCCGGTGGTCAAAAACAAAGACTAGCGATTGCGAGAGCTGTGGCCAAAGATCCCGAAATATATATTTTTGATGACTCTTTTTCTGCCCTTGATTATAAAACTGATTTTGCTTTAAGAAAAGCTTTGAAAAAGTATACAAAAGATGCCACTAATTTAATCGTAGCCCAAAGAATAGGTACTATTAAAGATGCCGATAAAATTATTGTATTAGATGAAGGAAAAGTAGTGGGTATGGGAACTCACAAAGAACTAATGCAAAATTGTGAAATATATAAAGAGATTGCCTTATCGCAATTAAGCGAAGAAGAGTTATCGGAAGGTTTAAAGGAGGCGAAGGAAAATGCATAATGGAAGAAGACCTCATAATAATGAAAAGCCAAAAAACTTTAAAAAATCGATGCAAAATTTAATTAAGTTTTGTCGACCTTATTTAATTCCGATTATCTTGGCTGTTATCTTAGCCATAATAAGTTCTATATTATCAATAATTGGTCCTGATAAATTAAGAGATATAACGAATACAATTATGGAAGGTTTAGTTACAGGTATTGATATGGCTAAAGTAAAGAGTATTTCTTTAACTTTATTAATCATTTATGTTATTAGTGCTATTTTTGGTTATATTGAACAATATATTATGGCTATTGTTACTAATAAATTTTCGAAAGATTTAAGAAGAGAGATAACTGAAAAAATAAATCGCATGCCTCTTAAATATTTTGATAAACATAGTTATGGTGATGTTTTATCAAGAGTTACTAACGATGTTGACACTTTAAGTATGACTTTAAATCAAAGTTTAGGGATGCTTGTTACAGCAGTTACTTTGCTTTTTGGCTCTATCATTATGATGATTGCTACTAATGGCATAATGGCTTTAACGGCAATTCTTTCTAGTTTGATAGGTTTTGCTTTTATGTTCTTAGTTATAAGCCGAAGTCAAAAATATTTTGAAAGATTACAAAATGAAATTGGGGAATTAAATGGTCATATCGAAGAAATGTATTCCGGCCATAATGTTATGAGAAGTTATAATGGTAAAAGAGAGGCTAATCAAAAATTTAGTGAAATCAATGGACGTATCTATGAGCACGTTAGAAAAGGTCAATTCTTATCTGGCTTAATGCATCCTTTTATGGGCTTTATTGGTAATTTTGGTTATGTCTGTGTTTGTATAGTTGGAGCCCTTCTTACTATGAATAATGTTATTGATTTTGGCGTTATTGTGGCCTTTATGTTATATGTTCGTTTATTTACTCAACCAATGACCCAAATTGCCCAATCATTTTCGAGTTTGCAATCTACTGCGGCAGCTTCCGAGCGAGTATTTGAATTTTTAGACGAAGAAGAAATGGAAGACGAATCTTCTTTAACTAAAGAAATCAACCCTCAAGATGTTAAAGGTAAAATTGAATTTCAACATGTTAAATTTGGCTATGATGAAAATAAAACTATTATTAAAGACTTTAATGTTAAAGTTAATCCGGGTGAAAAAATTGCTATTGTTGGTCCAACTGGAGCTGGTAAAACCACCATGGTTAACTTGTTAATGAAGTTTTATAATATTAAAGATGGCGATATTCTTATTGATGACGTTTCCACTAAGGAATTAACCAGAGATAATATTCATAGATTATTTATTATGGTTTTACAAGATACTTGGGTATTTGAAAGAACCATTAAAGAAAATATTAAATATAATAAACCTGATGTTTCTGATAAAAAAGTTGAAGAAGTTTGTAAAATCGTAGGTCTACATCATTTTATTAAAACTCTTCCTAAGGGTTATGATACCGTAATTGGGGATAATGACTCTCTATCAAGTGGTCAAAAACAACTTTTAACTATTGCGAGAGGTATGATTGAAGATGCCCCATTCTTAATTTTAGATGAGGCTACATCAAGTGTAGATACCAGAACTGAAGAATTAGTCCAAAAAGCCATGGATAAGTTAACTGAAGGAAGAACCTCATTTATTATTGCTCATCGTCTTTCAACCATTAAAAATGCCGATTTAATATTAATGATGAATGAAGGAAATATTATCGAACAAGGAACCCATGAAGAATTATTAAAATTAAATGGCAAATATGCCGAACTTTATAATAGTCAATTTGAAAATATTGATTAAAAAGTATATAAAAGAGGAGGGTTTATGAAAAAAGAAAAATTTAAAATTTTAAAAAAAGAATTAAAAAATATTTCAATTGTTGATGATTCTAAAATTTTTGAAAAAACAAACCATATTAAATGGAGCAAAGATGTTCTTAAAGGAAAAAAGAAAGTAATAGTAAAACCATTACCTAATTTTGAAGTTATAGATGATGCTTTGGTACCATTTGAATGGGAAGAAATTTAAGTAGAGGAAACTCTACTTTTTGTTTGGCGTAATATTACTTCTAGGGTATATTTTTCTCACATCAGTTTTACCCAAAAGATAATCAATAGAAACATTATAATAATCTGCTAAGTCACTTAAATAATTAATAGGAATAAGTCTTTTTCCTATTTCATATTCGGAATATTGTTGTTGTTTTATATTTAAGACTTTAGCAATATCTTTTTGAAGTAAATCTTTATCTTCTCTTATTTCTTTTAATCGATTTATATTCATAAAAATATTATTTCATACAAAACTTTTCTTGTTTTCTTTTTACAAAACATATTTTGTATATTAAAAACCGCTATAAAAATATGATTTATACTTATAAAGTGATAGATATAATTCGGTAAAAGCAACATAAAGAGGGAAAGAATGAAAAAGAAAATAGATAAGGAAAAAGTAATAATAATAAGTTTAATAGTAATAGTTATGATAACATTAATAAGTAAGGTAATAAAAAATAGTTATGCTTATTATGGGAATAGTAATGAATTAGAAATAATGAAAGCTACAATTGGTAACTTTGCTGTAGAAGAATTATCTCAAGAGAAATTAAAGTATGATATAGATCTAGTATTATATATGGAAGATGCAGAAACCAAATACCGATATCATATAGTACAAAATACACCCGTAATGGGATATGAAGTAAATAAAGAAAAATCAGAATGTAATCCAAAAGATGCTAAATATAGTAATTACACAATCAAGAGTGATGGAACAATAGTGATAAATGTAAGTGAAGAGATACCCAATAAGATAGTATGTAAGATATATTATGACAAGAAAAAGAATGCGGATATCATAACCTATGCTTTAGTAGAAGATGAAAAAGGATATAAAGAATATAACGGTAAGAAATATATAGTAGTAAATAGTATTCCAAGTGAAGAAGAATATACATACGACACATCAAGATGTTTAGATAATAATGTCACAACAAGTGTAATATATGATACAAGTACCAAAAGCTTTAATTATACAACTAATGGAATGAATACTTGCTATGCATACTTTAATAAGAAAGGGTAAAAGAAAATGAAGAAGATAATAATCGGAATATTAATAATAATAGAGATAGGATTAATAATGATAAATTATAATACAACATTAAGTAATAAAGAGATAGATAAGATAGAGACCAAAGAAGAAACGAAAGAGATAAAAGATAATAATACTTTAGCTATCATGATAAAAGGTAAAAACGAAACCGAATATAAACCATCAGAAAGTAACACCTGGCCGACAGGAGATTACAAATATGCAGGGTCTTTATGTATAGGTAATGATGGAAGAGAAATAAAAGAGAGTGAAGTAATAAGTTTTAACAATGACAATCATACAGCAACTATCACAACAAAGGACACCATCTATTGTTATTTATACTTTGTCGAGGGAGAAGATGCCGTAACCAGAATACTATCCAAAAGTGGCAACACATTAGAAGCCGAAGGAGATGTTACAGAAAGGGGAGATGTTCTACGACGTTTCCAAGGAACAGCTGAAGAAGTTCAAAACAATTACATCTGTTTTGGAACAAGTATCACTGAAGAATGTACCAAAAACACCGACCGATACATGTACAGAATAATCGGATATGCCACAGAAGATGATGACAATACCAACACCAAATATGGACAATTAAAATTAATCAAAAAAGAGGCCTTAAATAAAACATATTTATGGTGGGTAAATTATGATGATAACATTGAATGGCCAAGTAGTTTAATATACGCTAATATAACAACAGATGCCTATTTGCAAAATGAATACTATGTTCCAAGTGGCTGGGAAAATAAAATAGCTAATCATACATTATTGTATGGAGATTTGACAATATCATATCCTGATAAAGGTACTGAACAATTAGGAAGTGAAATATTTAAAATAGAAAATGGAAAAAAGGCTTCTTATTATTTTGATAAATCTTCAAAAGAAGACGATGGACTACCACGTCTTGTAGTAGAAAATACTATCCATAAAGGAGAGACAATATATTATAAAGAGAAAAATGAAGTATGGACAAAAAAATTAGAAAATGAAAAAGTGAGTTTAATGACTGTAAGTGATTACTATTTATCTGTATCAAAGGATATTATTTGTGATATTAATAGTTCTTCTAAGCAATATCCGAATTGTTTAAAAGGCTGGATACATTTAAATAATAATGATACAGCAAAACTTAGTAGTACCGCTGAAGAACCACCCGCTGTAGATGAAAATATTATGCCAAGAGGTGGGTACAGAACTGTTGCAGGTGCATATAATAGTTTTGCGGTTCGTAGAAATGGAAGTCTTGAAAATACTGCTATTTCTTATGAAGTTCTTTCTATACGCCCTGTAATATATACTACCGAAAATTTAAGTTTAAATGGCTCAGGAACCATTGAAGACCCATATATAATAATTGGCTAGGAAGCAAAGGCTTCCTTTTTATGTGATATTCGACAAAATAAAAGAAAGTTCGACAAATGTTGTCAAAACTTCCTATGGACTTTTAATATATAGGTGTGCTTTAATAGTAAGTCGAGACGGGAAGTCTTGCCTACTTTCAGGGGGTTTTGGGAAACCGGAATCATATGAGAGGGGTGGTTGAATGAAATTAAGAGTCTTTGACTTTTTAAAAGTAATACTTTTTTTCTTGCGAAAGCATAAAAAAAGACTATCCTTATTCGGATTAGTGTCCGAATAGGATAGTAATCATCTAACAGGCAACGATTTCTCGTCTCCTAATTAAGATTATACAACAGGGTAATTAAAATGACAATAAGGAAAACTTTATTAATTTTTGACTTTCTTTCCTTGATAAGTATTTCTTTTAACCATTTCTTTATCAATATCATTTAAGACACAAAATTTCTTTAATAACCAAGTAGGAGTTATTAACTCTTCTTTAATGGGGTCTCCCGTAATTCTTTCAATAACAATTTTTTCATTTAATAACTCTAATTCTTTAATAACAATATCGATATATTCTTCTTTAGTTAAAATAGGGAATTTTTCTTTTTCATAAATGCTGGCTAATTCGGTATCTTTGGAAATATAAAGCATATGAATTTTAATACCATCTATTTTTAAATCATTAAGAAGTTTTACAGTATTAAGCATATCTTCTTCGGTTTCATAAGGAAGTCCATTAATAATATGGGCTACGGTAAAAATATTTCTTTCTTTAAGTTTTTTAACAGTCTCAACAAAGCATTTGGTATCATGACCTCTTTTAATAAATTTTAAAGTATTATCATTACTACTTTGAAGACCTACTTCGATAGTTAAAAAAGTTTTTTTATTTAATTCTTCTAAATAATTTAGGACCTCATTACTTATAGCATCAGGTCTAGTAGCAATAGCAAGACCGACAACTTTAGGATAATTTAGTAATTCTTCAAATAATGGTTTTAAAGTATCTAAGGGAGCATAAGTATTAGTGCCACTTTGAAAATAAGGAATATATAAACTATTAGGCCATTTCTTTTCTAAAGTTTCCACATTATTTTTAAATTGGTCTTTAATAGATAAATTACTATCGGTAATATTAGCACTGCTACTATTGCTACAAAAAATACAACCATGTCCCTTTATTTTATTAGGACAACTCATATGAGCATCAAGAGGAACCTTAAAAACTTTATTATTAAATTTTTGCCGATAAAAATAATTTAAAGTATGATATCTTTTATTATCTAAAGTATATTTAAACATAATTCCTCCTTTTTATGGTACTATAGCAGTTTTAAATCGAAAAGGGAAGTGTATTTTTTAAAAAATTATGTTAAAATAAACCTTAGGTGGTTTCTTATGCTAGTTTATGGGAAAAATGTTTTAAAAGAATTAGATAAAAAGAAAATAAAAAAAATATATGTAAGTAGTAAAGAAACGATTTCTTATTTAAAAGAAAATAATTTAAAATATACTTTAGTACCAAAGGCTCATCTTGACCAAATGGTTAAAGGAAATCATCAAGGTATAGTAGTTGATGTTTATGATTATGAGTATTTTAAATTAGAAGATATTGATAGTGATTTTATTTTAATCTTGGACCACTTAGAAGACCCGCATAACCTAGGAGCCATCATTAGAACTTGTGAATGTGCCGGGGTTAAAAATATTATTATTCCGAAAGATAGGTCTGTTTTAGTTAATGATACAGTTGTCCATATTAGTGCGGGAGCCATTGAACATGTCAAAATTATAATGGTTTCTAATTTAGTTAATGCGATAACTTATTTAAAAGAGCATGGTTATTTTATCTATGCGGCTTCCATGGAAGGGGAAGATTATCGAAGCATTAGTTATAATGATAAAAAAGCCTTGGTAATTGGTAATGAAGGCAAAGGCATTAGTAAAATTGTCAAAGATAATAGTGATGTAATAATAAGTATTCCGATGAAAGGGAAATTAAATAGTTTAAATGCATCTGTTTCGGCCGGAATACTTATATATGGGATGATAAAATGATAAGTGAAGAAGAATTAAAAAATACTAATGATAGTGAACTTATCATGATGTATCGAGATAATGATGAAGATGCTAAAAATTTATTATTTTATAAATATCGGTATATTATTGATATTTTAATTAATAAATATATGCGCTTTTTAGCGAATTTGAATATTGATTATCAAGAAATCATTAGCGAATGCAATGTGGGCTTTTCTGATGGCTTAAGATGTTTTGATGAAAATAAGGATGCTAGTTTGGTAACGTTTGTTACTTTATGCATTGAAAGAAGGCTTAATAGTATCATCAGAAAATACAATCGAGATAAATATAAAGGACTTCAAGAGACCTATTCTTTAGATTTTATTTATGATGATAATAACTCCCGATTAATGGATGCGATTAGTGATAACTCTAAAAATGACCCTTTAAGCAATATGGCTGAAGAGGAAAAATATCAAGAGTTAATTAAGAACTTAAAAGATGCTCTTACCCAAAGAGAATATGAAGTATTTAGTTTGATGGCAAGAGGCTTTACCTATCTAGAAATAGCGGATATTTTAAAACTAACTCCTAAGCAAGTAGATAATACGATGCAAAGACTAAAGGTTAAAGTTCGAAAAATTTTAGAAGAAGAAGAAAATTAAAAAAATCTTCTTTTTTTTACGAAATATGATGTAAAACGTTTACAAATATGAGACAATTTGTTATAATTTACTTATAATAAGAGGGAGTGGTTATAATGAAAATGTTAACTGCAGAAATAACAAAATTACTAGACAAATTATATAACCTACGTGGTGAAGATAGTGTAATACTTTCCAAGATGGAAAAAGAAAGAAAAACAGCCGAAGAAACTAAAGAAAGAACAACTAATGAAAAGAAAGTTTTACAAGAAAAAATAGAAAGTTTAACGGAAGAAGAAAGAGTTTTAGGAGAAGAAGGAGAAAAATTAGTTAATGCTTTAAGTGGTATTAGAACTGATGATTTTAAATTGGTTTTAGAAAAATTAAAAGTTGATTTTAATCCTGATAAATTAAGTGAAGAAGTTGGTAATTTACTTCCTAAAACTATTTCTAAAGTTCAAGAAGATACTAAAAAAGCCGAAGATGAACTAGTTAAAATAGAATCTGAAATGAATACGGCGGAGGCTACTATTGAAGAATTAGGAATTAGAAAAGATGAGGCTTTAGAAAATCAAACAAGATTAAATGAATACTTTGAATTAGCCTTAAATGGTAATATTAATATTACTCGTGATTCTATAACTTCTTTATTAGAAAAATTTGATTTTACGGAAGATGAACAAAGAGAAGCGGCTAAACTTTTAATGTTCCCTGAAGATGCTTTATTTGAATACGAAAATAAACTTCAAAATGCTGAAAAAGAAGGAAAGAGTATTTCTGAGGTATTCGCCGAAGCTAAAGAAAATGTTGAAGATGAAGAAGAAATAGAAACTAGTGAAGAAAAAATTACTTTATCTCCCAAAGAAGAATTAATTAATCTTTTAACAGAGTTAGGATTTGATTATTTAGATTTTACAAATAATGATTTAGATAAAGTTTTAGCTAATTATAATCAAAATGATTTAACTAAGAATGTTAATTTTGCTAAAGAAAATGATATCGATTTAGATATGTTTGTTGATAATGTTGACTTACTATATGATAAAGAATTTGAAAGCAAAATTAAAAAATTGGTGGAAATTGGTAAAGAACCAGTTGATATTTACTTAAATCCAAATATTTTGATTAAGTATGATAAAGATGCCTTAGATACTGTTATAGATAAATTAAGAAATAGTGGATTAGATCCAAAGAAAGTGCCATTAATAGCATACTAGGAGGAATAATATGGATAAGAGTTTAAAAGATAAGCTAGATTTATTTACAGATTTAAGTGAAGAAGAAAGAGCTAAAGTAGAAGATAAATTTATGCCTTCCCTTGCTTATGTTGATTATGATGAGTTACAAAGGTCTTTAGATTTTTTAAGAACTCAAAACGTATATATTACGAAAGCAAGAGAAATTAAAGTAATGACTTTAGAAAATTTTACTAAAAAATTTGATATTTTAAACGAAGTTAATGCCACTGATTTATATTCGCAAAATCCTGAAGGATTAATGTGGGATGCATTAGATTTATTTAAGAAAATAAAATATTGTATTCAAACTAAACATGAATATAAAAATCCAGATGGAACATATAAAAATTTCTTATTTGATACTAAAGAATGGGGCAAAGAATTTAGTCAAGCAACTGAAGAAGTAAAGGTAGAAGAAAGCCCTGTTATAAATGCGGAAGTAAATCCTCTTAATGTTACTATAGATACTCCTAGTGATATTCAAAGATATAATGATGTTATGAGTGCTAGTGATGATTTAAAAGATATAGATTCCGGAATAGAAAGGTATAAAGATATTAAATCTAATTTAGATGATGTTGCCGGATTTAGTTTTGGACCAGAGAATTCCGAAACAGATTATACAAGGCAATCTATGCAAGATGAATTAGGACTTAATGCTTTTGATAACATGACGATGGATACTTTAGATACTAATAATCAAGAATTTGTTAGCTTCAATGATTTAATGCCAGATGAATTTATGGTAAATTCTGGAAGGGGAAGATAAAAATGAAATTTTTAGAAAAGTATGATTTTAATAAAGAAGAAATTGCTGAATTTTTAAATAATTCTCCTAAAAAATTAATTGATGCGATTAAAGAACATAAGAAATTAGTTAGTAAAAATATTAGTTATTTAAAAGAATTAGGAGTTACTAATTATCAAAAAATATTTTTAGAATATTATGATATGTTCTTAAATGACCATAGTCATTTTGTAGGAATATTTTCAAAATATGAACCGGATGATTTAGTAGCTAAATTAAATAAAAATATTAAAGTAATTGAATACTTATAAGATGTTTAAAATAACATCTTTTTTTATTACTTAAATCATAATATAATATTACTTGAGGAGAAATTATGAAAAAATTGTTTATAATCTTTATAGGTCTTTTAGCATGTGGTTGTAGCGAAAAAATTATTCTCGATACTGAAGGTGAAAATGTTAAGTCTATAATGGATACTGTTGAAGTTTATAGCGATATTCATTTAAATGACCTTATCGATAATTTAAATAATGTCGAAATTTTATCCAAGAATAAATTATTAGACACTAATAGTTTAGGAAAGAAAGAAGTAGAAATAGAATATAGGTTAGATAAGAAAAAATATGTTTATAAATTTAATATTAATGTTGTTGATAGTAACCCACCAATAGTTTTTAGTGGCACTAATAAAACAGTTGAGGTTGGCTATGATGAGGATATATGTAATTTAATATCTTATGGTGATGAATATGATGGTAATATAACTTGTGAAATAGAAGGAATATATGATTTAAATAAAGTGGGAACTTATAAATTAATTTATCATTTAAGTGATTCATCGCAAAATAAAAAAGATGTTAATGTTACCTTAAATGTTATTCAAAAAAAGGAAAATGATTCTAATCCAAGTACACCATCTAAAAAAGTAGTAACAGAATTTCAGAATGTTTATAACAAACATAAAAAAGAGAATACTGAAATTGGCATAGATGTTTCTAAATGGCAAGAAGATATTGATTATGAAAAGGTCAAAAAGGCTGGAGCGACATTTGTTATGATGCGAATTGGTTATCAAGGCCAAACAACAAGAGCAATATATGATGATGAGTATTATGAAAATAATATTAGAAAAGCTAAAGAAGCCGGTTTGAAAGTAGGAGTGTATTTCTTTACTGTTGCTTCTTCAACAGATGAAGTTAAAGAACATGCTAAATGGGTTATAGATAAATTAAATGGTGAAAAATTAGATTTACCAATTGCCTTTGACTGGGAAAATTGGAGTAAATGGAATAGTTATAGATTAAGTTTTCATGAAATAAATGAAATTGCTAATACCTATATGGATACTTTAGAGGAATCTGGTTATAAAGCCATGCTTTATAGTAGTAAATTTTATTTGGAAACTATTTGGAAAAATAAAAAAGATTATCCAATATGGTTAGCCCATTATACAAAAGATTTTAATACTAGTTCTTATAAGGGCCAATATATGATGTGGCAAGTATGTAATAATGGCCATATCGATGGTATTAATAATGATGTTGATATTGATGTTTTATATTTATAATATTTTAAAAGTAATCCTTATTGGTAGGGATTATTTTTTTTATCAGCAAATAAATTAAATAAAAATATAAAAAAGTTTATCAAAATCGCTTGTCAAAACAATAGTTCGGTGGTATAGTTATCATACCACCAAGGTAGAAAAGCTTTTCTAAAGAATAAAAAGGGGAATAAAAAATAAAAGGAAGGGTTTTGGTAAAATGAATAATGAAATTGAAAAAAATGTAAAAGAAAATTTAGTATATGAAGTAAGAGGAAAAAGGGTAATGCTAGATAGTGATCTAGCCAAATTGTATGAATGTAATAATGGAACTAAAGAATTGAATCAATTGGTAAGAAGACACATTGAAAAGTTTCCTAATGATGTATATTTTCAATTAACAAAAGAAGAATATTTAGATCTTTTAAGGTCACAAATTGTGACCTTAAAGGTTCCAAAAGGACACCATGTAAAATACTTACCATATGTGTTTTCTAAGGAAGGAATTGAAATTTTAAATAGCATAATAAGAAATAAAAACAAAGAAAAAATATATGAAAAAATATTAAATGATTTTCAAGATGCTAAAAATTTTAATTTAGTCGAAATGCGCGCAAACCCTTATAAAATCGAGGATTTAATCTATGAAGTAAGAGGAAGGCAAGTGATGTTAGACAGTGATTTAGCCAAATTATATCAAGTAGAAACTAAAAGAATAAATGAAGCAGTAAAAAATAATTTATTTAAATTTCCAGAAAGATTTAGCTTCAAATTAACCTCGAAAGAATATTTCAACTTGAGGTCGAAATTTTCGACCTCAAGTTTGGAAAATAAAAATTTTGGTGGTCGAAGATATGATGTAAGAGTATTTACTGAACAAGGGGTTGCGATGTTAGCGACAATTTTAAAAAGTGATATTGCCGCTAAAGTAAGTATTGCGATAATGGATGCTTTTGTTTTGATGCGTAAATATATTTCCAAAAATTTATTTCAGCAAAATGTTATTAATAAAATGGTTCTAAAACATGATGATGATATAAAACAATTACAAGAGTCATTTAATAAGTTTGAAGAAAAAGCAAACAGAGTAAATGAAATATATTTTAATGGTCAAATATATGATGCATATTCAAAAATATTAGAAATATTTAAAAGCGCCAAGAAGGAATTAATAATAATAGATAATTATGCTGATAGTACAATATTAGATATTATTAGAAGATTAGCAGTAAAAGTAAAGTTAATAACTAAAAAGAATAATTTATTAACAGAGCAAGATATTGAAAAGTATAATAAGCAATATCATAATTTGAAAGTATATTATGATAATACGTATCATGACCGTTATTTTATAATTGATAAAGAAGAAGTGTATCATTGTGGAGCCAGTATAAATATGATAGGTTATAAAACATTTTCTATAAATTACATTGGTGATGGGGAAATAAAGAAATTATTAATAAGCAAAATTGTCAAATGTTTTTCTTAAATATATGTCAATAGAATGGGAAAACTATTTTATAAAATAATGAGTATTTGATATAATAATAATGGTGATAATATGAAATGTGTAGCAATAAAAGGAGAAAGAAAATTTGAAATTAAAGAAATAGAAGAACCACAAAAAGAAAATGGAAAAGTTCTAATTGATGTTAAGAAAACAGGTATTTGTGGTTCTGATTTACATTATTTTGAAATAGGGATGCCAGTTGGTCTTATTATGGGCCATGAATATTGTGGCGTTGTAGTTGATAATGGCGGAAGAGAAGATTTAAAGATTGGTGATAGGGTAACAGCATTACCTATCTCTCCATGTGGTCATTGTGAGGCCTGTTTAAGTGGTAATATTCATTATTGTTTGGAAACTTGGGACCATGCTAGTGGTTTATCTTTAGATAATCCTGGAGGGCTTGCTCCAAAACTTAAAGTTAGAAGTGATATGGTTTTAAAAATTCCTGATAGCATGAGTGATGAGGAAGGCGCTTTAGTGGAACCAACAGCGGTTGGCTATCATGCCATTAATTTAGCAGATGTTAAAGTTGGCGATAAAGTATTAGTTGTTGGAGGTGGAATAATTGGTTTAGTTAGTGCCATGTTTGCGAAAAAAAGTGGTGCTAGTAAAGTAGTTGTTTCAGAAACTAATTCTAAAAGAGGAGAATTAGCGATAAAATTAGGAGTAGCTGATGAATGGCTTAATGCTTTAGATAAAGAAGAAATGGAAAAACATAATAATACTTTTGATAAAGTAATTGAATGTTGTGGAAATACTCCAGCTGTCAATAGTGCTGTTTCTTTAGTGAAACCCGGTGGCGTTGTTATTTTAGTTGGAGTTTCTATGAGCCCAATTAATTTTGCTAGTGTTAGTGCCGTTACGAAAGAAGCCCATTTAATCGGTGCCATTGCTTATAAAAAGGAAGAATTTGCTAAATGTATAGACATGATTGCTAACAAAGAAATTGATGTTTTAAAATTTGTAACCAAAAGAATTGGTTTAGATGATGTTCAAAGTGCTTATGAAGATTTAACTAGTGGCTCATCTAATGAAATAAAAATCATGGTTGACCCTCATAAATAGGTTTTTATGAATATATGTAAAGGTCGAAATTGGGAAGTAATTTATATTGATGATTGTCAAGAATTCCAGGTTATATGATTATTTCTAGTCAAAAAGAAAGCTTATGTATGCTTACGGATGAGGAATGGATAGAACTTGGCAAAATTGAAAAAAAACTAGAAAGAGTTTGCCATAAAAGTTTTAGATAGTACTATGTTTAATTTTGCCTGTCTTATGAATAATGCTTATCGTGATAATGAAAAACCCCATGTTCATTTTCATTTTGTTCCTAGATATAGAGATGAAAAAATTATTTTAGGTAAGAAATATAAAGACCTTCATTTTGGTTATAATTTTTGGAAATGGTCTTTAAATAAATTCAAAAGGCAAAAAGATATTTTTACTAAAGAAGAAAAAAGAGAATTAGGTAATCTATTAAAAAAAGAATTTAAATTGTTACAATTCACAGCTAAAATAAGAAGATAATAAAATGCTTCTTATTTTTTTGCTGTTGAAAACAGCCATAAATT
>CANRJV010000012.1 GCA_947631045.1 uncultured Bacilli bacterium
ACTAGAAATGATTGCAAGTGGTAGGCATACCTTAAATGCACAAAAAAAATAAATAACGAAACTAATTATAGTTTTGCTCCAGCATTCGCTTAATATAGCGTAGGAGTATCTTATATATACTTTGCTTATAGAGTTATATAAGGTTCATGAAATATAAGATATATTGTTTTATTTGATTAGGGTAAAACAACGAATAATTTTCTAATCTTGGCTATATAGAAAATGGGTTGGAGTTGTCTATATAGAGAAAATAAATTCCAACTAAACTTGTAGATATTGTTTCATAGATTATATTGGACACGAGTTCGACTCTCGTCTACTCCACCAAATTAAAAATTAACTCCACAAAAAGTGGAGTTTTAAAATAGATTAATCTTTTTTTGCCTTATAAATCAAAGAAAAAGCCAATTAAATATGGCTATTTATTAAACATAGTTATTTTATCATTTTTATCAATTGTTAAAAGTGTAATATTATTAATTTTTTTCTTTTTCTCTTTTAAATAATTATTTAACCAAGTCTTACTTTTATGAGCTTTTTTTAATTCCGATTCATTTAAAACTCCATCGACGATAATTAAATGGCTTAGAGTTTGCTTCGAACATTTCTTTTGGAAACTATTTTTTAAATCAGTACTAGTAAGAGGTTGATTTTTTTCTTTTAAAAGAATTGATATGTCTCCGGAAGGCTCTAGAATGGCAGTTCCTAGTTCATTAATATCAAAGCACCCTTTAAGACGACAATTTTCTAATACTTTGGCAACACTTAATTTGGCATCTTCTAAAGCATCATAATTGAAATTATCATTTTCAAATAAAACTAAAGGTTCACCATCGACAATTTCTTCAACTGTATGACTATGATAAGAAATAAGAGAAGTTATATAGCCAATAATTCCAAAGACTACTAAAGCAATTATGCCATCATATAGAGGAGTATCTAAGCTAATAATGGAATCAGCCGCGATAGATCCAATTGTTATACTTAAGACATAATCGTATAAAGTTAAATTTTTAATTTGTTTTTTGCCATTAATTTTCACAATTAAAAATAAAATAGCAAACATAACTAAAGCCCTTATTAAGATTTGCATTTATATCACCTAATTATAATATGGCCTATTTTCTCAAAATTATGATGTTTGTTAAAAAGTGATTGTTAATTTATTTAAATACTGATATACTAAAGGCGAAAGCGAGTAGTAAAAATGAAAAAATTTTTTAAAATATTAGGAACAATTATTTTGGGTTTAATTTTATTTTTAGGAGTAACATCCTTATTAATTTTAATTCCTTTAAGACATACTATAAATGAAAATACTATTAGAAATATGGTGTCATCTTTAGAAATTGAAAAAGAAGTGGAAAATAATCCGGAATTAAAAGAAAGTATCGAAGAGGCTTTAATGCCTATTTATGATATTACAAGAGAAGTAGGTCTTAGTGATGATGTTGTTTTAAAATTACTAGATACTCAAGAAGTAAAAGATTTAATTGGGGATATTGGTAGTAATGTTTATAATGCCATTATAACAGGTGAAAAGCAAAAATTAATTAATGTTCAAAATATTGAAAGAATTATAAGTGAGGCTATTGATGATATAAATGCTTTAGATATATATGAAATTGATAATAAAACTAAAAATGAAATTATTGATTTTGTGAAAGAAGAGGTTAATGATTATGAAGATTTATTACCGGAAACGGATGTCGTTTTAGATGGCTTATCTGAAGAAGATGTAAAAACTTTAAATATAGTTCGCTTTGTTCTATCTGATGAATTAGTTTTAATAGTTAGTGTTATCTCTTTAGGAGCCTTACTTTTAATAATTCTTCTTAACTTAGCAAAATGGCATTGGATTAAAGTTTCTAGTGGTATAGTTTTAGGAAGTACAATATTAATGATATTGGTAACATCTGTTATCTTAGGGGTAAATAATTATTATTTAGCCTCTGATTATTCTTATATTTCTGATTTTATTAGTGGGTATGTTAATTTAAATTATCTTATATCAGGAATTACTTTCCTTGTAGCCATAATTATCTTAATTACTTATAGTATTGTTTTGAAAAAAATTACCAAAAGGGAAGAAGCATAAGTCTACTAGTCAAAGAATAATTTTTGATTTATAATTAAAGAGAGGTGGATTATGAGAGAATTAAAATTAAAAAAATGTTTAAATTGTGGCGCGATGATTAAGGTAATTGAAGATTGTCATTGCGCTTGTAATTTTATTTGTTGTGATGAAAAAATGACTGATATAAAACCAAATACAGAGGAAGCTGCAGTTGAAAAACATCTTCCTACTTATGAGGTTAAAGGTGATAAAATTGAAGTACAAGTAAATCATGTTATGGACGCTGACCATTATATTGAATGGATTAGTTTTGTTTCTGAAGAGTGTGAAGAAACAATTTATTTAGAACCAGGTATGGATGCGAAAGCTGTATTCCCATATCAAAAAGGAACTTTATATTCTTATTGTAATAAACATGGTTTATGGAGTGAGGCTGTTAAATAATTTGCCAAAATAAATATTTCATTATAAAATAGATTTAGGTGGTTAAGATGGGTAAAGTATATGATAAAGTATTAGAATTTAAAAATAAATATCCGGGTGGAATTTTCTGGCGCCTTAAAAAGCATTCTAAAGTGGTTGAGGATTACATAAATCCTGATGAAGAAGTACTATATGCTTTTTGTGCCCAAAAGAATGACAAATTTAGTGAGATATTTAATACTTTTGTTATAGTTCTTACCAATAAAAGAATTTTATTGGGACATAAAAGACTTACTTGGGGAAGTTTTCTTTATTCAATAACACCTGATTTATATAACGATATGGAAATTTATAAGGGCCTAATATGGGGTAAAGTAACAATCGATACTGTTAAAGAAGTAGTAGTTTTAACTAATATTTCAGTAAATGGATTAGATGAGATTGAAACAACTATTTCGGAGTTTATGATGAAAGAGAAAAAGAAGTATGGAGAGCCAAAAAAAGAAGATTAAATTATATATATTTATTATTGTTTTAATCGGGTGCTTTGTTGTTTTTCTCATTTTTACTTTTAAACCTTATTCATATAATCGAAAATATCAAGTTAATAAATATGAAATAGAGGAAATATATAATAAAGAAACAGGTTATTATACTTTTTTAATTCAAGATGACAAAACTATTTATTCATTTTTAATTAATCATAAATATACTAAAAAAAGAGAACTTATCAATAATGTTTTAGAATATAAAGGAGAAGATGAAAAATGCCTTTTACCGGAAGGAAAAAATTTTCACTTTTATCCTTTATGTAAAAATGACGAGGGAGTATATACTTATAATTTAAGTAATTTAAAAATAGATAACTATAAATATAATAAAATAGCTAATTTAGATAAATCATATGAAAAAATTGAACTTAATTATTTAAATGATAAAAGTTATTTAGTTTTTAATTATCGCGGTTTTTATTCTATAAATCCAAAAGAAAATAAAAATATTAACTTATTTAATAATGATATTTATACTTTAAATTTAATCTATCAAAGTAAGGAATATGTTATTGTTCCGGATTATAATGAAACCCATTATTTTTCAAAAATTTATTTAATAAATGTTAAAAATGGTTCTTATGAAGAGATAAAATTAGAAACACCAATATCTTTTGACAGTGTCTTTTTAGGAGAATATAAAAATAAAGTTTATTTACTGGATAAAAAAGAAGAGAAAGAATATCAAATTAATTTAAGAACTAAAAAGATTGAAGAAACAGATTATCTAATATTAGAAAATAATAAATTAGTGAAGAAAAGTTTTAAAGATATTGTGGTAAATAATTTAAACTTTTTACCAATTTCTTATCCAGAGTATAAATTACAAAATAATATTTTATATCAAGTTATTGAAGATAATTTAGTAAAAATATCGAATCTAGAAGTTAGCAAAATAATTAAAGTTGAAGATGATACCATCTATTATTTAGCTAAAGATAGTTTAATGATGTACAATAATAAAGTAGGAGAAATTAAATTACTTAGTAGTTTTGAATGGAACTTTAATAATGATAATATTATTTATATTTTTTAAATAACATCTTAATTTTTTTAACATACCTTATATTAGAGGTGTTATATGTTTGAAAGTTATAAATTAAGTAAAGGTGAAGATTTAGATAGTGTTGCTAAAAAATTTAATACAAGTGTTAAAGTCTTACAAGATTTAAATAATATTTATTTTTTAGATGGTTTAAGAGAAGATATGGAATTAATTGTTCCTGCAAGTAGCAAAGATTATTTTAATTATTATACAGTAGAAACGGGCGATAGTCTTTACGCTATTGCGAGAAAGTATAATATTAATCCGGAGTTACTAGCTAGTATGAATGGACTTAATATGGATGATTATATTTATCCTAATCAACAATTGTTAATTCCCAAGAATGGTTATTCTTATTATATAACAGCAGATGGTGATACTTTAGATGAAGTTATTAAAGTATTTAATAGTAATAAAGATAAATTTTTAAATGAAAATGGAACAATTTATTTAATGGCAGGTCAATTACTTGTTAATAAAAAGAACTAGGATATTTTATAAATTAAATCCTAGTTTTTTTCATTTCATAATTGATTTTTTATAAGGTTTTCTTTCATCTGTTCTATAAAGAATATAGTCGGTACTAGTGTTATATAAATCCGCCAGTTTAACTAATATATCTTCAGTTAACATCGTTCTCCCAGTTTCAATATAACTATAGTTTCGTTGAGTTATGCCAATCTTTTTAGCCACTTCAGTTTGATTTAAACCTAAATCTTCTCTTATTTCACGCATTCGATTCATTTTTTATTCACCAACACAATTAAATCATAGATAAATTTTGTCTATTGATATTTAGACAAAAATGGTCTAAAATATAATTATGTTATATCATATAAAATACATAAGGAGGTAGCCATGGTAGAAGATAAATATAATAATAAAAAGAAAACAATAATAGGAATAATTATAGCAGGAGTATTTTTAATAGTCTTAGTTACAGGAGCAACATATGCCTTCTTTAGTATAAATGTAAGTAATGGTAGTACAAGTACAAATATAAATGTCAATATGGGCAAATTAAATAATATTGCTATCAAAGGAACAGAAAATAATACTTTGCATATTAAAGTAAGTTCTGAAGATATGAAGTTAGCTAGTAAAGGAACAAGTTATTATGCTACAACAGATACAAGCAAAAATTACTTAAATGAAGGCGACGACCATGTAATAAATATTGCCAACTTATTAGTAGAAGGAGAAATGACTCCCACTAATATATGTACAGCTAAATTAAAAGTCGAAATGGATGGCGAGTTAAAAGATGCTTTACAAGATGGTGATACCTTACTTCATATAGAAGGTGGAAGAAGTAAACATGATATAGATTTGAGTTTATTATTAGATGAATATCCCATAGAGTTTGTTGTAGATAAAAGCGAAAGCAAACCAATAAATGCCTCTTTAAAACTTATAAATAGAGATGCTGATCAAACATACATTGCCGGAAAGACCTTAAGTGTAACATTAACAATAGAAGGCTTAACATGCAAAGTGCAAAATCCAGATGATGCAGTAGAAAAGATATTAGCCAATTCAGAGCAATATTTAGAAAAAGCCGAAGAAGTATCATTGAGAGGAGATGTCCTTCGAAGATTTCAAGGTCAAGTGGAAAAAGATGAACAAGGTAATATAATAAATGATATAAATAATTATATCTGTTTTGAAACAACAGAAAAGGAAAAATGTTTAAAAGATACAGATAAATATTTATATAGAATAATTGGAATAGATACATTAAATAATGAATTAAAAATAATAAAAAGAGAGGCATTAAATGATTTACAACAATGGGGCACACCATATCAAACATGGGAAACAAGCGATTTACAAAAAAAATTAAATGACACATTATATTTAAGTGAAGTTTCAAAAAGTTGGGCAGATTTAATACAGCTATATGATTGGGAATATGGGGATATACCATATGGTGATAATTTAGGAACAGGAATTTTTGATGCAAATAATAATATAAACGGGCAACAAATGTATAAAAATGAACAAGCAATTTGGAAAACTAATAATAAAGTGAGTGCCAAAATAGGCTTGATTTATTTAAGTGATTATTGGTTATCGGGAGGAGATAATTTAAAATGTGTAAATAGTAATTTATGTATTGAATGTAAAAAAAGTTGGATGTACTTAAGTAATAATGATACAAAAGATTTAAGCACAACCAAACAAGACCCGCCTAGTTTTCGTGAATGGACCGCTAGTACTCAAGACTCATACTGGTCTGCATGGGATATCTATACTATTGGCTCACCAGCCGGGTGTGGGCGTGTGGATTGTTTTGATTCTGTACGTCCGGTCTTCTATCTTCAATCTGGTTTAAAATTATTGGGAGAAGGAAAATTATCTGATCCATATATAATCCAAGGTGTTGAATAATATTACTTGAGAATTAACTCTCAAGTTTTTCTTTTTGTAAAATTGCATAAATTAAGGGTAAACTAATCTGTATGGTACTAGGGATTTATTTACATTTTATCTGGTTTTTGATATGATATATATGAGTATAGGGGAATAGATATGATACTAAGAAGGCCTTATGCATTTTTAATTAAACATTTTAGATTAATTAACTTCTTACTCGCTATATTTGCAGGTTATATTGCTTATTTAACTTATAATATAGTGGCTTTTTTTAGTGAATATATTTCTAATGGATATACAGGTAATTTTTATGAAGGCTTTTATACTGAATACATACCTTTATCATTCTATGTTGGATTAATATTAATTTGTTTCCTTCTCTTATTATTGTGTGGTTTATTTTTATATAAGAAAAAAAATAATAAAGTATATGTGGCAGCCCTTATATATTATATAGTAGCTTTTGCTTTAATAGCTATTGTTAAAAATGAAATGATTACAATGGAAAGCAATGTTATTACAGCGGAAGCAGCGCGGGCTTTTAGAGATATTTCTTTAATTGTAATAGTTCCTCAAGCAGTATTTTTGATCTTCTTTTTAATGTATGGTTTTGGGTTTAATTTTAGTAAGTTTAATTTTCAACAAGATTTAAGAGATTTACAAATAACTGAAGAAGATAGCGAAGAAGTAGAAATAACCATTAAAAAAGATAATGTCAAACTTCAAAGAAATTTTCGGAGATTTTTAAGAGAGTTTAGATATTATATTAAGGAAAATAAGTTTTTCTTTATTGTTATTTGCATTGCTTTAGTCGGATTAATTGGTTATGGGATATATTTAACTCTTCCCGAAATTGTCGATTCTAAATATATTCAAGGAGAAACATTTAATTTTAAAAATTTAACTTATCGAATTGAAGATAGTATTATTACTAATTTAGATTATAATGGTAATTACTTAAAAGACAATAAATATTATTTAGTTGTAAAATTATATGTTAAAAATAATTCAGTACTTTCTGAATCTTTGAATACCAATAATTTTCGTTTAGAGGTTGGAAGTGATTATTATTATCCTGTTACTGATAAAGGCAGTTATTTTATCGATTATGCTAAAAATTTTTCCGGAACTGATTTGAAGAAAGAATCTGAAAATATCTTTTCTTTAATTTATGAAATTGGCGCTAAAGATGTAAAAAAAACTTACCGAATTAAAATTAATAATGGTTCAGCTTTCTCTGATAAAACTTGGATTGGGAAATTTAATTATGTTACAATTACCCCTGTTATTGTTGATAAAATTATGAGTGAAGGAGAATACGACGTAGGTAAAGAAATAAATTTTAGTAACTCATATTTAAAAAATACTACTTTTACGGTAACTGATTATAGTATTGAAAATAGATATTATTATACCTATAAACATTGTCTTAGACTAGATGAGTGTGAAACCTACCAAAATATGATAAATTTAGGATATAAATCTCAAGATAAAAGTTTATTAATATTAGGTTATAAGTTTGATTTAGATAAAACAGTACCTTTTTATACTAATGCGGCAGATGTAACTACTTTTGCTTCAACATTTTTTAAAATAAGATACAGCTATGAAGATGAGGATGTTCTAGAAACAATAGAAAATGTTACACCCAATAGTGATAAATCAAAATTAGTTTTTGAAGTAAATAGAAAAGTAAGAGAAGCTAATCATTTGTGGCTATCAATAATTATCCGTAACAAAGAATATTTAATTAAATTAAAATAATTAGTTTTTATCTTTAAATATTTCATCAGGAAGATCTTTATTTTGTAAAAGGTATTGATAATAACTATTTAAAATTTTATTATAATTATCAATTTTTTTCTTTAAAAATTTCCATTTAAAATGTGAATATAATAGAAGTAATCTATTATATTTTTTTTCAATAGGTTTAATTAATTCTTGATATTCATCATATTTTTTCATACTTATCACTAGATTCATTATACCATAAACAGGCTTTAATAGTTACCGGTATTACGTTTTTTGACATTTGGTAAATTTAACCAATAAAATGACTAATAATTTATTTTGTTTGTGTTATAATTTTAATGGTGGTTATTTTGGAAGAAAAATATATTAAATTAATCTTGGAAAGATGTCTTTTATTAAAAAAAGATATACCTCTTTTTATAAGTTATCCTTTAATTATTCGAGATTTTGTTTTAAAATTAGTTAATCATGCTAAAAAAATGGGAATTAAAGATATTTATTTAGAAGAAAAAAATTCTTATGAAGTATATTATGTTTTAAAAAATTATAGTTTAAAAGAATTAGAAACTAGCCCTTTATTTGATGCTAAAATTTGGGATATATATGCTAAAAAGAAAGCTGCTTTTTTAATGTTAGAAAGTGAAATACCTAATTTAATGAATGGGATTGATTCTTTAAAATTAGCAAAATCAGCGGAATTAAAATTGGCTACAAAGCCTATTTATCGCCAAAAACAATTAAAAGGCCAAATTCCTTGGTGTATCGCTGCAGTTCCTAATTTAATTTGGGCACAAAAGTTATTTCCAAAAAGTAAGAAACCTTTAGAAGATCTATGGAATTATTTTTCTGATATCTGTATGTTTAATAAAGGTAATCCGAAAAATAATTGGGAAAAATATTTAAAGAGTCAAAAGAAAATGGAAGATAAATTAAATGATTTAAAAATTAGTAAGTTATATTATCATAATAAACTAGGGACTAATTTAGAAATAAGTTTATCTCCTAAGTCTTTATGGCGGAGTGCTTCTAGTGATAAGTGGCTCGTCAATATGCCTAGTTATGAAATATTTACGACCCCTATTTATGACAAAACTGAAGGGATAGTTTATAGTTCTAAACCTCTAATATATAATGGAAAAACAATTGATAAATTTTTTGTTAAATTTAAAGAAGGTAAAGTGGTATCTTTTAAAGCTGAGATAGGAAATGACACTTTAAAAGAAATAATTAATAGTGAAAAATTAATGACCTCTTTAGGAGAAGTGGCTCTAGTAGATTATGATTCACCTATTTCCAACACAAAAATAGTCTTTGGCACAACTTTAATTGATGAAAATGCCGCTTGTCATATTGCTTTAGGTTGTGGTTTTAGTGAATGTATTAAAGATGGAGATAAATTAAGTCGAACTGAGCTTAAAAAATTAGGAGTTAATACTGCTAAAAATCATGTTGATTTTATGATTGGTACTAAAGATCTAACTATTGAAGCTGATACTAAAGATGGTAGAATAACCATTATGAAAAATGGAAATTTGATTATTTAAAAGTAAATTCAAAAAATCTAATAAGTTATTACCTATTAGATTTTTTCCTTTTTCGTCTAGTTAAATTTTGATTATTTATATATGGATTTTTAATCAATGCTTCTTGATTTAGTGGCAATAAAGAGTAATTAACTTTCTTTTGGATTGAATATAATAAATTAACTTGAGTTTCATTTGGTCTATTAGGAATATTTTCTAATCCTTCATATTCGCTAGTATATAAAGCAACTCTTTGCGGAGTAGTTAAAGATCCTTTTTTGGATAATGTTTGAATTTCAAAGATTCTTAAATTTTCATGTTCATCATTTTTAGAGAAAACAATTGCTCCCACGGATTTTCCATTATAAGTAATTTCAACTTTAATGCTATCATTTTCTCTTGTAATTTTAAATCCTTCGGGAATATGACTTATTAATCCTTTATTTAAGTTACTTAAAAAACTAAAGACAATATTTCTTATATGGTCAAATGCTTTTATTGGAGCAAGTTCAGCTTCTCTAATTGCCTTTTTATTTTCCAAAGCCTCTTCATACTCTTGAGTTAATTGATCAGCTGTTTTAAAATTCAAATCACTAATTGGTGGTTTATCATTTTGAATTAAAGCTTGATTATAATAATTAACTGCTACTTCAATAATGCTTTTTGTTTGGGCATAATGAGCTTGATACCATTTTTTCCAATATTCATCCTTTGCTTCCATTTCAACTGGTTGATTTAAAATTTTAAATTTTTTACTATGAGATTCATAATCTGGAGCAAAGTTACCTCCAAAAGAGAAATTAAGTTGAATTACACCGGCTAAATCGTTGTTAGCATCCCTAAATAAATCATCATAAGTTACTAAAAGAGTTAATTCTTTTCCCGTATCTTTGCATTGCTCTGTACTTTCATTATTCATATATAATAGACTTCGTGAATATATATCAGACGCGATAATAATATCGTATTTACCTAGGCTACTTACAACATATTTACTTAAACTGCTATTATTATCTTCTTTAAAATAGATTTTTAATCCTAATTCTTTGGCAATCTGATTATCAAATGTATGAACTCTTATAGAATCTAAAAATAATATTTTTAAATCAGATTTTTGGGTCGGTAAAGGTAATCTATTTGGATTAACGGATTCTTGGATTGGTACAAAGTCCTTACATGTTCCAAATTCTTCTAATGTTCTATTAATTAAGGTATTTTCAACAATTCGATCATACATATTTGCATATGACATTTCTTGTTCTTCCCAACTTTTATGGTTAGTTTTATCATGTAAAATTGTTCTCAATGATATATGATCTGAATAATCAACTCGAATTAAAGATACTTGTATTCCGCATTCTAATTTTGTACATTTTCTATTTAATTCAAGCTCTTTATCAAAGAAACCACGTTGGGTAGATTGATTTCCATTTATAATAATGTGATATTTTTTTAATTCTTGAGGATGTTTAGCAAAATATTGATCAGCTCTGATAATGGATTTAAAATAATCTATATTTTTAAATCCATATTTTATCAGTTCATCATAATCCTCTGGAATATCGGATATTAATAATACATTCGCGGTATTTAATACATCTTTTTTGTTTTCTTCTAAAGCTTTCTCTTTTCTCCTTAAATACGTTTCTATATCTAAACTCTCAAAATAACTGTTAACTGTATCTCCCGCTATTTCTAATAATATATCTCTCAAAGTTTGATTTTTTTCTTCATTAACATCATCTAGGGAAACGCTTTTCCGTAATTTAATTGTTCCGTCTTTAAGAGATACGACATATTTGCCTATACTATTAGGATAAAAATGTATAAAGCCGCTAATTTGGGTATTTGTTTTTTCTTCAAAATCTCTAACTAATAAACTAAAGTCAATATTATCAAGTGTTTTAAATTTTAATATGGCACCCGCAATAAATTGATCATAGCTAATTATCCTTTTTTCTTGAATGTCAGGATTCATATGCAAAACCTCCTATATGTAGCAATTATATCATACTTTAAAACATTATGTTAAAAATTAGCATTCATTATTAATTGTCAATTTATCCAGAAATCTTTCGGCATTAAAAAAGAACCATAATGGTTCAAATGGATTTAATATTCTTTAACAATTTAATCATTTAAATAATATTTAAAAAATTATTTTTGAAGTATTCTTCCTCTATCATTTTGAAGATAATTTTGAATTATATATTCTTTTAAAGTATCAAAAGTATATCTTACAATTTGATGGTTTTTAGTTGCTTCCCAATAATCCATCCATTTTTGATACGTATCATTTGTGAAAAAAGGTAAAGAATCATTTATGACAGCTTTAATATCTTCTCTATATCTAATATCTTCTAAGTCTTCTCCAAAAAACAAAGTATATCTTCCTGTTATATATTCACATTTAAAGAAAGTATCTAAATTATTTAAACGAGACTCATATAAATTTAAAAGCTCAGCTTGACTAGATACATGCATATTCTTTTCAATCTGTTCATATCTTTGTTGACTTATTTCTTGATCATTCAATTGTTGCATTAAAAATGGTCTTATTTTTTCAAAAAACATTTGAGCCCTTTTTTGAAAGGCTCCTAAAAGCTGATTAAATAGTTCATCATCACATTTTTGAAAAATAGGATTATTATTTCTTAACTTACTAGTAGGTATTTGAAATTCGGGTATATGGCAACCATCATAATAACCAAAGCCTAAACATTCAATTAATATATCTTGTGGGATGTCATACTCTAAAATACTTATTTCCATATCACTATATATATTACCTATATATTTAGAGTTTAATAAAGCATCCCAAGGAAATAAATAGAAGTATTTACAGTCTTCTTCAACATAATCAAAACTATTAACAGCATCCAAACCTGAACCCATGTTAAAATATGGGCAGCCATTGTTCATATTAAGATAACCCAAATCATAAAAGGCATCTTCTGGTGGTGTAGCAATATATCCAGAAGTTAAACGTGTTCCCCAATAACCAGGAACGACTCTATATACTAGCATAATACCATTTTCCCCCTTTTGAGCGATTTATATTCTAATATATGTGTATTAATTTGTCAATCCTTATAAGATAAGCAAATGGTTAGATGAAGTATTAGAATTTATTAAAAAATAAATTAAAAGAAGTATTTTAGTGAAAACATGTTATAATTGTAATAGATTAAATAAAGATAATAATATATAGTGGTCGTAAGTTTGAAATAATAGTTATTATACATGACTTAAAATGGTTATAATTATTCATTAGATGTTTTTATAAAATAAAGAGGTTAAAAATGAAAAAGAAAGATATAGAAGTTTATAATCAAAAAATTGAAGATTTATATAAAAAATATAAGACTAATGAGGATGGGTTAACTAAAGTAGAAGCTCAAAAAAGGTTATTAGAAAATGGCGAGAATAAATTAACGGAGCAAAAAAAGAAATCAGATTTTATTTTATTTTTGGAGCAATTTAATGATTTCATGATTATTCTTTTAATTTTTGCATCTTTATTTTCAGCGATTATTTCATACATTCGAAGTGAATCTTATTTTGATTCAATTATCATTATCGTAATTGTTATTATTAATGCTATTTTAAGTTTTATTCAAGAAAAGAAAGCCGATGTTGCTATATCAGAATTAAATAAAATGTTTGTTACGAATAACTATGTTATTCGTAGTGGAGTTAAAGAATCTATTGATGTTCGAAATGTAGTTGTGGGCGATATTATAGAATTAGAAGCTGGTGATTATGTTTCTGCTGATGCGAGAATTATTAAATCGGATAGTTTAGAAGTTAATGAAGCAACCTTAACTGGTGAATCTAAAAGTATCAAAAAAAATAGTAAAATAATTAAAGGAGAAAAAGAACTTTACGAAAGAAAAAACATGGTTTTTGCCGGTTGTAATGTGACTAATGGCCATGCTTTTGTTTTAGTTACTAGTACAGGAATGAATACCGAATTGGGTAAAATAGCGACTAGTTTAATAGATAAAAAAAGTGATATTACACCTTTGCAAAAAAAGGTTAATCAAATTAGTAAAGTTTTAACATATGTTGTTTTAGGCATAATTGTGACTATGATGGTTGTTGGTTTAATATTAAAAAATGATTTTTTTGATATTTTAATGTTATCTATTTCTTTAGCAGTGGCCGCTATTCCAGAAAGTATGTCGTCCATTATAACGATAATCCTTTCTTTAGAGATGACGACGATGGCGAAAAGAAATGTTATTATTAGAAAAATGGCCTCTGTTGAAACTTTAGGATCTACCGATATTATTTGTTCTGATAAAACAGGTACTATTACCCAAAATAAAATGTTAGTTAAAAATATTTATGTGAATGACCTTTTATATGATAATGAATCTTCTATTATTAATGCCGAAATGTTATTCACTTGTGCCAAGAATTGTCAAAATGTTTCCAAAAATAATGATATATATATTGGTGATGAAACAGAAGTTTCGATTTATAAATATTTGGAAAAGATAAATAAAGGAAATGTTTTACCTGATAAAAGAATTAAAGAATTTCCTTTTGATTCGGAAAGGAAAATGATGAGTACCATAAATGAAGTAAATGGTAAAGAATATTCTTTTACAAAAGGTAGTCTAGATTCTCTTATAAAAAAATGCTCTTTTTATATGATTGATGGGGCAGTTATTCCGATGAGTAAAGACTATAAAGAAAAAATTTTACAAATTGAAAAAAATTTATCTTATAAATCATTGCGGCTTTTAGCATTTGCATATAAAGAAAAAAATCTTCTTGATCCGGAAAGTGATATGATTTTCTTAGGGTTAATTGGTATGATGGATCCACCAAGAGAAAGTGTTCCCGAGGCCATTGCGACTTGTCATAAAGCGGGGCTTAGGCCTATTATGATTACGGGTGATAGTATTAATACCGCAATTGCCATTGCCAAGTCTGTTAATATTATTGATAATGATGACTATGCTATTGAAGGTAAAAAAGTTGATAAAATGAGTGATGAAGAATTAGTCGAAGCTGTTAAACATTATCAAGTTTATGCGAGAGTTAGCCCTAATACTAAACTGCGCATAGTAGAGGCTCTGCAATCTTCTGGTTATGTTGTGGCTATGACGGGTGATGGTGTTAATGATGCCCCGGCTATTCAAAAAGCCGATATTGGTATTGGCATGGGCATAACCGGAACCGAAGTTGTTAAAAAAGTGGCGGATTGCATCTTAGTTGATGATAGTTTTTCGACGATTGTTGATGGAGTAGAAGAAGGAAGAAGAATTACTTCTAATATTAAAAAAGTTATTTTATATCTTTTAGCTGGTAATATAGTTGAGGTTATTTTAGTTTTTGTTTCTATGTTTCTTAATATGGAAATGTTTACGACCTTACAATTATTATGGATTAATTTAGTGACGGATTCTATTCCCGCTATTATGTTAGCTTTTGAAAAGTCGGATGAAGATTTAATGGAGGATAATCCTGCTAATCATTGCAAGAATACTTTTTTTACACCATTTTTAACAGCGAAGATTGTTATTAGTGCCTTATTTAAATCAGTTATTATGATTTCTTTATTTATCTATTTTACCAAACATTTTGATTCTAATATAGCCAGTTCTTTAATGTTTATTTATCTAATTTGCAATGAACTTTTATATTCCCTATCTTGTCGTAATTTAAAAAAATCAGTTTTAAATAGATATATTTTGGCTAATCACAAATTAATAATTAGTTTAATTATTTTGGGAATAATTCAGGTATTAGTTTTAACTACGGGTTTATCTAAATTCTTTATTGTTGGTAATATTGGGAAAATTAATGTTATAATTACTTTAGGAATATGTTTTATCGCCTTCATTTTGGGAGAATTTATAAAACCCTTATATGTTAAATTATTTAAAGATTATGTTGGGGTGAAAAATGAAAAAGAATAATAAAGAAGCAACTATGTTTATTATTTTAGCAGGAATTACTATTTTATGTATCTTTGCTGTAGTTATAGCTATTAATATTATGCCTAATAAGAAAAATGATTCCTATTATGTTAAAGTCGAAGATGAAATGGCCGCTAAGATAGAATCTTTGGAAATTAAAGATAATAAACTTAAAATTACGATGTCAGGAGATGCTGTATCTTATTGCGCTAAATCAACTAGAAGTACTCCAAGTGAAAATGCTATATGTTGGAAAGATGTAGAAAATAATATGGCAACAATTTCTATCTATCAGTATAAGAAATATTATGTTTGGGTAAAAGATACAAATGGTAATATAAGTATTCCGATGAGTATAAATACTAAAGAATAGGTGGTTAAAATAGAAGTAGGTTTAGAAGAAATAATTAATATTTTATATGAAGATGGTTATTTTGCTTTAGCGCATGGAACGGGAAGGAATGGTGATGGTAAAGATATTGTCAAATCTATTTTTGAGAAAGGCTTGAGAACTAAAGATAACTCTCTATATTATACAACAATAGGCTTAGATAAATTAAATGTAGACGATTTAAAAACTAAATTAGATAATTGGCCTCATTTAAATTCTGAAAGAATTATTTTAATGCGTATTCCTTTAGAATACATAAATATTTATGGTGATAGTGCGGATTTAGATGGTGAAAAATATGGTGCCTTTATGGTTACAAGACAAGAAGGCAATAAAGAAGTTAGTTATCTTAATCCAAAATTTATTTTAGGCTCTTATGATAGAGAAACAAAATTAGTTACCTTAAATCCTACTTTTGAAAAAGAGTTAAGTGAAGAAACTAAAGAAGAATTAACTCATAATTATAAAAAAGTTTTAGAAAAATTTAAAGAAAAAATTGAAAGGCAAAGTGAAGCTTTAAAAATAATATCAAAAGGCACTAGTTTTGATACTCTTCCCGATGATTTAGTTTTTGATTATGACCCTTCTAAAGAAGATATAAATGATTTTATAAATCGCAATTAAAAAGAATAGAAAAGAAACTGAATAATATAAAACCCCATTCTTGGGCAAAGAAACGGGGTTTTATATGAGTAAATTGATTTTTGAAGATAAAAATTACTGGTTTGATACATTGTGTATAGTTATATAGAAAATACAATCATTATCAATGATATATTTTTCGCCTTTTTAATTTAATATTTTGTTTATTAATAATTGTTGTTTTAGAAGATTTATTCTTCACTTAAAAAATCAATAATATTTACAATTTGTATTCCATCTATTTGTTTATTTTTTACATTATCCATAGTTAGTATTACTTTTTTGTAATTATCATTAATTGCTAGAAGGGATTTTTTTTCTCGTTCTTCTACTTTTTTATCCGTTAGACTTCTTGTAACTTGAAAGTATATTTTTTCATTAGGATTTATGGCAATAAAATCGATTTCTATATCATTATATTGTCCTACATATACTTCATATCCTCGCCTCAAAAGTTCTATATATATAATGTTTTCGTAACTGCTACCTGTATCATAAGAAGAAATGCCTGTAATGATATTTTTAAGGCCATTGTCTATAAAATAATATTTTCCTTGAGTTTTTAGTAATTGTTTCCCTTTTAATTCATAGCGAGGAACTCTATATAAAAAATAAGCATTTTCTAACATTTTTAAATAAGAATCAACAGTTTCATTTGTAATTGAACTTCCATTTTTCTTCATAAATTCGGCAATGGCATAAGGAGTGGTGAGATTGCCAATTGTGGATGCCATATATTTTATTAAATTGTCTAAAAAAACAATATCTTTTATATTATTACGACTAATGACATCTTTTTTTAATACAACCTCCTTTAAATCATTTAAATAATTAATAATTAGGTTTTCATTATCGTTCATATTTGTAATCATTGGCATGCCACCATATCTTAGATATTTATCAAATTTTTCAAATTTATCATCGGTGTTTTTAAAAGGATAGATACTTATAAATTCTTTAAATGAAAAAGGATATATTTTTATAGTCAAAACTCTTCCCGCAAGAAGGGTAGTCAGTTCACTTGATAATAAGTATGCATTTGAACCTGTTATGTAGATATCAGCATTAAAATCAACTAAAATAGAATTTACAGCCTTTTCCCATTGGGAAATATTTTGGACTTCATCAAGTAAAATATAAAATTTATTTTTGTTAATAATTTTATCCTTTATATATTTATATAAGTCATTATAATTCTTAATATCATAAAAGTCGGCGCTTTCAAAATTCATATAAATAATATTTGTTTTTTTAATTTTTTGAGTTAACAAATAATCTTTGTATTGAAGTAATAATGTGCTTTTCCCTGATCTTCGAACTCCAACTATAACTTTAATTAAATTAAGGTCTTTACTTTCTATTAATTTATTTAAATATTTTTCTCGTATTAACATATTAAACACCTCATATTAAATATATAATACTTTTCTAGTTTTGTCAAGTTTTACGGCTGCAGCCGTAAAAAATGATTTTTTTGCTTTTTTTGCGGTTATGGAATATTTTTTTAGAAAATTTCTATAAATAAATTTTTCATTCATTTTTTTGCATTTTATCAAAAAATATAAAATTTCATCAGTAAAATAAAAAAAGAACTATCTTTAACTAGATAATTCCCTTATTTTATTATGGAGGAGCCGACCGGATTTGAACCGGTGATGACGGTGTTGCAGACCGGGGCCTTACCACTTGGCTACGGCTCCAAATAAATTTAAATAACATTAATATTTTACCCTAAATCATAGGGTATGTCAATTGAGTTATCTATTATATTATAATAAATTTTATGTTGAAATAAACCAAATATTTCCGAATCAGAAAAAATATTATATTTTAAAATATTATGTTAAAATATAATAAAAAATTGTAATTTAAGTCTAAAGCAACTAATATTTAACAAAAAGATACTGAAAGTTGGTGGTTGCTAATAGCATTTTATTTTAAAATGATTAGCGAGGTGAGGAAATGAGTTTTGGAGAAAAACTAGCAAGTTTAAGAAAAGAAAAGGGAATTAGTCAAGAAGAACTAGCAAGTGAATTAAATGTTTCGAGACAAGCCGTTAGTAAATGGGAAAGCAATAATGCTTATCCCGAAACTGATAAAATAATTGCAATTTGTAAAATATTTAATTATAGTATGGATGAATTAATTGGTTTAAAAGAAGGGCACGAAAAAAGAAAAGAAGAAAATTTATTCAGTAAATATTATAATAATTTTATTAAAGGAATAAAAATGTTTTCTTTAATGACTTTTAAACAAAAAATTAAATGTTTATTGGAATTATTATTTTATAGTATTTGTTTATTTGTTTTCTTGATAGTTCTTAGTGAAATATTAAGAATAATTTTTACCGAATCATTTTCTTTTATTCCGAGAGAAATAATAAATCATCTTATTGATTTTTTAGGAGGATGTTGGTCTTTAATTTGCTTGGCTTTAGCTATTTATACTATTGCCAAAATATATAAAATAAGATATCTAGATTATTATGAAGAGGTTAATCCGGAAGTAGTAATAAATAATAACATTAAAGAAGATAGCAATAAATCTAAAATAAATATTTGTGAAGAAAAAATAATTATTCGGGACGCTAATCAAGATTTTAATCCTTTCAGATGGTTTAAAAAAGTTTTTAAATTTTTAGGGAAAATAATAGTAAGTTTTATGGCTATTCCCATTTGTATCGCTTTTATCTTTTTCATAATGGCTTTAATATTTACTTTATATTATATCGGTAATGGCCTTATCATTTTATATTTTGCTTTAGGAATTATTAGTGCTATATTATTTGCCTATTTATTAATAGAGCTTTCTTTCAAGTTTGTTTTTGGGATGCCTATTAAAGCCCAAAAGTATTTAATTATTTTTCTTTCTTCTATTATATTATGTGGAATAAGTGGCGGTCTATTTTTAGGAGAAATATCGCAATATGAAATAACACCCGTTACCACTTTAAAAGATTTAGATAATGAGATAATTGTGCCGATGAGTGATAATGTAGCCATTCATTATTTAAGAAATGCCGATATTATTTTTGAGGATCGAAGTGATATATTAAGTGAATTTTATGTTTTTGATAAAAATTTAGTTAATATTATTCCTTCTTCTTATAATACCTTAGGATTTTTTGAAAATGGTTTGAAATACATAATTTATGATTATAATTATTATTATGAAGGTTTAAGTATGAAAAGTTTTATAAATTTGCTTTTAAAATCGACCCAAGATAAAAAACTTTATTATTATAAAGAAGATGTTCATATTGTGGTTCATATAAGTAAAGAAAATTATGAAAAAATATTAAAAAATAATCAAGAATTAGGTTTGTAATTTGCATAATAAGAAGTGATATGTTAAAATAATTTTCACCAAAAGAAGGTTATTATGGAAAAATTAGAAAATAAAGAATTATGTCAAAAATGTGGTGGCTATTGTTGTAAAAAATCGGGATGTGATTATTTTACGACAGATTTTACTAGTTTAAAATCGGATTATTTAGAAGAAGTCTTAAAAAGTGGAAGAGTATCAATTGTTTCTATTATAAAGTTTACTAATGATCATGGAAAAATGACTTTGCGACCATTCTTATATTTAAGAGCTAGAAATGTCGGAAGAGGAGCCATTGATTTACTATCTTATAAAAAAACATGTGCTTCTTTAGAAGATGATGGTTGCTACTTTGATTTTGAACATCGCCCTAGTGGAGGCAAGCATTTAGTTCCTAGTTCTTTAGGGAAAGACTATTGCCACTCTAATGTGGATTTGTTAAAAGAAGTTTTGAAATGGCGTAGTTATCAAAATGTTTTAAGAGGTTTAGTGGAAAAATTTACGGGAATGGATGTTTTTTCTAAATTAAAAGAAGATACCGAAAACTTATTTTATGATTATTTAGCAGATAATAATAAGGATGTTGCCATTGAGGAGAAAAATGATATTTTAGGTATGCTTCCTCTTTTAAAAGAAGTATATCCCGAAAGTTATGAAAATGCTTTAGAAAGATATAATCAAAAAAAGGAACAAGAAGATTTAAAATCCAAAGAACAAATAGAACGGATACTATCTAGAATGCCATCTAATAGATAGTATTTTTTCTTGTAATTTTCACATAGAGATAATATAATAGGAATAGTCTTTTAAATGGACAATATATTTAATAAGGAGGCTAAATATGCTAGAAATAAAAAAGATAACTAAAATTTATAAATTAGATAACTTTGAACAAAAAGCCTTAGATAATGTGAGTATTAAATTTAGAGAGAGTGAATTTGTTTCAATTTTAGGGCCATCTGGTTCTGGTAAAACCACTCTTTTAAACATTATTGGTGGTCTTGATAAATACACCAGTGGGGATTTAATTATTAATGGTATCTCCACTAAAAAATATAAAGACCATGATTGGGATATTTATCGGAATCATAAAGTTGGTTTTGTTTTTCAAAGTTATAATTTAATTGCCCATCAAAGTGTTCTTTCTAATGTGGAATTGGCTTTAACTTTAAGTGGGGTTTCTAAAAAAGAAAGAAGAGAAAGAGCCATTAAAGCTTTGGAAGATGTAGGCTTAAAAAATCATATTTATAAAAAACCTAATCAACTATCAGGCGGTCAAATGCAAAGAGTGGCTATTGCTAGAGCATTAGTAAATAATCCCTCTATTGTCTTAGCGGATGAACCAAGCGGGGCTTTGGATACTAAAACAAGTTTACAAATTATGGAACTTTTAAAAGAAATTTCTAAAGATAAACTAGTTATAATGGTAACTCATAATCCGGATTTAGCGAGAGATTATTCCACTAGAATAATAAGTATAAAAGATGGGATAATTGAAAGTGATAGTAATGCTTATCATGGCGAAGAGAATGAAATAGTTGAAAAACCTGATAAGAAAAAATCTAATATGTCATTTAGAACAGCTATATCTTTAAGTTTAAATAACTTAATGACTAAAAAGGGAAGAACTATTTTAACGGCTTTTGCAGGTTCCATTGGAATAATTGGTATCTCACTTATTATGTCTTTATCCAATGGTTTTGAAAGATATATTTCCAAGGTTCAAGAAGATACTTTAACAAGTTATCCTTTATCTATTGAAAAACAAACGGTAGATTTTTCTTCGATGATGAGTAGTATGGCCGAAGATAATAGTAAAAGTCATGATGATAAAAATAAAGTTTATTCAAATAACATTATGACTGATATGATGAGTATGGTCACAGAACAAGTTACGACAAATAACTTGGAAGATTTTAAAAAATATATTGATGGTAATAAGGATATTCAAGATAAAGTTAATGATATTAAATATAGTTATAATTTTGATTTAACTATTTATGATCCTGATACCTCTAAAGGAATTAATAAAATTAATCCATCCAATATCTTAGATGAAATGGGTATGGGTAATATGATGATGATGAGTAACTATGAAATTTGGATGGAACTTACTGATAATAAAGAGTTACTTAAGAGTCAATATGATGTTATTGCAGGAAGATTACCAGAAAATTATAACGAAATTGTTTTAATTGTAGATAGTAATAATTCGATTAACGATTATGCTTTATATTCTTTAGGTTTAAAAGATAAAGAAGAATTATATAATTTATTTCAAAGCACTTTAAAAGGTGAAAAGTATGAGACAGAAGATCGCGATTATACTTTTGATGAATTATTAGATTTAGAATATAAGTTAGTTTATAATTCATCTTTGTACGAAAAAGAAAATGGCCATTGGGTTAATAAAGAAAACGATTTAAGTTATATGAAAAATCTTTTAGGTAAATCTGATACTTTAAAAGTAGTGGGAATTATAAGACCTAATGAAGAAGCCGCTATTTCAGAAAGTACGGGAGGCATTGGTTATACTAGTGATTTAACTAAACATATAATTGACCATAATAATGATTCAAAAATAGCAAAAGAACAATTAAAAAATAAAGATATTAATGTTTTAACGGGAGAAACATTCAAAGAAATTGAATCTTATGATAATAACTTAGCTTTACTTGGAGTTGTTGATTTAGAAAGTCCTAGCAGAATTGATATTTATCCTAAAAGTTTTGATGATAAAGAAGCCATTGAAAATATTATTAGTGATTATAATAATGATAAAGATGATGCTGATAAAATTCAATATACCGATTATGTTGGTCTTCTTATGACTAGTGTAACTACCATTGTTGATATTATTAGTTATGTCTTAATTGCTTTTGTAAGTATATCTTTAATTGTATCTTCTATTATGATTGGTATTATTACTTATATTAGTGTCTTAGAAAGAACTAAGGAAATTGGTATTTTAAGAAGTATCGGGGCTAGTAAGAAAGATATTGCCAGAGTATTTAATGCGGAAACCTTTATTATTGGTTTAATTTCTGGTTTATTAGGTATTGGTGTTACTTTCTTATTAAGTATTCCAATTAATATGGTCTTAAAGAATTTAGTAAATATTTCTAATATTTGTAAGTTACCGATTGTGGGTAGTATAACTCTTGTCATCATTAGTGTTGTCTTAACTGTTATAAGTGGTTTAATACCATCTAAGGTAGCAAGTAAAAAAGACCCAGTTATTGCTTTAAGAACTGAATAATATATAAAAAATGCACAATAATTTGAAAATATTGTGCATTTTTGCTTTTTGAAACACCATTTTGCACAATGATTGTGCATTTTTGCATTTTTTTGCGCATTTTTGCACAATTATTTAGAAATATTGTGCATTTTTTAAAAAATTAGATATTTTTGCCAACAAAAACATTATAAATTTCATTATATCGATAACTTAATTTGGCGTAATTAGAGTCTTTAATTAAAATGCCGAGCTTTTCTAATTTATCAATTAGTGATGAAACGGTATTTCGAGAAACTCCTGACTCTTTTACAATTTCTTTTTTTGTAAATACTATTTGATGCATTATACTTGGCATAATTCTATAAACAGCATTACTATTTAATGATTTTATTAATTCCATGTCCTTTTCATAAATTTTTTGAATTCTATTTATTTTAGTGATATTACTATTGCATTGTTCGATAATACATTGAAGAAAAAACTTAATAAAACCTAATAAATTACCATTTCGGCTTTCGTTTAATAATTTATAATAGCTTGGCTTGTATAGTTCAATTACTTCTGAAAGAAATAATATAGGTTCATCATTAGTAAGATGCGCTAATTGAATAGGTATAAGAGCTCTTCCAAGTCTTCCATTACCATCTCTATAAGCATGGATAGTTTCAAATTGAAAATGAGAAATAGCCATATTTATAAATATGGGATCTATATAAGCATCATTCATATAGTCAAAAAGATTGTTCAAAAGAGTAGGGATATCTTCTGGTGTAGGAGGAATAAAAGTGGCTTCATTTATTGAAGCACCTTTTGGGCCAATCCAATTTTGAATATTTCTAATTTTTCCTGGTTCTTTATTATTACCTCCTACACTATTAAGTAATATTTTATGAATACTATTTAAGAAACGAATATCAATTTTTTTCTTATCATTTAAATAATCTTTGGAATATTCAATAACTTTTTTTAAATTTTGAATTTCATTAGTGTCATCATTTTTAGGCATATATTTTAAATAATACATATCATCTTGGGATATTTGGGTTCCCTCTATTTGGGTTGATTTTAAACTTTCATTTAAAATGATGGAATTCAAAAAAAATCGTGAATCAAATTTGCTATTTCTTAAATTAGACTTATATTCCCCATATCTTTCATTAGCTTCCGCAATTAATGATAAAAGTTCTTTGTCAATTGTATAGCTAATTGGCAAGGGATTTGCTTTATATGGTTCCATATTTATCACCAACTAAATCCTAACATAATTATATGAAAATTTCAACAAAAATGCACAATATTTTAAAATTATTGTGCATTTTTGTTGTATAAAATATACATTTTGCTCAATCATTTAGAAATATTGTGCATTTTCTAATTATTTCTTTTATGAGGTTTTCTTTCATCAGTTAAATATAATAAATAATCTATTGGTACACCATAATATATAGCCAATTTTTTTAAGATTTTGGTGGGGGTATCAGAATAGCCAGTTTCATAAGTGGAATAGGTTGGCCTACTAATATTTAATATTTGCGCAACTTCAATTTGTAGTAAATCTAAATCGTTTCTTATTTCATTTAATCTGTTCATATTATTTGTTACATTAACTATTTTTGAAGTAGAATATTTTTCTTTTATATTTGTTAAATTAAGAAGATAATCAACAGAAACATTAAAATAGCAAGCAATCCTTTTTAAAGTAACAGACGGAATATCAGTAATTTCATTTTCATATTGTGAATAGCCATTTTGACTCATTTTTAAAATTCTTGCCATATCTTTTTGTAATAAATTATTTTCTTTTCTAACTTCTTTTAATTTATTCATAATCCATCATAAAAAAATTATCATAAACAAATAATTATGTTGATTAATGTTAAGTTTTACGATATAATTTCATTATAACAATATCGTAAAACTTAACATATATTTAATTTGCAATTATAATTAAGTATTTGCAACAAAAACATAAAGAGGGAAAAAATGAAAAAGAAAATAGATAAGGAAAAAATAGTAATAATAAGTTTAATAGTAATAGTTATGATAACAGTAATAAGTAAAGTAATAAAAAATACTTATGCTTATTATGGGAATAGTAATGAATTAGAAATAATGAAGGCTACAATTGGGGACTTTGCTGTAGAAGAATTACCCAAAGAGAAATTAAAGTATGATATAGATCTAGTATTGTATATGGAAGACGCTGAAACCAAATACCGATATCATATAGTACAAAATACACCCATAACAGGATATGAAGTAAATAAAGAAAAATCAGAATGTAATCCAAAAGATGCTAAATATAGTAATTACACAATAAAGAGTGATGGAACAATAGTCATAAACGTTAGTGAAAACATTCCCAATAAAATAGTATGTAAGATATATTATGACAAGAAAAAGAGTGCGGATATCATAACCTATGCATTAGTAGAAGATGACAAAGGATATAAAGAATACAATGGAAAGAAATATAGAATAGTAAATAGTATCCCAAGTGAAGAAGAATATACATACTATGAATCAAGATGTCTAGATAATAATGTCACAACAAGTGTAATATATGATACAAGTACCAAGAGTTTTAAATACACCACAAATGGAATGAATACTTGTTATGCATACTTTAATAAGAAAGAAGGGTAGTAATGAAGAAGAAGATAATAATCGGAATATTAATAATAATAGAGATAGGGTTAATAATGGTAAATTATAATACTACCTTAAGTAATAAAGAGATAGATAAGATAGAAGCTAAAGAAGAAACGAAAGAGATAAAAGGAAACAACACTTTAGCGATAATGGTTAAGAGCAAAGATGGCAAAGAATACACTCCATCAGAGACAAACACCTGGCCAGAATCACCATACAAATATGCAGGAGCCTTATGTATAGGGAATGATGGAAGAGATATAGAAGAGAGTGAAGTAATAAGTTTTGATAACGCAAGTCATACAGCAACCATAACTACGAAAGACACCATCTATTGTTATTTATACTTTGCTGAGGGAGAAGATGCAGTAACTAGAATACTATCCAAAAGTGCAAGTGGTTTAGAAGCCGAGGAAGATGTAGGAGCAAGAGGCGATGTTCTTCGAAGGTTTCAAGGGACAGTAACAAATAATGGAGACGGAACAATAGATAATGATATAAACAATTACATCTGTTTTGGAACAAGTATTACCGAAGAATGTGTAAAAAACACCGACAGATACATGTACCGAATAATCGGCTATGCCACCGCAGATGATGAAACAACTAACACCAAAAAAGGTCAACTTAAACTTATCAAAAAAGAAGCCTTAGAAGAAGCCATGCAATGGCATTACAATTCTAATGATAATATAAATTGGTTTCAAAGTGATTTATATAATAGAATAACAACAAAAGAATATTTAACAAATAAATACTATGTTCCAAGTGGATGGGAAAATAAAATAGCCGAACATATATGGTGGACAGGTAATATGTCTTTTGCAGCAACTGGAGCAAAACAAGTTGGTTCAGAAGTATTTAAAATAGAAAATGGACAAACTACAACCGAATATAATGTGTTTTTAGGTGAAGTTGATAAAACACTAATTAAGCCGGAAGGAGCATTAATGCAAAAAGTTAATGATGTCACAACAGGCCCATATAAAGATAAGGATATTTATTATAAAATAATAAGTAATCAAAAATGGACTGAAAAGCAAATGACTAAAGTTGGGTTAATGAATATAAGCGATTATTATTTGTCAGTTAGTAATGATGTAATTTGTAGTGAAATTAACGAAATACGAGGAATATGTAAAGCCGGATGGCTGCATCTTAGTAACAATGATGATGATCGTTTAAGCACAACTAAGTTATTACCGCCATGGCCTAATGAAACTATGATGGCGGACTATGGTTTTGAAGTTTATTATGGTCTGTACATGTATTTTTTCTTATTTTCTGAAGGTAATATTGATACAACACGCTATGATAGTAGTGCTGCTATTCGCCCTGTTATATATACTACTGAAAATATAACTTTGAATGGCTCTGGAACCATAACAGACCCATATATAATAGTTAGTTAGGAAGCAAAGGCTTCCTTTTTGTATGACTTTCGACATAATAAAAGAAAGTTCGACAAATGTTGTCAAAACTTCCTATGGACTTTTAATATATAGGTGTGCTTTAATAGTAAGTCGAGACGAGGAGTCTTGCCTACTTTCAGGGGGTTTTGGGAAACCGGAATCATGTGAAAGGGGTGGTTTTGTGAAATTAAATATCTTCGGATTTTTAAAAGTAATAATTTTTTTGTCTAGTCAAGTGACAAAACAAAAAAAGACTATCCTGGTTCGGATTGAGTTCCGAATAGGATAGCATCCACTTAGGCAACGATTTCTCGTCTCCTAAAGTGATTATAACATATTTTTACATATATAACAATTTATTTATTAAAGGTTAAAATATTGCGATAAAATTCAAGTTATGCTATACTAAATTAGAGAATAGGAAAGGTCAATATGAATAAAAAGGTTACTGATACTAGTAGTAAAGTCAAGAATGAAATTGATGAAGATTTAGAAATTAAAAAAGTTGCTCATTCCAAAAATTATATTCAAACATTACTATTAATTATCTTAATAGTTCTTTTTGCTTTGACACTTTTTTGTTCTTGCTTTTATATAGGGAAATATTATGAAGCTAAAAATAAAGTTAAAGGAAATGCTGAATTAATTGAAATTAGTAAAAAGTCCAATAAATCCTTAATTACTAATAATGGACCATTTGAAAAGGTTATAGATGATACTTTATCAGAAGATGTTTTAATTGAGTCATATGCTAATGTTGAATTAAGTACCAATGATGATAGTGAGAATGATGGGGTATTGGTATATGATGTTAAATATGAGATCATTCAAAATGATTTTACTTTTAATCCTATTTCTAATATCAGTAGTGATATTTTAGTTCGATTTTCTTATTCATTTGATAATAAAGAGTGGAAAAGTACCGATTATGTTTTAACTGCTCCAAGTACCACTCTTAATCCTTTGATGAGCAATTATTATGATATTGGAGGTATAGTGGGAGCTATTAATGTATCTACCAATTATAAATTATCTAGTAAACCAGGAGAAACTAAAAAAATGTATTGGAAAAGTGAAACTTTGATTAGAAACACAGGTAATACAGTAGGAAAAGCATTTAAAGCTAACTTGAAAATTGAGTATAAAGAGAGTGCCTAGTCAAAACATTAAAGTATTGTTATTAAGAAAAAAGTTGTTTATAATTATTTTAGAATAAGGATGAGTCGTATGGATAATACAGAAGAAACACGTTTAAATTTTAAAGGTTTGTTTAAATATATTTCCACCGTAGTAAGCTGGACTGTTTTTATTTTACTTTGTTTAATCGGAATTTTATTAATTTATTATTTTATTTCAGTTCGTCTTTATGCTACTCATGGTGAAAAATTTGAGCCTAAATTTTCCGTGTATACGGTTGTTTCCGAAAGTATGGAACCTACTATCGATAAATATGATGTTATCGTTAATACTAAAATAAATAGTATTGATGATGTTAAAGTAAATGATGTTATTACCTATATTTCTACTTGGCAAGTTAATTATGGTATGACAGTTACTCACCGGGTTGTGGGAACTAAAACTTTAGATGATGGTTCTAAATGTTTAATAACCAGAGGAGATAATAATACCTCTGAAGACCCAATCTGTATTAAGAAAAGCAGTGTTATTGGTGTTGTAAAAGCCGTTATTCCTTCATTAGGAAGAATTCAATTTTTCTTATCAAGTAGTATCGGCTGGTTATTAGTAGTTTTAATTCCAGCTCTATACATTATTGTTAAAGATATTTTAAAAATATTTAATTTATCGAAAGATATTAAAGAAGAAAATAAAGAAAAAGAAAACAAAGGAAAACCAGAATTAGAAAAAGAAGAAAATTCTTTGGAAACCGAAAAAATCAAAGAAGAAATTGAGAGCCGTGCTAAAAAAATATTACGGGAAAGTAAAAACGAAAATAAATATTTAAAAGAAGCTTATGAGGAGTTGAAAAAAGTAAAGAATCACAAGTAATAATTCTTTACTTTTTTAGTTATTTGCTTTAAAATACTTATAAGAAGGAAGTGTTATAAATGGAATTAAAAGGTTCAAAAACTGAAAGTAATTTAATGGCCGCTTTTGCTGGTGAAAGTCAAGCTCGTAATAAATATACTTATTATGCAAGTAAAGCAAGAAAAGAAGGATATGAACAAATAGCTGCTATTTTTGAAGAAACTGCTAATAATGAAAAAGAACATGCTAAATTATGGTTTAAAGAATTACATAATGGAGAAGTTCCTGATACCCATACTAATTTAGAAGATGCTGCTGCTGGAGAAAATTATGAATGGACAGATATGTATCAAGAATTTGCTAAAGTAGCCAAAGAAGAAGGTTTCGATAGATTAGCTACTTTATTTGAAATGGTTGGCAAAATTGAAAAAGAACATGAAGAAAGATATCGTAAATTAATTAGCAATATGGATGAAGGATTAGTATTCTCATCTGAAGGCGATACCATTTGGGTATGTCGTAATTGTGGCCATGTTGTTGTTGGCAAGAAAGCCCCAGAAGTTTGTCCAGTATGTAAACATGCTCAAAGTTATTTTGAAAGAAAAGCTGAAAATTATTAATAATAAATGCAATGATTTAATTTAAGTAGGTTATTATTTTTTAATTTAGAGAATAAATATAATTGGTGAAAATATTTATAGATAAATAATAATTGAAATTCACTTAAGGAGCATTTAATGGTTTATTCCCAATACGAATTAAAGAGTATGAATTAAATTTCATAAATAAAGGTGGTACCGCGGAGTATTCTTCGTCCTTTAGCCAATTTATTTATGAAATTTTTATTTTAAAGAAAGGAAAATAGATATGTACAATGATAAAATTAAAGAAATAGAAAACGAATTAAAAACAGTCTTTGAAGGAATTAAAACTTTAAATGATTTAGAAAATTTAAAAGTTTTATTTATGGGTAAAAATGGCAAAATTACTTTAGTTAATAGTCTTATTAAAGATGTCCCAAATGAAGAGAAAAAAGAATTTGGGATGAAAGTAAATGAACTAAAAAACACTTTTAATACAAATTACGAAAAGATTAAAGAAGAATTAGAAAATGCCGAAATAAATGCTAAATTAAATAAGGAAGCTATAGATGTTACTTTACCAGGGGTAAAATTAGAAACAGGTAGTGCTCATCCAATTGAAAGAATAATTGAAAGTTTAGAATCTTTACTTATGAGTATGGGTTATGATGTTGTGGAAGGTCCTGAGGTTGAAAAAGATTTATACAATTTTGAACTTTTAAATTTACCCAAAGGTCATCCAGCGAGAGATGCTCAAGATACTTTTTATATCAAAGGCGAAGAATATTTACTAAGGAGTCAAACTAGTCCGGTACAAGTAAGAGAAATGCTTGCTGGTAAAGGAGAAGAACCAATACGGATTATTTGTCCTGGCAAAACTTACAGAAGAGATGAAGACGATGCCACCCATTCACATGAATTTACCCAAATGGAAGGACTTTTGGTTGATAAAGATATTACTTTAGGAGATTTAAAAGGAACTTTTGAAGAAATAGCCAAAATGCTTTTTGGGAAAAGCCGAGAAACAAGATTTAGACCAAGTTATTATCCTTTTACTGAACCAAGTGTGGAAATGGATATTAGTTGTTTCAATTGTAATGGCAAAGGCTGCAATATTTGTAAAGGTACGGGCTGGATTACTGTTGGGGGAGCAGGTATGGTAAATCCCATTGTGTTAAGAAATTGTGGTTATGATCCTGATCGGTGGAATGGCTTTGCCTTTGGTTTTGGAATTGAAAGGCTAGCTATGCTTAAATATGGTATTAATGATATTAGAACATTCTATGTTAATCATGATATAAGGATGTTAAAAGAATTTGATCGGAGGGAGTATTAAAATGGCAATAAGTTTAAATTGGGTAAATGATTATGTACCTATTAAAGATATTGATCCTGCTTCTTTAGCTAGCAAAATTACGGCAGCTGGTATCAATGTGGAAAAAGTTAGCAGTAATAATATTCAAAATTTAGTAATTGGCCATGTTTTAGAATGTGAAATGCACCCCGATAGTGACCATTTACATGTTTGCAAAGTTGATGTAGGTAAAGAAGTATTACAAATTGTTTGTGGAGCTTCTAATGTTAGAGCTGATTTAAAAGTAATTGTGGCTCTACCTGGGGCTATTTTACCCGGTGATTTTGAAATTAAACAAAGTAAAATTCGCGGGGTGGAATCTAATGGTATGATTTGTGCCTTATTTGAACTAGGCTTAGAAGAAAAAACGGAAGAAACTTATAACAAAGGAATTACCGAGCTTTCTAATGATGCTCCGGTGGGAGAAGATGCTTTAGAATATTTAGGTTATAATGATACTTTATATGAATTAGATTTAAATCCGAACCGAACTGATTGTAACAACCATTTGCCATTTGCTTATGAAGTAGCGGCCGTTTTAGGGCGTAATGTGGTAATGCCTGATGTTGGTTACAAAGAAACAAATGAGAATGTTGCCGATTTAGTTTCTTTAGATGTTAAAACGGAAAATGTATCTATGTATAATTTAATGATTGCCAAAGATGTTAAAATTAAAGAAAGTCCCGATTTTATTAAACATCGCCTTGAAGTAGCAGGTGTAAGAAGTATTAATAATGTAGTCGATATTTCCAATTATGTTATGCTAGAATATGGTCAACCTCTTCATTTCTTTGATAAAGATGTTGTCGGGGACAAAATAGTTGTTAGAATGGCTAAAAAAGGCGAAAAAATTGTTACTTTAGATAAAGAAGAACGAGATTTATCAGAAGATGATATTTTAATAACCGATGGCGATACTCCTTTATGTGTGGCCGGGGTTATGGGTGGCCTTAACAGTGGTATTACAGAAAACACCAAAAATATCTTAATTGAATCAGCCATTTTTAATCCTTATAATATCAGATATACTTCGATAAGATTAGGTCTTCGAAGTGAAGCTAGTTTAAGATTAGAAAAGCCTTTAAGTTATGAATTTTGTGAACTGGCTATTAAAAGAGCGTGTCATTTACTGGAGAAATATGCTGATGCTAAAATTGTTAAAGGTGTTGTAACTTATGATAAAGTTGATAAAAAGGAAAAGAAAGTATCTGTAAGAGAAGAAGAAATAAACACGATATTAGGAATTGAATTTGCTAAAGAAGATGTGGAAAGAATCTTAACTAATTTAGGTTTTCCTTACACTTTTGAAAAAGATAAGTATATAGTTACTATTCCTAATCGAAGACAAGATATTTATCCCCAAAAAGAAGATATAATTGAGGAAATTGGTCGTATTTATGGCTATGATAACATTAAGCCGACTCTTCCTTTAATAAGAACGAAAAAAGGCGAATATCGGGATAATGTTAAATTAAGAAAAATAGTTTCTAAAAAATTAAGAAGTTTAGGATTCCATGAAATTAGAACTTATACTTTAACTAGTGAAGAAGAAAGTCAAAAGTTCAATTATCATTTTGGACCAACTATTAAATTATTACGCCCAATGTTAAAAGAAAAATCTTGTATAAGGCAAAGTCTAATTCCAGCTTTATTAAATGTGGCTGAATATAATAAAGGTAAGAAAAATAATGATGTTTTCTTATATGAAATAGCGAATGTTTATGCAGAAGATGGAGATAATTATCAAGAATGGACTCACTTAGGCTTTTTGATGAGTGGAGAATACTTGAATAATACTTGGAATAGTCTAAACTATAAAGTTGATTTTTATCTAATGAAAGGGATGGTTGAAAGTATTTTAGATTACTTAGGTTTAAATGGACGTTATACTTTATTCTTAAGTGATAATTTACCAAAAGAAATTCATCCAAAGATTAATAGTGAGATTAAAGTTGATGGTAAAGAGGTCGGCTATTTTGGCAAATTACATCCAAATGTTACGAAAAAAGACATGTATGTATGTGAAATCGATTTAAGCGAACTAATTACCCATAAATCTAGTGATGTTAAATATCAAGAATTAAATAAATATCCGAAGATTGAAAAAGATGTCGCTTTTGTCGTTAATAAAGATATTCCATCCTCTGATATCTTAAAAGAAATTAAAAAGAGTGGTGGCAAGTTATTAACTGATATTAAAATATTTGATATATATACTGGTGATAAAATTGCGGAAGATAAAAAATCAATTGCTTATAATTTAACTTTTGAAGATAATACGAGAACTTTAACGGAAGAAGAAGTTATGGCTCTCTTTAATAAAATAATTTTAAGTGTTGAAGAAAAATTTAAAGCCAGTATTAGAGATAAATAGAAAGAAGAAATTCTTTCTTTTTTTGGAAATATTTGACAATGAATATTAAATTAGATATAATGGTAACATAAGTTACTATAGAAATGGGGGATATAATGCCTGCAAGTTGTAAATTAGAAAAAGAGACTATTATTAAAAAAGCCGTAGTCATGATTAACAAAAAGGGTTGGGAATCCTTAAATGCGAGAGATTTAGCCAAAGAATTAAAGATATCGACTAAACCTTTATATCGTATTTATCAAAACATGGATGAGATAAAAGAAGATATTTATAAAGAAATTTATAGACAATATGATGAATTTATAACTAGCCGAGTGGATAATAAAAAAGCTTTAGTAACTTTATGTGTCGCTTATGTCGAATTTGCAAAATATTATAAAAATTTATTTATTAGTTTATTCTTGTCGAATAATTTAAAATGGAAAAGTATTGATGATGTTTTAAATGAAAAGTGGAATCAAGGAGCCATTATTAATTTAGTTAATAAAGGTGGTTATTCTTTTGAAGATGCGAAAGAGTTATTTATGCATCTTTGGTTATATGCTAATGGACTAGCAACTTTAATATCAACCAATAAAATTGATATTGATGATAAAGAAGTAATTGTGCGAATTGTTAAAATTTATAAGACACTTATTAAATAATCTGGTATAATTATTTTAGAACATCTGGTAAAAGTCAATAAGTAAAATTAAATAGTTTTAGATATATTTTTAATATATTTAAATAAATTAGC
>CANRJV010000013.1 GCA_947631045.1 uncultured Bacilli bacterium
TGGCTTCATAGCTCAGTCGGTAGAGCAGAGGACTGAAAATCCTTGTGTCGCTGGTTCAATTCCCGCTGGAGCCACCATTAAGATAATAAAAAAGCTTTAAATAAAGGCTTTTTTCTTTACATTTAAGAAATACTTTTTACATATAATAATTTAGTTTATACTATAATATATGCGAAAAATGTTGAAGGAGGTGTTATAGTGGATAAAACATTAATGGTTGCCAAATGGTTTTGTAACAATAACAATACAATTCAAACTAATTCCTATGATGGTAATGTTTTATTGAATAAATTATGCTATTATGCCAAAGCCATGTTTTTAGCATTAAATAAAGATATAATTCAGAAAGATGTTGAAGCTTGGAAAAATGGTCCGGTATTACCATATGTTTATGGTAAATATAAATATGATAATCTCCTAAGTTTAGATGTAAAAATTGAATTATCAGATGATGAAATTAAAGTTCTTCAAATTATCAATAGATTATATGGTTATTTAAAAGCCGATGTTATATCTAAGCATACTCATGAAGAATCACCATGGAACTCATTGGAAGAAAAAGTAAAAAAACAACTTAATCCTATAATATCCAATGATGCATTATTAAAAGAATATAAGGACATAATGTTAGAATTATATAACGATTATAAAGATGAAGAATTTAATGAAAAATTAGAAATCATTAATGGAAGATATTTTTTCTTAACACCTGACATAACCCTAACTGATAATGAATATAACGAATTGTGTAATGCAAATTATGATGATGAAAATGTAACTTACTATGTTTCTAGAGATAATGAAGGGAATTTAATAGTATATTAATGTTTGCAGAAGAACAAGATATTATCAATATGAAAAATATAATTTTCAAAGATGCCAAAAGAATTGATTTTTCACTAACAGGGCATCCAGTACTAATAATTTGTGTTACTGATACTCATTTTTATTATTTAACAATATCAAGTTCAAGTAATAAAACATTACATAAAAATAATTATCAGCATTTTTTATTAAAAAGAAATAAAGATAATCAATTAAAAGCACCGGTTAATTATATTAATTTAAAGAACATATATAAGCAAGAAATAAATAGTTATGCTCCTTATGGCTTTGTTGATGATGTGTTATTTAGAAAAATAATAAAACAACTTAAATATTATCAAGAAAAAATCAATAAAGATGAACTATATGATGAAATAAAAAATTATATATAATTTCATTAGTAATAAAAACTAAGCAATGAAGATAAAAATATTTGAAGCATTAAAAATGCCTGAATCTACTGTTAATTTGGTAATTAATAATTTGAAGTCTGCGAATATAATAAAAGAAACAACTGGATATAGTAGAAATCAAATTTTTATGTTTTCTCAATATGTAGAAATATTTTTAGCAGAATAATTATAAAACGAAAAATCAATAAAAAATGTTCTATAAAAAATTATAGAACGAAAAAGTTAAAAAAATCGTTCTATAAAAATTTATAAAACAAAAATCTATATTTTTATGTTTTAAAAATGATTTTTTAATATATAAAATATTTCTAGGCCAAAAAGTTATACTTTGAAATTCTAGGCCAATTTTGTTCAAAATTTTATCTATTAATTAATTCTTAAAATTTTTTAATGTTTGTATTAATTGACAAATGTTTACAAATATATTATATTTTATCTAGCAACGAGGGGGCTTTTTAATGAAAAATAAAATTAAAGATAATAATATGAATAATATATATAAAAAAGTAAAAAAATATAGAATTGCTCAAAAAATTGTTTCTGGTATACCAGGAATATTATTAGGTTGTGTATTAACTTTGGGATTAGCAATATCATCAATTCCATTGTCAAATATACTATATGAAGCTGGTATTATTAGTGAGAATGTTAGTATTGTTGCCGTTTTTGGATTTCCGGTAATAACATTAGTAGGTGGTATTGTTACAATGGCATTTGGAATTGATGCACTTTCAAATCATTTTGAAAATAAAAAAAATGAAGGTATTAAAGAACTTATGGAATTAAGCAAGCAAAAAGGAAGTAACTTTGATAGAACCTTGCCAAAAACTAGAACTAAAATAGAAAAAGAAATTAATGAATATACTAGTGTTAAAAATAATCAAATTATGGCTAAAGTAAATTTTTTTGCATCAGTAGCTAAAGACAATCAATTAATAAAACAAGAATTAGAAGAAGAATGGAAAATATATTTATTTGATAAAATCTCCCAAGAAGTTTCTGATGAATTAATTAAAGAAATTATTTTTGGATTAATGCTTTTGAATAGTAATAATTCTATTGAAAAAATTTATGAAAAATTACCTAAAAACATAACAGTATTGGAAGCTTTAATATATTTTAGCCCTAAAGGTGAAGAATTAGAAAAAGTTTTATCTGAACGTGATGATGATATTGATATTAATAATCACCTTGCCCTTTATACAACATTATTTTTACATAAATAAAGTATTAAAAATTAAAAAAGTATAAACATAACATTGATAATGAAATAGAACTAAATCCAAAAGTATCTCAAAAAGAATTAGAAAAGGAATAAAATGTTTGTGAAAGAACAATAAGAAGATATTGTAAAATATTAAAAGATAATGGTTATATAAAGTATATTATTAATGGCAAGGTAGTAGGTGGTATATTCTAAAATAGTATAGTATAATTAAATTAATTAATTAATTGTAAGGAGGCTTTATGAAAAAAACAATTATAACTATTTTATTATGTGGGGTTTTAATGTTAGGATTAACAGGTTGTGGTAAAACAAAAGGCGAGTTTGAAATTGGAAACAAGTCTGATATTACAATTTCAAAAAATGATATTACAATGTCCATTAAAGATGGAACTTTAACAAATGAAGGTACTACTTTGGTTTTAAAAAATGATAGTGATAAATTACTTCGCTATAGTGAAGAATATAGAATACAAGTAAAAAAAGACGAAAATTGGTATAATATAAATGTTGAATTAGAATTTAATGTACCGCTTTGGGAATTAGAAACAAATAGTGAAAAAGAAATTGAATTGAACTGGGAATATAGTTATGGAAATTTGCCAAGTGGAGAATATAGAATAATTAAACAAGTTTATTTTGAAAATGAAGAAGATCAAAAATTTTATATATCAGCAGAGTTTAATATTGATTAAAAAGGTGAGTTATGAATAAAGGTTTAAAAATTACTTTAATTGTTTTATTAGTTTTAATAGGAATTATTGCTATTGATACAATTCAAGCAAAAATCTTTAATAATAGTCCAATATTAAAAATAAGAGAAAATTTAGATGGTGGAACGATTGATTATATTGATAAAGGATTATTTGTAAATCATTATAAATGTAATAATAACGAAAAGATTACTACTTGGAAAGGAACAAAGTTTGCTTGCTCTATTAAAGATATTGAAGAAGAGTTTGATTTTTATTTATCAAAATATGATAACAATATGAATTCAGAAAAAATAAAAGAGTATTTTACTTTCAACGACCGAAAAATATATTTTACTGGTAATATAAAAGAATTTTATGTAGTTGATGGTGAAACTATGATTTTAAAATCTTATATATCAAATGTGAATCAATCTTTGGATGATTCTATTAAAAACATAACTGATAAATTAGATGCTGTTGATATGTTAAAAGATGGTGGCACAAAAATATATAAATCAAAAGATAAAGATATGACTATAATTACTTGTAAAACTTTAGATGGTAATAAAGATATTTATATTGGTGATTATTCAATGAAGCATGAAAGCTCTATGTGTAAGAGGTAAAGGTATTTATGAAAAAAAGAAATATTATTATAATAATTATTTTAGTCACTTGTATTATCTTATTTACTTTATATTTGTTCTTGTTTGGGGGTAATGATAATTATGATAAATATAGTAATTACCAACATATAAATATAAATACTCTTAAAAACATAAAATATACTTTTGACAATAATAATATTCCTCAAACTTATGCTATTGCTCATCTTAATGATGGTGAGGATGAGAAAGATGCTTTATTTTATAGAGTTTCTTATAATGATTACATATATATTAGTGAAATTGGTACTGGTGATCCTGAATTAGATTTCAAAAGCAACTATTTTTATACGGATGTTGAATCTAACGAATATAAACTTTTTGTTCATCGAGCTACATGGCCATTTATAGAACAATATATTTTAAACGAAGAGAAAGTAGAGGAAAAATTTTTAAATTTTGACTTATCAAAAATTAGTGAAGATGCCACTATTCAAGATATTTATAATATAAAAAATATTGAAAATAATTATATTTATTTTAATGCAAATATAACATCAAAGAATACTGATACAAAAAATATTAATGTTAAATGTTCTTTAAAAGATTATATTTGTATAGAAGATTATTCATAAGAATAATTAATAAATAAGGAGTAAGGAATAATTATGAAAAAGAAAATAATTATCATTTTAATTGGAGTATTTTTAATAGTAAGTTTAGGTATCTATTTTATAGTAATAAAATCTCATGTTAAAATAAATACTTCTAAAGATATAACTTTAACGATTAAAGAAGATACTCTAACAAATGAAAAAGTTACTTTAATTTTAACTAATAATAGCGATAATAATATTTTATATGGCAATCCTTATCAACTTGAAATAAAAAGATTTGATGGTTGGCACAGGATAATAAAAAATCCAGCTTTTACACTAGAGGCCTATGGTGTTTACCCTAAAGGAAGTACTGAAATTGAAGTTAATTTGAAAAATATTTATGGTAAGTTAAAAAAAGGAACCTATAGAATTATTAAAAATATCCGTTATGAAAATGAAGAAAAAAGTTTTAATTTAGCAGTTGAATTTAATATCGATTAAAAAAGATGAGTTATGAAAAAAGGTTTAAAAATTACTTTAATTGTTTTAGTAGTTTTAATAGGAATTATTGCAGTTGATACTCTACAAGCTATAGTCTTTAATAATAGTCCAATAATACATATAAGAGAACGCATAAATAGATGTAATGAAAAAGACTATATAGATAAAGGAATAATAGTTAATCACTATAGTTGTAATAATGAGTCAAAAACATTATTTAAGAGTACAAAATATAATTGTATGGTTTGTTACAATAATAAATGAAAAGAATTTAATTAATTGTATGGAGGATTTATGAAAAAGAAAATTTTTGGCTATTTATTATATGGTTCAGCATTATTTTTAGTTGTTTTTTATATTATTAATGCTATTAGACCAAATGTTATTATAGATTTTGAAACAACTATAGTGTTTATTGTTATATCATGTTTACTTATTTATTTTGGAGGATTATTACTATTTAAATATTATAAAAATGATAAACCATTAAAAATAAATTTATGGATATTTTTTGGATTATATCTTTTATTATTTATAAATTTAACTTTATTTGACTCATCATGGGGAAGACATGGATTATTTGGATCATTTAATTTAGAATATTTAAAAGAATCTATTAATCTAATTCCTTTTCGAACTATTTATGAATTTTTAATCGAAAATTTTAATAATTTAACTGATAGTGCTACTATATTTTATAACATTTTAGGTAACTTTGTGGCTTTAATGCCAATGGCTTTCTTTTTACCACTTTTATTTAAAAAAGAAAATAAATTTAAAACATTTTTCTTAACTATATCATTAATTACCTTAGGAATTGAATTATTACAATTATTTGGGGGTGTAGGTAGATTTGATATTGATGATATTATCTTAAATGTCAGTGGCTCTCTAATAATGTTTAAAATATTAAAAATTAAAATTATTGATGATTTGGTTAAAAACATTTTCTTACTCGAAAAAAATAAAATAGATAAGAAAAAATTAATTAAGCTAATATGTCTATTTGGTCTAATATTTATTGCTATCTTGGGAGTAATTATATTCCATAATCATCTTTATAAAGAAAACCTTAGTGTATTTCAATATCAAATGAAAATAGTTGATGAGTCAACATCTTGTTTAGAAGGACTAGACAAGTTTTATGAAAATGAATTTTATACTTATTATTTTCCATGTCAAAAGAGCGATAAAGTTTATGCTATTATCAATAATAGGGATAAATATTTAGTGAAAGATTTACTTAACCATAATACTTCAAAATATGAAGTAGATATCAAAACAATTCAAAACAATTTAGATTTTTATAAGGTTGAATATTCTAAAGAATTTAAGTATAGTCATATTACTTTTAGTACAGCACTACCAACCATAGATAATACAACTTCTAGTCCTAGAATCGAAATTAATAATTCAGATGATACCATTCTAGAGGCTAAATTAGATTATGATAATGCCATTATGGAAGCTGGTAATTATATTATTTCTTTACATTTTATTCCTAAAAAAGTGGGAACAACCACTATTGAAGTTGAGGTCTTTGATAGTCAAAATCAAGAATTATTAAATCAAAGAAAATATAAAGTAATAGTTAATAAAGATTTAAAAGTTCAATATGAAAAAGAAGATTAAAATAAACCTAAAGTATTAAAGAAAATAAAGAAAGAGAAATAACTTTTAATTTTTTCTTAATTCTCAGTTTTTGTCCTGTACTTAATAAGCATAATCGTTTATATTGGTTAGAGGAGGGAAAACTATGGACCAAGAGAAAATAGGTAAGTTTATTGCCAATTTAAGAAAAGAAAAAAAGATGACTCAAGAAGAGTTAGCTGAAAGGCTAGGAGTAACAAATAAATCTATTAGTCGTTGGGAAAATGGTAAAACAATGCCCGATTTATCACTGTTAAAAAAATTAACGGGGATTCTTGGAATAACTATTAATGAACTTTTAAGTGGAGAAAAATTAACAAAGGAAGAATATCAAGAAAAGCTGGAAGAAAATATTGTTAACACCATTGATTATTCACATAAAAGGATTAATCATTTAAAAATCATTTTATCTATCTTTATTGTTTTAGTTATTCTTTCTTTAGGAATTCTATCTGTTTTATTTGGTATTGATCTAAATAGAATGTACCATAAAGAACCAGTATTTTTTAGTACCTGGGGCTTTGATTATGTTCCACCAATCAATTTAGAAAGTATGAAAATAGAAGATGCTATTAAAGAGTATCTAATTAAAGATGATGAAAAGAATAATTATCATGAAAATGAAAAATCTTTTGTGGCATTAAAAACTTATTTAATAACTAAAAAGTTAGAAGAAAAATATTTTATTTATGCCTGGGTTTTACAAGAAAAATATTATTTAGAAGAAGGAAATATTATAAATGATTCTGGCTCTTCTATTCCTTATAAATTTGAATTAAGAAAAAATAAGGATACTTTTGAAGTAGTGAACTATGAAATTCCTCGAGATGGTAGTTATTATGTTAAAGATATGGAAAAAATATTTCCAAAGAGTGTTCGAAAAAATATGGAGAAAATCCGTCAAGATGGAACGATTGAAAGATTAAAATGGATAGTTCAAGAAAATGTCAACTTATATTTTCATATATAACAATTAATATTCTTTTTTAAAAAGACATAGTATAATTAAATTAGAAAGTAGGAAGCGAATATGAAAGAGAAACTTTCTAAATTATTTTTAGGCCTTTCTTTAGTTTTGATAATTATATTTATAATTTGGTTAATTATCGATTATATTAATTATGATTCTTTTTCTAATTCGGCACCTTTTTATGCTTATATATTAATTAGAAGCTTAGAATTTATTTTACCGAGTTTAATTTTATTTATTATTTCTATAGTGCTAAAAAAGAAAGAGGAAAAAGATGAAAAATAAGAATAGTTTAATAATTGGCCTTATTATAGTGGCACTAGTTATTTTAATTGGAGGATATCTCGGTTATAAATTATTTCTATTATCATTTTTTAATGATAAAGGATTAGATTATTCTTTTAAAGAGATTAGTAAGTCTTATGAGATAATTGAAAGTATTGAAGTAAAGAGGCAAGAATTAGCATCAGATGAGTATCTTCAATATAATGATTTAAAAATTAGAAATGATTTTAAAGAGTATGAAAGTGAAACTCATAGTGATGTTACTGGTAATTACATAGATTATGTTAATAGAACTGGAAATAGCTATATTTCTCTTGGAGAAGCCAAACCTTATCTAGAATACTTGCATTTAAATGACTTTGATTCTAAAGAAGAAATTCAAAAAGGGGTAACCTATGCGGAAGTAAGTGAATATTTAAAAGATAATCAAGTTGATAGTGATCAAAAATTGTTTGCCTTTTTAGCAGAAGATAATTTTAAGAATAATCTTTTTACTAGTAGCAAAAAAATTAAAGGATCTTATGGCTTATATTATGTTGCTAGTATTTTAAACCCCCACAATACTAAAATAATTAATTTAAAAGGGGATTTAGATGGTTATATGTTTGTACAAGAAGGAAATGTAACGGAAATAAATATTTTAAAAAATGAGAAAAGATATGTAATTGTAATGGTAGGTGAATATTTTACAAATGAAAAAGTAAAAGATTTACTTAATACTATTGTAATTACTGATTAATAAAGACCACTATAGAACAAAGTGGTCTTTTAACTAATTTAAACTTTTAAAAGAATCTAATATTTTTCCTGTTGTTGGTTCAAGATAATACTCATATTCATAATATTTATATTCAAAACTTACTTCATAGACCTTTTTTTGATATTTTGCTTCATAATCAAGTTCAATATCTAAATCTCTAATGTCATTTTTAGCTACTTTTAAATCTTTTAAAACAATATCTAAAGCTTCATCTTGAGAAATATTTTGATTAGCATTATTTGAAGAATTATTACTGCTGTCAAGAGAATTATTATCTTCATTATTTTGATTATTATTGTTATTGTCATTTAAATATTCATAACGATCTTCTAGGTAATCTAATTTATCTTCGGTTCTGATATTTTGGAATACGAGGATAATTACTCCAATTACTAAAATTATGATTATTAAAGCTAAGGCAATAATTAAAATATTTTTATTTTTTTCTGGCATATTATTCTACTCCTTTTTTCTTTATTTATTATACAATATTTTAAGTTTATTGTTAATAATGTTATGACAAATATTATTTTCAAGATGTGAAAAATATTATATAATACATTAAACGAGGTTTTTATACGAACTCATGGGGGTGGAAACATGGCCAATTTAAAAGAAGGACAATTTAAAGATTTTTCTGGGACTTTAGGACTTACTTATCCGGCAACATTTTTTGAATATTTAAAATTATATCGTTTTAATGATGCCTTTTTTTATATAAAGTCTAAAGAAGTTTTACCACCACCTGTAATTATTCAAAAAGAGACTAAAATTGATTATGAAAAATTAGCTAATATTGAAGGCAAAGAAAAAATTTTAGAGTTTATTTATGTTTTACAAAATCATTTTCCACCAAAAGATTTAATAATTTTTCTAAATAATTTAAAAAGTTTACAAATAAATCCGGCCGATTTAGAAGATAAGGATAAGATTGCTAAATATTTTGATGCTTGTTATGATGGAGCAAATAATACCATTTTTTTTAAAGCAAATAGCGATTATTTGTATCATGAATTATTTCATGTAGCAACCTGTATTTCGACTAATGGGATTCGTTATACGGGTTTTAAACAATATTGTCATGAAAATAATTATTTTTTAGGCAGTGGTTTAAATGAAGGCTATACGGAGCTTTTAACTAGAAGATACTTCACTCAAAAATTGTCCAACAATCATCCTTATAATTATTTAACGCATATTGCATCTTTAGTAGAAGTTATTGTGGGAGAAGCTAAAATGCAAAGTTTATATTTAAGTGCTAATTTACGAGGACTAATTTATGAACTTCAAAAATATAATTCTAGAGAAGAAATAATTGATTTTCTTTTAATGCTAGATCATTTAAATAGTATTATTACCTATAAAGAAGCAGTTTCAAAGATAAGTTCGCAAATTAAATGGTATTTTAATAAAATTTATGAATTTTTAGTTAAGACTTATGCACAAAAGCTTATCATCCTTTATAAAGAAGGTAACATTACGATGGATATGGTTAATAATTTAATTAGTGAATTTATTTCAACTTTTGCTAGTTATTATATAATTATGAATGTTTCTTTTAAAGCTGTTAGAAATAATGTTTTAGAACATATATTGCAAACAACTTTAGAGTGTCCTGATTTATATCTTCAAGTTAAAAAAGTAAGAAAGAGAAAGAAAAATAAATTATCAAACTAGTGTCGAATAGTTAGCTTGGAGGTATATTTTTAAAAGAAAGTATGCTATAATTAAACCGTTGTTAATATTATTTAATGTTAAGAGGAATTTAAATGAAATTAAATAAAGAATATAAAGAAATTACTAAAAATATTTTAAATGATGAGAATTTTTTAAGTCTTAAAAATGAAGCTCATCATGGAACTAATAGATATGATCATTGTAAAAGAGTATCATATGTTAGTTTTTTGCTTGCCAAATTATTTAAAGGCGATATTAAAGATTCTTGCATTAGTGGCCTACTTCATGATTTCTTTAACGGAAGTAGTTCTTATCTTAATCATCCGAAAACAAGTAGTGACAATGCCAAAAAATATTTTCATGTTACTCCAAAAGAAGCTAGTATTATTGAAACGCATATGTATCATTATGCATTAACTAAAAAGTGTTTACCTTTTATAAATCATGATGGTAAAGTTAATCCGAAAGAATATAAGCCTTTATATAAAGAAGGGTATATTGTTTGTGTATCAGATTTATTAGTGTCTATTTTTGAATTAGGAATGTTTAAAATTCGTTATAGTGTCTGTTTATATCTTTTATTTATAATTAATTTAATGCGTTATTAAAGTAGGTGATTAAATGAATGTACCAAATCATGTAGCAATTATTATGGATGGTAATGGGCGTTGGGCCCAAGAACGAGGATTAAAGCGAAGTGAAGGACATAAAGAAGGAGCTAAGACTTTAGAAAAATTAGCGATTCATGCTAAAGAGTTAGGAATAAAAGTCCTATCTGTTTTTGCGTTTTCCACTGATAATTTTAAAAGAAGTAAAGAAGAAGTCGATTATTTAATGAATCTTTGTATTACTTATTTTAATGAAAAATTAAGTAAAGTCATTAATAATAATGTTAAAATTGTTTTTAGTGGTCGCCAAGAGAACTTAAGAAAAGATGTTTTAGAAGCGATGGAAAATGTTACAGAAAAAACGAAAAATAATACGGCTTGTATTTTAAATATTTGTTTTAATTATGGAGGTCAAGAAGAAATAGTTGATGCGACTAAAAAAGTTTTTAGTGATCTAAAAGATGGTAAATTAAAAGAAGAAGATTTAAATAAAGAAAATTTTTATCAATATATGTATCAAAATTTACCGCCGATTGATTTTCTAATTAGAACGGGTAAAGAGCATCGGTTAAGTGGCTTTATGCTATATCAAGCAACTTATGCCGAATTATATTTTGTTGATACTTATTTTCCAGATTTTTTAGAAAAAGATTTAGAAGAAGCTTTAGAATATTATAGCACTAGAGATCGTCGATTCGGTAATGTTAAAACTGATTGAAAAAAAGATATAATTATTTTATAATTAAAATAGGAAGTGACTTAAATGGATAGAAGAACTCTTGTCGAATTTATAGTAGGTTGGATATTAGTGGTTGGAGCTAGTATTGTAACTCTTTTACCAATTTTTAATATTAATAATGTAAGAATAGTATTTATTATTATCATTTCCTTATATGGTATAATTCACTTAATTAAGAATTTTGCCATTTTAAATGCCAAAGATTATAGTGGTTTTAGTACCTCTTTATCTTGCGTCGCCATTTTAGTTTTACTTTTATTTTTAGATATCAATGATTCTCCTTGGAATTTAGCTCTTTGTTTATTTATTTGGGTTATTTTAATGAGTTTAACCAAATTAAAAGAAAGTGATTATTATCATGATCGGAAAAATAAATTATGGGAACTCAATGTAGTTAATTTAATTATCTTTATTTTAACGGGAATTTTAACCGCAGTTAATTTATATTACACTAATGATATTCAAATATTAGTATTAGGATTTTTCTTCCTAATTAATGGTATTTTAGAATTAATGGATCCATTAGCGGGTTATATAATGAGTAAGAAATAACTTACTTATTTTTTTAAGAAAGGTGGGTTTTAATGAAAAGTAAAAAAATTATTTTCTTAAGTTTTGTTCTGGTAATCTGCCTTTTAATAATAGTTTTAGCGGGTGAATATAAAAATACTTCTTCCAAGGAATTAAATGGTTTTAAAGAAGATAATCAAGCTTCAAAAGTCGTTAATTTAACTTTAGTAGGAGATTTTCTTTTTGAGGAGCCTTTTTATAATAGTGTTAGATTAGGTGATGATCCTTCAAATTATTTTGCTAAAGTAAAAGATTATTTCCTTAATGATGATGTCTCAATTGGTAATATGGAAGTTGTTATAGGTAATGATAATTTAGAAGTAAGTGGAACGGGCTTTAATTTTTGTGCACCTGAATATATTGGTGATTTAGTTTCCTCACTTTCTTTAGAAGTTCTAGGAACTATAAACAATCATACTTATGATAGAGGGTTAGAAGGCATTAAATCTACTTTAGATTATTTTAAAAATAACACCAATATTTTAACGGTAGGAACAACTTTAGATGACAATTATTATGTTATTAAAGAAGTAAATGGTCTTAAATTAGGTTTTCTAGCTTATGGCTATGGAACTAATCAAAAGGTGCCTTCGGATGAAAGAGGATATGTTTCATTATATAAAGACCCTGATACAAAAGAAATTCTTTATGAAAAAATGGAAAGAGAAGTAAGCGAATTAAAGAAAAAGACTGATGTTATTATCGTTTTAATGCATTGGGGAAGAGAATTTACATATGAAGAAAATGAAGAGCAAAAAACTTTAGCAGAGTTTTTAAATTCTCTAGGAGTTCATTTAATTGTGGGAAGTCATTCCCATTCTATAGAGCCAATTAAATGGATTAAGGGGGAAAATAAAACTTTAGTCTTTTATTCTTTGGGTAATTTTACTTCAGCCGATGAAGATGTCAGTAGAGCGGACGAAGAATTTGATAATGCTTACCAAGTAGGTCTACTTGCCAAATTAAAAATTTTAAAAGAAGATAATGAAATAGTCATTAAAGATATTAAAACGGAACCTATCGTCAATTATTATGATACTTCATTTCGCCATTTTGAGTTAATTCCATATTCTTTATATACGAGTGATTATGAAAAAAGCCATTATCGTTACAATCAAAATTTTAATCGTGATTTTATTAAAAAAATGTATGAAAAAGTTATCTCTCCAGAATTTCGATAATAGGTATTTTTAAATTTCTCTAGTCATATATTTTAACTATGAAGAAAGGAATATATTATGGAAATTTTAAAAGTATCTAGTAAATCAAATCCTAGTAAAGTAGCGGGAGCCATTGCGAATATTTATCGGGAAAAGGGTATTGTTGAACTACAAACTATTGGAGCGGGGTCTCTAAATCAAGCCATCAAAGCCATTGCGATATGCCGAGGATTTGTGGCTCCGACCGGTGATAATTTAGTGGTTATTCCGGCATTTAATGATATTACGATAAATGGGGAAGCCAAAACGGCCATAAAGTTAATTGTGGAGGCTAAATAATAGATGAATAAAGCGTGAAAGCGCTTTTTTTTATGCCTAGAATATGCTAAAATTATTTTAAGAAGGTGGTACCTGTATGAAAATAGATAGAATTATTGGTAAAGCAAGAATGTTAGGACTTTCTACAGGTGACACTGATAAAAGTAATGAACTTTTAAATATTGCTAATGCTTTAGGATTAGCTAAAAATGGTCATTATGATTTAGAAGAAGTGGAAAATTCCTTAGATGCTATGTTAGAAGAAACCAATGAGACTACCACAACTACAGAAAGTGAAGTATCTGAAGAAGCACCTCTTCAACATCGAAATGCTATGGATAAAAAAGCTGATAGTCAAAGATTAAGTAATGAAAGTAAAAATAGAACCCAAAATAAAGTTAATGAAGGCAGTTCAAAAATGAATGATTCTGAAAGTGAAGAGAGCTCTTCAAATGAAGAAGAAAGTTTAGATAAAAAAGATGCTGATCCAAAGGAAGAAGCTGAAAATGCTGAGGAAGCTAAGCCAAAGAAACGGCCTTTTCAATTTAAAAAATCCAAAAAAAGTGCTAAAGAAGGGGCCAAAGAAGCAGGTGCCTCTGTTGTTAATAGTGCCAAAAATTTAATAGGTTTTATTATAAAACATCCTTTAATTTTTATAGTAAGTTTAGTTGTGTTAATTGTCATTATATTAGTATTAATAATGTTATTTGATGATGAAGATTATACAAATGGTTATTTTGATCCAACTTGTGATTTTAATTTAACATATGTTAATTATGATTGTGTTGATAATACAGCCCATGTCACAATCAAAGATTTTGTCATTGGGGCCGCTTATGCTTATTCCCAAGATTATGAATTTTCTGCGGGAGCTTATAAAGCTTTAATGATTGCGATAAAAACCAATACTTTAGCAGCTGGAGGATACACTAGCACTGCAAAATCAGTAAATGCTACTTGTCCTGTTAGATATCAAAGTGTCCCAAATGATGCTAAAGAATCTTTAGAAAAATATTATAATAGTATTGAAAGATATTTATATATTTCTGATTCTCATGATGGAGCAATTACGTCTTTAACAGGGGCCGATACTTTAAATATAAGTGATGAATACATTGAAAAGATTGCTAATTCTAAAAGTGGTAATTATAAATCAATTTTAAGAGAAGTTTACGGAGGAGGTAGAACATCTTCTAGTTCTAGCACTTCTAAAATTGATACATCAAAAGAGACTATTTATATTGGAGACTCTCGGATGAATGGCATGGCTAGTTATGGTATCATTGATAATGATCATGTTGTTTATCATGGAGCCAATGGTTATTGCTGGTTTAGATATAATACAAATTATGGACCATCTTGTGGTGTTACTTGGTATCGTAATGCGACAAATGATACTGGCGGTATTGGAGCAATTAATCTAGCCAATCAAAAAATGAAAAGTGGTCAAAGTTATAATATTGTTATTTGGTTAGGGGTAAATGACGCCGGTTATTTAAATAATTATTTTGAAGTTTATAAAGCCTTAGCGGAAGGAGAATGGAGTAATCACACCATCTATATTGCTCAAGTTGGACCAGTAAAAGAAGAAATATATACATCTACTTATTACAGGACTAATGCGGAAGTAATTGATTTTAATAATAAAATGGCTTCTTTAATTTCGGGAGCTGGTTTAAGTAATTTAATATATCTTGATTTAGGTTTAACTCAAGATTCTATTAACTGGGATGAATCAGATGGTGTTCATTATAATAAATCTGATTATCAAACAATTTTTAATTTATTTCAATCCTCAAGTGGCATAAGCGGAAATAAATCATTATATGATATTGCTAGTTATTGTGAATTTCATAAAAAAATTAATAAAGCATCAGGATGTGAATCTGGTTGGTGGTGGCCTGTAGGAGAGGCTGGTAATTTTGAGCGGGGGGATATATTAACTGGTCCTCCAGAAGTTGCTAGTTTTGGTAATGGCCGCGATTATGGATGGCGTAGCGATCACCCAGTTTTTCATGATGGTAGATGGCATAATGGTGAAGACTTAAGCGCTGGTTATGGAATGAATGTTATTGCTTCCAGAGGCGGAACAATTATGGACCCTGTTGATGGGGTTCCAGATGGTACAGGAAGTGGTTGTGGAAACTATGTAACGATAAATCATGGTGATGGGTATTATACTAGATATTGTCATTTAAAAAATGGTACTTTAAGTAAATATGTTTACGATGGAATGGAAGTTTCTCAAGGTCAAATTATTGCCGAAGCCGACAATACAGGATCTTCTACTGATCACCATCTTCATTTTGAAATTTGGTATTTAAAAATTGGGAATCATGATGACAGTCGAGATCCATATGATTTTATTAGTGTTAGTGATCCAAGGCCAACAGGTAATTGCAGCGTTAAAAGTAGAGTATGTCAAACTCTTAAAGGCAAAGGTTATTCTGATAATGCCATCGCCGCAATCTTAGCTAACATGGAAAAAGAAAGTAGTTTCAATTTAAATGCTTACGGTGATCCAGATTATGGCGGAAGCATAGGTTTATGTCAATGGAATACTTTTGCTGGTAGAGCTCCTGCTTTAAGAAACCATTGTCCAGGAAACTTACTTAATACAGTCGAATGTCAAGTTGATTACATGATTAGCGAATTAAATACAGCTAGTTATTCTAGTGTGGAGGCTGACTTAAGAAATAATAATATGTCTGCTGCGGAAATGACTAGAAGTTTCTGTTTGACTTTTGAAAGACCAGCTGATAAATATAATGAATGTCAAGGTAGAATAAATTCCAACTTACCTGGTAAATTAGAATTTGTTCAAAATGGATGTAGCTAGTTAGGAGAGAATAAAATGGGAAAAAATAACCAAAAAATTATGTTAATTATCATAGTGAGTTTGCTAATTATTACTTCTATCCTTGCCATATATTTTAGTTTTAATACAAGTACCCCTAGTGCTCCTTCTGAAGATCCATCTTCTAAAGAACCAGTTATAAGTAAAGAGATTACTAGGTTAAAAGATGTTAATACATTCTTTTCGCTTCAAAATGCCATGAATTATTTCTATGATTTAAGAGAACAAAATAGTGCCAAAGAATTATTAGAATTATTGAATGAAGATTATAAATATAGTCATAATATAACCGAAAATAATGTTTTAACAAATATTGTTTTAGATAACGAAAGTGTTAGTTTTAATGTCGAAGAAGCATATTATAATGCTGATAGTGATATTACTTATTATTTTCTAAAAGGTTATATAATTGGTGAATCATTTTTAGACGTGGCAACTTATAATGATAATATTTATTTTCTTATCATAGTTGATGTCGATGATAATTATGTAGTTATGCCTTTAAACAATATAAACAATTTAGAAGAATATGCCAAAAATTATCAGATAGAAAATTTGGATATAAATAATAATAGTCAATTTGAAATTGTAAAATTAGATGACAAAAATAAAATATCTAATTATATAAATAAATTTTCGGATTTAATGTTTTTAGATAGCAATAAGGCTTATAATATGCTAGATGTTAAAACTAAAGCAGTTTATCCTAATATTGATGATTTTAATAATAATATAAATAATATTTATCAAAATATAAAAACGAAATTTAATTATTTTGAAAAAGAAGAGTATGAAGATAATATTAATTATAATGTTCAAACAAGAGATAATGATGGTAATACCATAAGTATTAATATTATAGAATATTATCCCTATGATTATAAAATCGGTTTTAATTTTCTTAACAATTATTAAAATATTTTTTGCTAATATAAAGTATTTATAGTATAATAAGGTTGAATTGGGGAGGGTATTTATGAAGTTTAAAGTAGAACCTAAAGATTTTTTCTTATTTGTTTTATATTGTATAATTTTATTATATTTATGTGCACTTGCTGTATCTAATTTATTTTGCTTACTTAATACAGGAACTTTTTATGGTTTAATACCCTTAAGTGCTTTCTCTTTAAAATATTTACCCTTTACTTTAGGACTTTTTATTGGGGCTTTGATTTTAATTTTTACAAGTGTTTCTGATTATATTTTTAATAAAGAAAAAGGGAAAGGAATCGGCCTTAAAATAGGAGAGACTAAAAGTAATGATGGTTATGCTAGATGGGCTAAAGAAAAAGAAATTAAAGAATCAAGTAATGTGGAAAAAATTAATCCCTCAGATAAAGAATTAAAAGCCGCTGGTATACCTTTAATTAATAATGGTAAAGAAGTTTGGGTTGATAATGGTCATTATCATAACTTAGTTATTGGTTCTACTGGTAGTGGTAAAACCGAAAACTTAGTATTTCCAATGGTTAATATTTTAGCTAAAAAAGGCGAAAGTATGGTTATTACCGACCCTAAAGGAGAAATCTATACAAAAACAGCTCAAAATTTAAAAGATCGGGGCTATAAAGTTATAGTTTTAAATTTCCGGGAACCTGAAAAAGGTAATGCTTGGAATCCTTTGTATTTGCCTTATCAATATTATAAAGAAGGTAATTATGATAAAGCTACTGAACTTTTAGATGACGTTGCTTTAAATATTTTATATGACCCTTCTAATAAAGGAGATTCGGAGTTCTGGGAAAAAGGTTCTGCCGATTATTTCTCAGGTTTAGCCTTAGGATTATTTCAAGATGCTGACCCTAAAGAAGTAAATTTAAATAGTATTAACTATATGAGTACAGTGGGTGAAGAAAGATACGCTACGAGTAATTTTATTAAAGAATATTTTAATTTAAAAGGACCAGATAGTAATGCTTATATGTTTGCCAATACGGTTATTAATGCTCCTGGTGATACTAAAGGCGGATTGCTTTCAACTTTTAGACAAAAGATTAGAATTTTCTCAACTAGAGAAAATCTATCTGAAATGCTTTCTTATAGTGATTTTGATATGCGGGATATTGGTCGAGGTAAAACGGCTGTTTTCATGGTTATCCATGATGAAAAGAAAACTTATCATACCTTAATGACGATTTTTATTAAACAATGTTATGAAACTTTAATCGATGTAGCGCAAGCTAATGGGGGAAAACTAGAATATCGGACTAACTTTATCTTAGATGAATTCCCTAATATGCCCCCTTTAAAAGATATTGACAGTATGGTTACAGCGGCAAGAAGTAGAGATATTCGTTTTACTTTTATCATTCAAAACTTTGCCCAACTTAATGATGTTTATGGGGAAGAAGTAGCCCAAGTAATTAAAGGTAACTGTGGTAATTTAATTTATTTAATTAGTACCGAATTAAAAGCCTTAGAAGAAATCAGTAAGATGTGTGGCGATGTTAAATCGAAAGATAAAGATAAGACAGCTTCCACTCCTTTAGTTACGGTTAGTGATTTACAAAAATTAAAATTAGGAGAAGCAATTATAATTCGTTTAAGAATGTATCCATTTAAAACGAAATATACTCCTAACTTTAAAATGAATTGGGGTGAAGATTTTCCAACGGCAACTTTCCCAATTAGAGAAGCTCATAAAGTCGAATTATTTGATATAAAGAAATATGTTACGGAAGAAAAAAGAAAGAAAATGATGAATGGGGTAGGTGATATGCCAAACCCAATGGCATCTTCAATGGGTCCAGGAATGCGAGATGCCAATCCTTTTGGAATGCCTTCAAGTCCGATGACTAATCCTTTTGCCTCTCCTAGTTCTATGAGCCACCCAAATCCTTATGGTAATCCTTTTGGTGGTGGTATGCAAAATATGGATATTGATGCTATGATGAAAGATATTGATCGGAAGTTAAAAGAACTAGATGAAGAAGAGCAAAGGCAAAAAGATAAATTAAAGATGCAAAATCAAGAATTATTAAATGCTAATTATGATTTTGATAAAGAATTAGCAGATATTAAAGATGATGATTATTTAGATGATGATTTAAAAGATGATGTGGAAACATTAGATATGCCGAAGGAAAAAGAAGTTAAAGAAGAAAAGGAAGAGAAAAAGAAAGATGCGCCAAAAGTTAATATCGATGTTGATAGTGTTATAATGAATGAAAATGTTATAACCGATGATGAATTCTTTGATGATTTCTTTGGAGAAGATGAATAATCTTCTTTTTTAGTTGAATATAATTTTTTGAAATCAAAAATATTCATATAATAAAACGGGTGATATTATGAAAACCATCAAGGAAAGTGATTTTAATCCTAATATGGGGATTTTAATTGATGTTAAAGACCCTGTTTTATACAAAGAAAAACATAATCCTTATAGTATAAATATTTATTATGATAAACTTTTAATGAATCATAAAACCTTATTAAATAAAAACAATAAATATTATATTATGTGTGATAAAGGGCACAAAAGTAAACAAGCGGTAAGAATATTAGCTTTTTACGGATATGATGTAACATATGTAATAAATTCGTGAAAATTAATCATACTTATATTATAATAATAATGTGGTAAATATGATGGAATTTTTAAATAATACATACAATTTTATAATTAATTTAGTAAATAGTTCGACTTTTTATGGTCCATTATTTGCTTGTCTTTTAATATTTTTAGAATCTATGATTCCTGTTTTACCATTATTTGTTTTTATTACGATTATTTTTATTGCTTATGGTTATGCCCTTGGTTTTATAGTGGCCTATCTTTTAACTTGCTTAGGCTGCTTTTTTTCGTTCTATTTATGTCGAACTATCCTAAAAGATATCTTTCAAAGAAAGGTACGAAAAATTGAACAATTTGATAAATTAATGAAAAAGATTGATAAAATATCTTTAACTAGTCTCGTATTGTTAATCGCTATTCCTTTTACGCCGGCTTTTTTAATTAATATTGCGGCGGCTTTATCAAAAATGTCTTTTAAAAAATATGCCGTTGCCATAATGATTGGGAAAATCTTTTTAGTTTTTTTCTGGGGCTTTATTGGCACAAGTTTAGTGGAAAGTTTTAAAAATCCGAAAATATTAATTGTTATTATCATTATGTTATTAGTGGCTTATTTAATTAGTAAGTTAATGGCGAAAAAGATGAATATTGAGTAAAGATTATGTCAATAATATTATAAAGAAAATAGAGTAATTTGACTTTAAACTAGTTAAATAGTATATTAAAAATAGAACCATAGCGGGTGATTAGATGAATAGTGAAAAGGAAGAAAAATTATTTAGCCTAGTTGATGATTTCGTCAATGATATGAAAAAATCAACCGGAGATAATTATGATTATTCGGAAATTGTTTATTATATTGTTGAACATTTTGAAAACTGGGATGTTAATGAAACTTTTAATTGTGCTAAATATTTAGTTTTAACTTGTAACTATACGAAAGATGAAATTCTAAATCATGAAGCAGATGATAAAATAAAGGATTTTATTAATTATCAAAAAGCTAAGAAAAGTAGTGTTGAAGAAAAAGAAAATTTAACTAAACCTGTTTCCAAGCGGGGCATTCATTTAAAAGCGAAAAGAGAAAAAACCCCGAAAGAGAAATTTAAACAAAGATTAGAAATAGGACTTTTAATTGCGGGAATTGGAACGTTGTCAATTTTGTATGCAGTAAGAAGTCACACTACAAATAATATGTTGGAAAAAGAAATAGGACGTTTTGCATCTCATGGAAAAACAATCGAGAGCATTGTAGAGCAAGCGACAGATAGTTTGGGTTATAATCCACAGGTGGGTCATGTTGAATTTGATTATCGTGAGGATATAATCGCGGGTCATCTAGAAGATATGCTTGAAAAAAATCCTAATGTTTTAGATGATGTTTTGCATTCTATATATACAGATTTAGAGCAAAACCGGTTATATAATATGGATACAATTATGGCTCGGTTACGTTTAAGTGCTACGAATAATGGGCATCTTCAAGAAGTTAAAGATAAAATTGATAGTTGTCAAAGTTTCTTAGATTATGTTGTTAAATCGGGACGTATTCAGGAATTTTGTACTCCAAATGTCTTGGAGGCTATTTCTAAATATAACGCTTTAAATCATTTACAAGATCCAATGGCATTTTATAATCTAAGTATAGAAGATCAAAATGCTTTAACGGAATTCATGGATGTCTATCGGGAAAGCAAGAGTATAACTTACAATGATTCTTTAGCTAGCATTCAACAAATGAATCAGGAAGGGTCTAGAAATTTATGATGAATATTGATATAATTACTTTGGAAGATGGTATAGAATATGAAGTAATTGATGCTTTAAGTCATAAAGACAATGATTATCTTATTTTACAAAAAAAAGGTGATGAAAGGGTACTTTGTGCAAGAAAAGTATTAAAAGAGAATGATGAAGAATATCTTGTCAAGTTAGATAATGACAATGAATTTACCGAAATAATGGAATTATTTTATAATAGACATAAAGGAGATAAGAATGAAAAATAAAAGTATAATTATTGGTATAGCTATTATTGTAATTGTTTGTATTATAACAACTGGTTGTGTGTTTTATAATGTTGTCGATAAAGAAGAATTTAATAAACATTTTACGGCATTAGGTTATAGTGTAAGTGATGCTGAAGAAGGTAAATATGAAGCTGATACTTATCTAGTCGCTACTAAAGATGATGTTTCTTATAAAGTTGAATATTATGAATTTAAAGATGAAGTTGAAGCAAAAAAAGTTTATGAAAAATATAAAGATAGTATTGTAGATTATATTACCGCCAATACCGAAAACCAAGAAACAAAAGGCGCTGTATTTGCTAAAATAGTAGCGGAATCAACTGATGATTATATTGTTATTTCCAGAGTTAAAAATACTTTAATCTTTATTGATGGAACTCATGAATATAAAGACAATATTGATGATATATTAAAAGATATAAAATATTAGAAGAGTAAAATCTTCTTTTTTTTATTTTTTACAATAATGTCCGCATATTTTTGTTGACTTTAAAAACTTTAGTTTGCTATACTCTTATTAGGAACATTTGAATAGTTGGGTGTTGCCTTCATCTTAGAAGTGAATAACTTTTAAGATTGGGGGTGATGGTATGAATAAAAAAGACATTATAATTTTTTCATTATTATTAATAATTTATTCATTACTCAGAATAATTTTTCACCTTATGTAAAAAAAACACCTAACTCAGCAATGAATTAGGTATTTCAGCAATGATTTGGCAACATTCAACACAAGAATATTTGAATGTTCCTTTTTTATTGTATTCAAGTTTCCTTGACATATTCATTATACTATAAAAAAGTTCTTAATTCAAGATGTCTAATTTTAACTATTTAAATTATCTAATTGGGTTTGTAATTCATTATCTAATGTATTAACTTTATTTTCTTTAGCTTCTTCTAGAGTGTACCATCCGAGTTTAAACATTAATTCATAAGAAGCTCTTTGGAGTTTCATTAAATTTTCAAACATATCTTTAAACTTTTTATAAAGTTCGCTATTAGAGGCTTCCGTTAAAGCGACTGTCATATCTTTAACCATGGCTTTTAATGTACTTAAAAGCGTAGTCATATAATCTTGATCATTTAAACCTAATCCTTTTGGAACTGGTGTTTTGGGATTAGCAATTTTTTTATTTTCCATTTTCCCCATCCTTTACAATATCTAAAACTAGATTCATATTTTCTTTAAAAAGTTTAGTAGCTTCCGTAATCATATCTTTAACACTTTTATCTTCAATATAATTTAAAGCTTCCATTTCGTTTTTATAAGCGGTATGATTCCACCCAAAAATATCTTTAAGATAAGCTAAATCTTTATCAGTTAAAATATTAGGAGCCTTTTTATAATTTTCATTCATATTATTTTTTCCTTTCTACTTTTATTATGGAAAATTTTATTTTATCTATGTAAAAAACATTAAACCAATTTATGGAATAGTAAAGATATCTTTTAATACCATAATATTAAAGTGATAATTATGAAAAAAGATATAGGAGTAAAAATTGGCGTAACATTTTATTTATGTAGTATTTTAGGTTATTTTTATGAATTAATTTTAAATTATTTTTATAAAGGTAATTTTTATAGTCATGGTTTTTTAAAGGGCCCCTGGCTTCCCATTTATGGTATAGGCTCTTTACTCCTATTACTTATAAATAAATATAAGAAAAAGCCTTTAATCATTTTTATTTTATCCTTTTTTCTAACCGGTTTATTGGAAGGAATAAGTGGTTTTCTTTTATTAAAATTAGGAGGTATGCGCCTTTGGAATTATAAAGATCATTTTTTAAATATTGGAGGTTATGTCTGCCTTTTAAGTGCTTTTTGTTTTGGCATTGGTGGTTTAATTTTCACTTATTTCATAAATCCTTTTATTGAAAAAATAATAACCAAAGTCAATAATAAATTCCTAATATTTATTTTAACAATTTTAAGTTTAATATTTACCGGAGATGTCATTGCAATAATAATGAAATAATTATATAATAGTAATGTTTTGAGGTGACGTGATGGATTTAGCAGGCTATGTTGTTTTAATAATTGGTGTCAGCAGTGGTATTGGTCATACTTTGGCGAATATTTTGCATGAGTATGGAGCAACCGTTGTGGGAACTTATAATAATCATAAAATAGAGGAATTATATGATACATATAAATGTGATTTAACTAAAGAAGAAGAGATTAAAGATTTATTTGCGAGTGTAATTTCTAAACATGAAAAAATAGATGTAGTCGTCAATTGCGCTGCTTTGGTTATAGATAATGATTTAGAAACTAAAACTAAGAGTGAGTTTATGAAAGTTTTAGAGGTTAATTTAGTGGGTACTTTTTTGGTTTGTAAATATGCTTCTTTAAATATGGAAAAAGGCATCATAATTAATATCTCATCAACGGACGCAACTGATACTTTTAGTCCAATATCTATGGATTATGCCGCAAGTAAAGCCGGAGTAGAAAATTTAACCAAAAATTTAGCTTTAAGATTACCTAATTTAAAAGTATGCGCTTTGGCTCCTGATTGGGTAGATACGGATAGTGTTTTAAATATGGATCCGGAATATTTAAAAAAGGAAATGGCGCGAGTTGGTCAGGATAAAATTTTAAAAAAAGAAGAAGTTGCTTTAAAAATATTAGAAATTATAATTAACGATGATATTCGAAGTGGGGAAGTAATTAGAATTAGTGGTAAAAATGAAATTTAATGAAGAAATAGTGAATTTATTTAATGAATCAGAAGAAAAATTAAAAGATATTTTTCAAAAAATTGATAAACAAGAATTTGTTAATAGTGAAAAAATTCTTAAGGCTTTTCAAGAAGTTGGAATTAATGAAGCTTGTTTTACTTCTTCAACTGGTTATGGTTATAATGATTTAGGAAGAGAAAAAATTGAAGAAGTATTTGCTCAAGTTTTAGGAGGAGAAGCTGCCTTAGTAAGAGGGCAATTTATTTCGGGAACTCATGCTTTAACTGTTTGTCTTTTTGGATTATTGCGCCCTAATGATACTCTTCTTAGTATTTCTGGCCTTCCTTATGATACTTTACATGAAGTCATAGGAATAAAAGAAAATCCTAGTTCTTTAAAATCTTTTGGAGTGAATTATGAACAAATAGATTTAATTGATAATGATTTTGATTATGAAAAAATTGCTGAAACTTTAAAGAGTAAAAAAATTAAAGTTATTGCTATTCAAAGAAGTAAGGGTTATTCTGAAAGAAAAAGTATAAGTATAACTTCTTTAGCTAAAGTAATAAAATTTATCAAAGAAATTACTCCAGAAGTTATTATTATGGTTGATAACTGTTATTGTGAATTTGTGGAAGATAAAACCCCAGTTGAAGTCGGAGCGGACATTATGGTTGGTTCTTTAATCAAAAATTTAGGGGGAGGCATTGCTCCCAATGGTGCCTATATTGTGGGAAGAAAAGATTTAGTTAATTTATGTGCTGAAAGATTAACTGTGCCAGGAGAAGGCAAGGAAGTAGGCCCTACTTTAGGAATTAATAAAGAAATTTTAATGGGGCTCTATCATGCTCCTATGGCAGTGGCTAGTAGTTTAAAAGTAGCCATCTTAACGAGTAAAGTTTTAGAAAAATTAGGTTATAGGGTTGAACCAAGATATAATGATCATCGGGTAGACATTGTTCAAAATATTATTTTTGGTAATCGCCCAGATTTAATTAAATATTGTGAAGGTATTCAAATGGGATCAGCCATTGATGCCAATGCTTTACCAGTGCCTACTGATATGCCTGGCTATGATGATGAAATTATTATGGCTTCAGGTTCTTTTATTCAAGGTTCATCAATTGAAATATCCTGTGATGGCCCCTTAAGAAAACCTTTTATTTGTTATCAACAAGGCGGCCTTACTTATTCTTATGGTAAGTTAGCTGTTATGATGGCCGTAAATAGATTAAAATAGTTTTATAACTATTTTTTTGTTGAAAAATGTCGAAAAAATAGAAGTTTTGACAACGTTTGTCGAAAGTGTTGAAATAGGAAAAAATATCCGTAAAATAGAGACCTCGAAAGCGAGGTTAATATATGTCAATTTTGAAAAATAAAAGATTTTATGATTTAAAATATGATTTAGTTTTTAAAAGTATTATTGTAGATGATAATGATTATACTATCATGAATAGCATCTTATCTGATATCTTAGAAAAAGAAGTAAAGGTGAAAAGATATTTAAATAGTGAATTAAAAATTAAGAATAAAAAAATAAAAGGAAAAAGATTAGATATAATTGCGGAGACAACCGAAGGAGTTCTAATAAATATTGAACTAAACATAAATTATGATAAAAATATCAAAGAAAGGAATTTAAATTATTATTCTACATTGTATACAGAGGCTTTGGAAAAAGGTAATAAATATATCAAAGTAAAAGAGATAATCCAAATAAATTTAAATTTTAATGAAGGAAAAAATAAATCATTAAAAGAAGAATATTTACTAAGAAATAAAGCAGGAAAGATATTAGTGAAAAATTTTAGAATCATAAATGTGAATATTGCGGGATATAAGGAAAAATGGTATGATAAAAATATCAAAGGAGATAAGAGACATATCTACTTAACAATGTTAGGATCAAATAAAGAAGAGATAAAAGAATTAGCGAAAAAAGATGAGAAAGTAAAAGAGGTGGAAGAAAAGATGTTAAGATTTAATGAAGATGGAACAATAACAAATTTAATGACACCAGAAGAAGAGGATGCTTTAATGGAAAGAATAATAAGAAGAAATGCTTACGAAGATGGAGTTAAGACTACAGCTATTTCGATGATAAAAGATAAAGTGCCTTTAACTAAAATAGCGCAATATACTAAATTAAGTATTAAAGAATTAAAAGAATTGAAAAACAATAAGTAAAAAAGAATAAGGGGTATGGAAAAGATGTTAAGATTTAATGAAGATGGAACAATAACAAATTTAATGACACCAGAAGAAGAGAATGCTTTAATGGAGAGAATAATAAGAAGGAATGCTTACGAAGATGGAGTTAAGACTACAGCTATTTCGATGATAAAAGAAAAGATACCATTAGAAATCATATCTAAAGTTACAAAATTAAGTGTTAAAGAGTTAAAAAAATTAACGGTTAGATAAAGTATAGTTTTGCAGGAAATTTGCAAAACTTTTAATTTTAATATATAATTTAAGCGGTGATATTTATGCAAATTGATAAAGTATCAGAACCTCAAATAGCTATTAGAGTTAGTCAATATCCAACTGATAATAAATGTGAGTTTTTATTATTAGGAAGAAGTAATGTGGGAAAAAGTAGTTTTATTAACACTTTAATTGAAAGAAAGAATTTTGCTCGTACTTCATCTAAACCAGGGAAAACCCAAACTTTAAATTTTTATTTAGTTAATGATAATTTTTATTTAGTTGATGTTCCTGGTTATGGTTTTGCCAGTGTTTCTAAGGATAAGCAAAAGAAATTTGGCATTATGATTGAAGACTATATTGCAACGAGAGAAAATTTAAAACATGTATTTTTACTTATTGATTATCGTCATAAGCCAACTGAAGATGATATTTTAATGTATAATTTCTTAAAATATTATAATTTAAATGTGACAATTGTAGCAACAAAATATGATAAAGTTACTAAAAATGGAAGAGCTAAACAAGATAAATTAATTAAAGACGCTCTTAAATTGGATGATACGATTAATTTTTTACCATGGTCAACAATAACAAAAAAAGGAAGAGAAGAAGTATTAGATATAATTGCGGGATATTTAAAATAAAAGAGGTGGGCATAGTGAATAATAAAGGTTTTACATTAATTGAACTTTTAGCAGTTATTGTTTTACTAGGAGTTATTATTACCATTGCGGTACCATCAATAAATGGTATTGTTAATAGTATTAATAAAAATATGTTAGAAAAAAAAGTAGTTTTAATTGAAGAAGCTGCTAGTATGATGGGAGAAGATATTAAAGGATCTATTATTAATAGTTCATTAAAATATAAAGATTTTCCTTGTAAAAGTTTTATTATAAGTGATTTAGTACCGCAATATTTAGATAAAGATAATGATAATGAATGTTTAACTAAAGATAGTACTGAGACTCTAGGATGTATTATAAATCCTAGTGCTAAAGATACTTATTTAGATAAATTAGAAGTAATAATTTATTATAAAAATAAAAGAATTAGTGCTAAAGTAGATACTTTAGATGAACTTACATGTAGTTAGGGGGATTAATATGCAAACTGTTTGCTTAATTGGAAAACCAAATGTGGGTAAAAGTAGTATTTTTAATCGATTAATTAAAGAAAAAAAATCGATTATTTTAAGTGAACCAGGAATTACCAGAGATCGCATTTATGGCACTGTAGAATATAAAAATAAAAAGTTTAGTTTAATTGATACAGGTGGTATTCATGGTGAAGCTGATAACTTTGATAAAGATATTTTAATGCAAGCATCTTTAGCTATTGAAGAAGCCGACATCATTCTTTTTGTAGTGGATGGTTTAGATAATATAACTGATGCCGATAAAAAGATTCGGAATATGCTTAAAAAAAGTCAAAAAAAAGTTATTGTTTTAGTTAATAAAATTGATAATGAAAAAAGAAATGATTTAATATATGCTTATTATGAATTAGGCTTTGAAAATATTTTACCAGTTTCGGCTGAACATAATTTAGGTTTTAAAGAATTATTAGAACTCGTTACCAAAGATATGGAGGAAGAAGAGGAAGAAAAAGAAGATATTCTAAAATTCTGTTTTATTGGTAGGCCTAATGTGGGAAAAAGTTCTTTAATTAATGCTTTACTAAATGAAAGTAGAGTAATTGTTAGTGATGAAGCGGGAACTACTAGAGATGCCATTGATACAAGACTTACTTATGATAAAAAAGATTATATTGTTATTGATACCGCCGGAATGCGGAAAAAAGGAAGAGTATATGAAGAATTAGAAAAATATAGTTTAATGCGTAGCATGAAAGCAATCGATAGAAGTGATGTGTGTGTTTTAGTTATTGATGCTAAAGAAGGTATCATAGAACACGATAAACATATTTTATCTTACGCTATTGAGGCAGGTAAAGGAATTGTAATTTGCGTTAATAAATGGGATACCGTTAAAAATCCTAATGAAGATTTAAAAAAATGGAAACAAGAATTAGAAGTTTATTTTAAATTTGTTCCTTATATTAATTTTGTTTTTACTAGTGCTTTAACGAAAAAAAGATTACACACTCTAATGCCTGAAGTAATTAAAGCTTATGAAAATAATCGAAAAGAAATAAAAACTAGTTTATTAAATGATGTTATAAGTGAAGCCGTATCTTTACATGAACCACCTTCATATAAAGGAAAGAGATTAAAAATCTACTTTGTCAGTCAAACTGGTAGTAGACCTCCGAAATTTACTTTTAATGTTAATAGTAAAAATTTAATTCATTTTAGTTATGAAAGATATTTAGAAAATAAAATAAGAGAATCTTTTGACTTAGAGGGAACACCAATTATATTACAATTTAAAAATAAAAATGATAAATAATATATTAGAAGCAATGCTTCTTTTTTTGTTCTAAATCCAATTATTTTTCATAATAATATTTTAGTTATATTAGGTGGTTATTGTGAAAAAATATATATCTATAGAAGAATATTTTAGAAAACAAACTATATCTAAAAAAAATAATAATAATTTAAAAATAGTTAGATATATATTTGGTTTATTATGTATAATCATTATTTTATTTTCTTTATATATTATTTTTAAATGGAGTTTTGATAATTATAAAATTCATCAAATTTATAAAAATATCAGTCAAAATATTAATTCTTATCAAAATAATAATCCTGGACAATTAGTTAATGAGCCTTATAATAAAAAAAGTAATTACTATTATTATGTTACTTTTCCTTTTTATCAAGCTGATTTTTCCAATTTATTAGAGGTAAATAATGATACAGTTGGTTTTATTAAAGTACCAAATACGATTATTAATTATCCTATAGTTCAGACTAATAATAATGAATATTATTTAACTCATTCATTTGATAAAAAGAAAAATAAAGCGGGATGGCTTTTTATGGACTATCGTAGTAGTATTGATCCTCTAGGGGATAATACTATTATTTATGGGCATAGAAGAATAGATGGAACTTTATTTGGGTCATTAAGAAATGTTTTAACATCAACTTGGCAAAATAATAAAGATAATTATATAATTTATTTTTCTACTTTAAAAGAGAATATGCTTTTTCAAATTTTTTCTATTTATACTATTGAAAAAGAAAGTTATTATATAACCACTTATTTTCGAAATAGCCTTGAAAAACAAACATGGCTTGATACTATTCAAAAAAGGAATATTTCCAAAATAGCTACAGAAGTTGATATAAATGATAAAATTTTGACTTTATCCACTTGTTTTGGAGATTCTTCAGAAAGATTAGTAGTCCATGCTAAATTAATAAAAAAGCAAATAAATGAAAAATAGATAATAATAATTAATATTTAGCATATGGTTTATTGTAATTGGAAAGGAGACAATATTTTTAGAAGTGAGAAATATTAATAAGTTTTACAAATTAAGTATCTTTTTTATTTCCTTATTTTTAGTAACAGTTTTACAAGTTAAGGCTTTAACAGTTTGGAAATATGAAGATTGGCAAACCAAAGATTATGGAACAAAAACTAAGGTATCATCAAATATAACAAATCTTAAAGGGGAAAAAGACGAAGATGAAGGAATGAAAAAAGGCCCTTATAATAAAGCTAGTAAAGCCAAGTTAAGTGATGGTATCACGGAAGAAGTTTATGTTGGATTAGATTTTGATAATTATAAAAAAGATGATTTGTTTGAATTATCCATAGCTATAAATAAAAAGGAAGATAATAAAGATTCTGAATATTTAACTGAAGCAGTTGTTATGACTCAAAGAAGTAATGATAAATTTGTTTTAACAGCGGGTTGGGATAAAAGTGATGATCCTATTGCGACAATAGATGCAAATGGAGTCTATACTTATAGATGGGAATTTAAAAAAGAAAATAATAAAATTAAAGTTAAATTTACAGTATTAGATTATGGAACAGTTTTAGGAACAACTGATTTTGTTGAATTAGAAGTTGCTGATTCTAGTAAAGCTACGGATTTTAGATATTTATGGGCTTGCAATATTAAAGCAGATTATGGAGTAGATATTTATACTGAATTACCTCCTAAACCTGGTTCTACAGAAAATCCTGGCACTTCAGATATTAATTTGTGGTTATTCTTAGGCTTAATTGCTTTTGGAGGTACTGGTTTAATATATCTTAATAAAAGTAAAGCTAATTGTTAGTAATTAAGAAGGAGAGAGAGTGAGACTCTTCTTTTTTTTGGCATGGAGGGGAGAGGGATAAATAGGGGGCCCCGCGGGGGGGGAGGGAGGAAGATAAAAAAATAAAAAATATAAAAATATTTTCTGGAAGAAGGAGAAAGGAGGGAAGGGAGATGGAAAAGAAGAATACGATGTTGCTGACGGTAATAGCAGTAGCAACATTATTAGTAGCGGTAGTGGGAGCAACATTCGCATACTTCAGCATAACAGTAGAAGGAGGTACATCAACAACCGCAGCAACAATGCAAACGCAACAATTACCAACAATTACGATGAAGACTGGTGAAAGTACTTTTGGGATTGCAGCTACTGTTCAAGATATGGCGATGAATAATTCTGGTGCTAGATGGGCGATAAATACTAGTGATAAGGATAGTAGTAACGCATCTAGTGGTAAAGGTGATGAAACCGGGCTTTATTATTGGAGTTCTGAAGAGAAAAAATATAATTTATTTAGTATTTCTACAAGTGGTGTTGGTGCCACTACCGAAAACGATGGTTCGACTTACGAATGCCCGGTGACGATAACTCTTTCTGCGGATAAAGCAATCAGTGAATTAACTAGTGGCGATTTGATATTGTATTTATATTCTAAGGGCGGAGATGTCGAAGTATCTGATATGAACGCTTCAGATAATACTCAAGATTTAATAGAAGATTGGAAAAATAGTACAAAAACATATTTAATGAATACAGAAGATAAGAGTTCTGGTCATAGTGGTGAGAACGGATGCGCAACTGAGAGGGGCTGCTACGATGTAAGTGATTTATTTAAAACATCAAATATTGAAAAAAAATTGTATACTGTCGTAATTGTTAAAAATGATACTACTAGTAGTGATGGAGAAGGAACTTCAGTTCTTGCAAGCATGAAACTTGTTAATAAATCAAGTGCTGATCAAAGTGGTTTGGCTGGCAAAGACATCAGGATTACTATAATATCGCAATTAGATAAAGCTGGATGTAAAGTAATTACCAAAGCAGCAGAATAATAAAATTGAAGAGTAAAATCTTCTTTTTTTAATACCAATTTAAAAGATAATTATTTTTCTTTTAAATTGGTATTAATTTTTTCAACACAATAAGAGCAATTGAGAGGAGGAAAATGCAATATTGCATTTTCCGAATATTTTTGTAAAACGAATTTTTTTGAAATATGATCATTTATAAAATATTTTGTTAAAAAGTTTTCAAAATGTTTTATAAAGTTTGATTTTGTGTCAAAAATAGTTTTTCTTATCCTTGATTTTGTGCAAGTTACTTATTTATTAAATCTTAATAACAATATTTTTACCGCAAAATCCTTTAACACAATTTTAATTTTAAAGATCAGATAAATTTTTATAAATTAAGAGGACAATATTATATTAATTTTTTTGCTATCTCCGATTTTTTATTAAAAACATTTCCTGATTTTTATTAATTTATTATCCTATTTTTTCTTAATAGTGTTGTTTAATTAATTACAATATGATAGAATAATTAATAGGTGATTAGTAATGGAAAAGTATTTAAAAAGAGTTCTTGATGATATTATTGAAAAGAAAATGCAGTCAATTGGGGCTGTATTAATTGAAGGACCAAAATGGTGTGGTAAATCAACAACTGCTAAAAATCATGCCAAAAGTATTATTGAATTTCAAGATGTAGATAAAAAAAGTAATTATGACATTATTAATAAAACTAAACCTTCATTATTCTTAGATAATGAACGACCGCTTCTAATAGACGAATGGCAAATGTATCCAGTTGTTTGGGATGCCATAAGAAACGATATTGATAAATCAGGTTTACAAGGGCAATTTTTATTAACTGGTTCCGCTAAGCCAACAGAAGATAAGACAATGCATACTGGAACTGGCAGAATTAGTCGTGTTTTAATGCGACCAATGAGTTTATATGAATCAAAAGAATCAGATGGAAAAATAAGTTTGAAAGATTTATTTAATGATAATGTTGAAGTAGACATAAAAGCTAATATTTCCCTTGAAAAGATAATAAAATGGATTATAAGAGGAGGATGGCCTTTATCTCTTTATATAAAAAATCCTGAAGAAGTTGTAAAAGACTATTATCAAAGTTTAATCCATGAAGGTGTTAACAATGAAGGTAACATTGTTTATAATCCAAATAGAATGTCTTTAATTTTAAAAAGTTTAGCTCGAAATATATCATCAATTACTAATGTATCTACTATAGAAAATGATATAAAATCAAATTATGAAAATATTGCTAGAAATACTTTAGATGATTACCTTAATTCATTAAAAAGATTATATATATTAGAAAATATTCCGGCTTGGAATGGTAAAATGCGTTCTAAAATAGCTATTAGAAGTAAAGAAAAAATTCAATTTGTTGATCCTTCAATTGCTTGTGTAGCTTTAGGAGCAACAGAAGAAAAATTAAAAAAAGATTTAAATTCATTAGGATTATTGTTTGAAAGCTTATGTATAAGAGACCTTCGAGTTTATGCCGATTCATTAGGAGGCAAAGTTTATTATTATCATGATGAAACGGATTTAGAAATAGATGCTATTGTTGAATTACAAAATGGTGACTGGGGAGCATTTGAAATAAAACTAGGAGCCGGATTTATAGAAGAAGCTGAAAAAAATTTAATCACTTTTAAAGAAAAAGTAGATTTAGAAAAGAAGGGAGCGCCAAAATTTCTTTGCGTATTGACAGGTATAGATTATTCATATAAAACCAATAATGGTGTATATGTTATATCTATAGCTAATTTAAAAGATTAAGAAAAATATCAAATAATAAAAACAAAATAATAAAAGAAAGGAAGAGGGGCTCTCTTTTTTTGGTGGGGAGAGAGGGATAAATAGGGGGCCCCGCGGGGGGGAGGGAGGAAGATAAAAAAATAAAAAATAAAGAAATATTTTCTGGAAGGAGGGAAGGGAGATGGAAAAGAAGAATACGATGTTGCTGACGGTAATAGCAGTAGCAACATTATTAGTAGCGGT
>CANRJV010000014.1 GCA_947631045.1 uncultured Bacilli bacterium
TCCCTAACACTTCGTCGATACTTACGTGTGTATTGGACTTTCACCAACTAGATACATGCCATGCACGGCACACAAAAATAAATTGGTCAGACGCGTCTGACTAATTTCAAAAGGAGCAATTATGATAGAAAAAGCCAACAATAAAATGATTACAGAAATTACTAATTTAGTAGAAGAAACTAAATCTAATTTAGCTAATCAAATCAATAAATCTATTATTTATGTGTATTGGAATATAGGAAGAATAATAGTATCAAACGAAAATGAATTTAACAACCGATTAGAATATGGTAAAGAAATTTTAAAAGGGTTATCAGATGAACTTACTAAATATTTAGGAAAAGGATATTCTATATCTAATTTGAAATATATGAGAGCTTTCTATAAAACATATCCAAACTTTGATGAATTAAATGAAAAATTAAGCTGGTCACATTATTGTGAATTGATGATTATTAAGGACATAGATAAACGTAATTTTTATGAAAAAGAATGTATTAATTCAAATTGGTCTGTAAGAGAATTAAAAAGACAATTAGATACTTCATTATTTGAAAGATTACTTCTTTCAGATGGTAAAATTAATAAAGAAAAAGTTTTAGCATTATCAAAAGAAGGTCAAATTTTAAATAAACCTAGTGATATTGTTAAGCAACCTTATGTTTTTGAATTTCTTGGAATCAAAGAACAAAAACCAATTTTAGAAAAAGATTTGGAATATAAACTAATAAGACACATTGAAGATTTTTTACTTGAACTCGGTAAAGGATTTATGTTTGTTGGATCACAACAAAGAATTACACTTAATAATACAGATTATTATGTTGATATGGTATTTTATAATAAATTTTTAAAATCATATGTACTAATTGATTTGAAAATGAATAATCTTAAAGCTGAAAATCTAGGACAAATGAATTTGTATTTAAACTATTACGAACAAGTTGTAAATTCCGAAGATGATGGAAAACCTATTGGTATCATTTTATGTGCTGAAAAAGATAATATAATGTTAGAGTTTGCTTTAGGTGGCTTATCCAATAATATTTTTGCTTCTACTTATACTTACTATATTCCTAATAAAGAACAATTAATTAATGAAGTAGAAAAAGTTTTAAATGAAAACAAAAAAGATGATATTGAGCATTAATACATTGTATATCACCTTTTATTTTTAATTATTAATTATAATTTCTAAGTTCTTTAAAAAACAAATCTGATTCTATAAAGTAATTATCAAATTTTTTAAATTGCTTTTTTACTTGCCCTCGACTAGTTTTAACCTTTATTTTTACTTTTTCATTCCTAAATTTTTGCGGTCCGTACATTACCAAAAACATTTGCTCAGAACATAATCCATTTATATTAATTGGAAATCTAATAGAATATATTTCCTTTCTTCGTATTACTTCTTTTCCTCTATTGGTTTGACCTTCCAATAATAGTCTTGGTGATTTTATAAAAGAATAATTTTCTTTTTTATAATTTATAGTTATTTCATTAATTGCAATTGGTAATCTGGATTTGTTTGTAATGGTTACATTAAAATAATAAAACTCTTTATCATGTACTTTTTCCTTTGTATAATTATCTATTTTTAAAACAATTTTCTTTTTATTGGTAATTATTAAATAAATTAAATTAGTTATTGATATGATTAAAGCAATAATAGATATAATAATACTTAAATTTTTTACAATAAAATCTAAAACTTCCTTCATATACTTTGTCCCTTCATATAAATTTTATCATAAAAATGAATTTTCTGAGATATTAAGATGAATTTGAGCTAAAAATATATTAATAATGATAGATATTTTATACATCGAATTGTTATGAGTAAGTTGTAAATATCTTACGCAATCGCTCCAATGCTATATCGAACTTATTAAGTTTAGGCTCTGGTAAAAATATATATTATATGTTAAAATAAAATTGATTGATTTACTATATATCATCTTTTTTATGTTCGTCTGTTCTTAATTTATCTAATAATTTTTTCATTTCTATATTTTTAGATTGTAGCATAAGTACTGGTTCCTCTACCACAAGTTTATCATTAATTAGAATGTTGTGATTTTGTTCTGCATTATTAAAAATCGAAAAGCATCTATCCAACTTAGTTTTACAACATTTTTATATTTTTTGCCTGATCCACAAGGTAAAATATTAAAACAACCAGATAATTTTTTCCTTTTAATTTGGTATTTTTTATTTAAAAATTCATAATTTTTTGTTTAATAATTGGAAGTTTTTTTCACACAACTTATCTAAAAACTTATCTAAATTAATAAATATTAATTTATTATTAGTAGTAATTCTAATTTTTATATTAACTAATCATTTCTTTTTCTTTTTTTTATAATTACCATTATAATTGCTATTGGAGATAGCATTATTAAAGCAGTCAATCCATATATAAGGAAAGAATATATAATGGAAGCATTTTTAACTGTTATCTCATATACATTTTCATTATCATTTTCATCAACAACAACTAAATTTATTATATCATTTTCTTTTAATAACTTAAATTCTGTAGTTTCTTCTCCGTTTAAATACATTATTAATTTTGCATTCTTATCACTTAATACATATGAATAATCTAAAGAAGATTCATTCTTTAATTTAGTTATAGTAGCTTTATTATCTCTAAAATCAACCTCACCGGCACCTAATACAAATTTTTTAATTACTGCTGATCCTTTACTTTTTAATTTATTAATTGTTAAAGTATAATCCTTTTTATCTCCATTTTCAGCAGTAACAATTATACTTATGATGTTTTCTCCTGATATTAAATCTTTGTTTTCATAATTAACTTTTGCATTTAAATCTGTTGTCTCAATTTCAATCGAAACTTTTTTCTTATTTGTTTCAAACTTCATATTATCAGAAATCTCAATTTCTTCATCATCTATAATAACTCTTTTTAAAGAATTATCATTGCTCTTTTCTAATATGGATTCTTTCCCGGAATTACTCTGTACACTATTATTATTCATAGAATTATTAGTCGATGTATTATTACCATCTGTAGATCCAGCAGTTCCTTGGTTTTTATCATATCCTGGACATGGATCACTATAAATTGCATCTCCATCTGCAAAATAATTATTTCCGTTTGTAACAGCAACGTGCCAATGTGTTCCTCCATGACCATCACTATGCATTCCATAAGTAATTCCATTAGGACATGTTTTTAATGAATTTTTTCTCAATCCTCCACCAGTAGCATAGACGGTTATTGGTAGTAGCATTACTAACGACAAATAAATAATTACTGTTGATTTTATTTTCATTCTTACACCTCTTAAAAAGATTATATCACAATATTTAATATTATAAAATTGCTCCGTCAAATAATATTTTTTAGTAAATTTAACGCTTAATTGACTTTCAAAACCTTATCTAAAACTTATCTAATCGCTATTTTCTATTAAAAAATACCTAAAAATTGGAACAAGAAAAAACTCGTTTTGCCCTTATTTTACGAGGCTTTACGAGTTTATTTACCACAACAGTTCTTATACTTCTTTCCACTTCCACAAGGGCATTTTTCATTTACTTTAGTATTTCTATAATCTTTACTAGCCCAGGACATAGACTCATAGTAATTACAAAGATCATATTGATCTTGAGTTAGAAATACTTCATTTTTAATTTTATAACTAATTACTTGTCCATTGGAATAAACCATACTTGTAGTAATATCACCATATGATGAATATTTTTTTTCTAAAGTATTCATATTTGTATTTATATGAGATACAACTTTTTCATAAGCATTATTATATATTATTTCGTTAATTTTAGTTACTTGTTCAGAGTTTAAAACATTTATAACTTCTTCTTTTAATTCAAATCCATCTACATCATCACTAAAAAAAATAATATAATAATAACAATTGATCGGAAATAAAATAATTGTATCTCTAACGCCAATATCTCTACTGCTAATATTAGTAAATCTTCCTTTGTATTTCATTGAACAAGTTGCAATATATTGATCGCACATTATAAAGTCACCATTTATTGCCTTTATTATAGAAAATTTATAACCTTTATTTAAAATATACGCTAATCGTTTAATATAGTTTTTATTTAAAATTCTTGAAAGCATTTGAAAAATAGAGGTATTATCAGTTTTCGAATTGTCTTTTCCTAATCTAATTAAACTAGTAATACTTTTATAATTAACAAGATATAAATGTATTCCCGAAAAAAACAATTTGTAAACTTCTTCAATTTTACAATCATTTTTGTTTAATAAATAAATTATCTCCCGATTTAATTTTGCAGTATCACCATCAACATTTTTAGCGAAAAAATCCTCTAGAAAATTGTCTTTTAATAAGAAAAATTCATAAGAATTATTTTGACACATGCTATTTTCAAAAGAAGTTTTATATATTTTTTTAGGATGAATTCTACATTCATATATATCTTCATTATCAACAAATATCTTTAATAAACACTGGGCAATATAATGCTGTTTTTTAGTACGACTCATATTTATTATTTAACCATTTCCCAACTTTTAAAATAGATACATTCTAAATTGTCATTAAATTTTATTTCGTAAATTCCATCATAATCCTTGTCATTCTGCTTTAAAATCCATTGGGCAATAAGAGTATAATTATCTATTGCTAAAATTTTAATGTCTATTTTTTGAATATTCTCATTTTTTATATGTTGCCATTCGTTTATTATTTCATCAAATGTTGTATATGGTGCCATAAAAGGTGTTTCTTGATAAAATTTGTATTAGAAAATAAAGATACTGCATTTTCTATATCTTTATTAAACCAAAAAGTCTTTAATTTTTCTAACCATGTTTTTGCAAATTCTTTATCCATAAATCTTCACCCTTTACTATAATATTATTTCTTCTAAATCATTTGGTACTATGACATTTCCATTAAAGTATCGTTTAGCTTCTTTAGTATATAGTTCCTTTTTATTTTCATGGGTATCTTCAGTATGATAAAGAATTAAATTTTTAATGTTTAAAGATTCCATGATTTCACATACCGATTTTACAGTTGAATGATGTTTTTCATAAGCTTTGAAAATAGGTTCCTCTTCATCTAAGCAAAATGCTTCATGCATAATATAGTCAGCATCTCTTAATCTATCATATAATATTGGATTACAGGTTTCGTCGCCTAAAAATAATAATTTTTCCCATTATTTAAAGTTGTTTCAAATCCATATAATTGATTACCTTTTGGATGTACATCAAAAAAAGTAATTTCTTCGCCAGCAATTGTTAATTTTTCACCATCATATAATGTATGAATACTTATCTTTTCGTCTATTGCTTTTACTCTAACATCTGGAAATACTGAAGAATATAGTTTTTTAATTGCATCAGTTACTTCTTGATTACAATAAATATTAAATGGCTCATTATATCCTTTACTAAATAACCCTGACATTCTTTTTAAAATCTAGAGCAAACCTAATATATGATCAGTATGACAATGGGATATAAAAATATTATGAATATCAGTTAATTTATAATCTTTTTCTTCTAGCCTTCAAACTATATCTATACTTCCTCCGGTATCAACTAATAAACTTTCTTTTCCATTTTCTAATAAAAAACAGGTATTATATAAATTCCAAACAAATCCATGTCCTGTTCCTAACATAATTAATTTTTCCATGATTTTCTAACTCTGTTATTTTTACTTACATTAATTCAAGTAATGCAATTTATTACTAATGCTTAACAATAATGACTTTTACATTTCCAGATGCTTCAATATCTCTTTTAAATTCAGTAATGTCATTTATAACGCCTATATCATATATTAAAAATAAAATTTCATTATATTGTTTACTATATGCTGTTATATCCGCATTTATTTCTTCAATTGTTTTTGATTTTTTCGCCTTTTCTTTTAATAATTTTACTTCTAAACAGGTTTTTAAATTGGGAAATATGAAATCAGGTATGTATTCTCTACCAGAAAAATTAAATTTCCCAGTTTCCCTATCATAATCAACCCCTTTATTCATATTATTACCAATAAATAAACGCTCTAGGTTATCTTGAACTTCTTTTTCACTTTTTGGAGTTTCAGTAAACATAAGTCGTATTTTAGAATTAATAAAATTTTCTAAATTATTGATTTCGTCTTCAACATAATCATAATTTCCCTCTAATGTTGCTATTAATAATCTTGTAGATGTTAAAACTGATTGAAAAATTGTCATTTGTTCAATTCCTGTTAGATCAAAAACGTTTTTTAAATTTTTTACATCATAAGAGTTATATATTCCTGGTAAACTAATGTATTTTTTTGATTCTTCTACTATACTTTGATAATGTTTTGCAAAATCGTTACAAGAAGAATAATTAAATCCTATTTTATTTGCATTATTATTTAATATTTCATCCATTGTTTTTTCTAACCCTTTTGCTTGTTCAATTAAAATCTTTAAAGCTCGTCTATTTTCTTTAGCCATAATATGTCACCATGAAAATATTTTATCATAAAATTCTTAATTTTCCGAGACATTCGAGGCAATTTGCTAAAATATTGTTAGTGACTGATATTTTATATATCAAATCGTTATGAGTAAAAGTTGGAGATATCTTCCACAATCGCTCCATTTGTATTTTAGCCGATTTTTTCATTCCTTACACCTTACTAATTTATTTAAAATCAATTAAATTTTTAATATCTTCTTCTGATAAGCTAGATAAAGCAATATTCCCCGCCGAGCCTTTTTCGATTAATTCATCAGCTAAAGCTTTTTTCTTTTGTTGTAATTCTAAAATTCTTTCCTCAATGGTACCACTGGCAATCAGCTTAATAACTTCAACACTTTTTGTTTGCCCAATGCGGTGAGCACGGTCAGTAGCTTGATTTTCTACTTGAGGATTCCACCATAAATCTAAGTGAATGACAATATCGGCACTAGTTAAATTAAGCCCTGTACCTCCACTTTTTAAAGTTATTAAAAATACATTCGTATCATCTTGGTTAAAATTATCTACAAGCATTTGTCTCGTTTTACCATTTACATCTCCATCAATAGTATAGTAAGTAATTTTTTTACTATCTAGAGCTTTTTTAATGGTTGGTAATATTGATTTAAAAGTTGTAAACATTAAAATCTTGTGTTCATTAGCTACATTTTCAACAATAGTTTTTACTAAAGTTTCTATTTTAGTACTAGTCCCTTGATAATTTTCGTATATTAACTTAGGGTCAATACAAATTTGTCTAAGTCTTGTAAGTAAAGACAAGATTTGAAATCGTTTCTCTCGGAAAGAACTTCCCTTTAATAACCCATCAATTTCTTCTTTAACTTTCTTAACTTCTAAAGCATATATTTTCTTCTGCTCTTCATCTAAATCTACATAAATAACATTTTCATATTTTTCAGGCAATTCTTTAACTACATCTTTCTTTTTTCTTCTTAATATAAAAGGAGAAGTTAAAATTTTTAATTTACTTATTTTTTCTTTTGATGTATCATCTTGATCTTTAAAAGAAAATTTTTCATTAAACTTAGAAATGTTATTTAAATATCCAGGCATAATAAAGTCAAAGATGCTCCATATTTCCACAAGGGCATTTTCCAAAGGAGTACCTGTTAAAGCTATTTTGGTATCAGCTTTAATTTTTTTTACAGCTCGAGTTATTTTAGCAAAAGGATTTTTAATATTTTGAGCTTCATCAAGAGTACAAACTTTAAAAACAATATTATCATATAAATCAATATCTTCTCTTAAAGTACCATAACTAGTTATATATACATCAGCACTCATCTTTTCAAGTATTTGCTTTCTTAATAATTTATAACCTGATAAGATAGCAACTTGAAAATCTTGACCAAATGTTTCAAATTCTTTTAACCAATTATAAACTAACGCTGTAGGACAGACAACTAAAAACTTACTTTGACTATCTTCTTTTTTTAATTTACGCAAGAAGTAAATAGTTTGAATGGTTTTCCCAAGACCCATTTCATCAGCTAAAATACCTCCAAAATCACATTTATGGATATTATATAACCATTCTACTCCTTCAATTTGATAAGGTCTTAAAATACTTTTTTCATCTTCACTAAAATCTATTTTAACATTTTTATACTCATTAAAATTTTTAATAAAATCATTAAATTTATTATCCGTTTTAATATGTGGATATTTTTCTTTCTTTAAATAATCTAAATAAATTGCTTGGTATTTAGGAATAATTCCAGAAGCTTTATTATCATCGATATTTAAATCATCTAATAAATTAGTTATTTCTTCAATATTATTATCTTCTAGGGCAATGATATCCCCATTTTTTAATTTATGATATTTTTTCTTCTTGCGTAATGATTTAATTAAATCATCCATTTCATCATCACTAACATCATTCATATTAAATGTATAATGCATGATATTATCTTGCCCAATAGAAAAATTACTATTTATATTTATTTTCTTTCTAATGTTGGTATTTTTTAATTTTTCAGATGTATAAACTTCATACTTATTAGATAAATCATTTATATCATTTTCTAGAAAATTAACTATTCTATCTAAATCTAACAATAAAAATTGTTTATTACTATTAATAAAACCATAATTGTTTAAATCATTAATTATATTATTTTCATATTCAATATCGCGTAATTCTTCATTACTTAAATCAAAGTAGTTAGTTTCTTTATTACCATACACTAATTTTATATCACAAACAATATTATCTTCTTCAATATCAAAATATAGTTTAGCTGTTGGGTTCATATAAAGTTTTATTTCTTCCATATCACTAGCTATTTGTAAATTATTTTTAACAATTGGTAAAATACCTTTATTAAACGCAGGAATGTCTTCTTTATTAAATTCTAATTCTTTTATATTATAACTTCTTAAAGTTTCTAATAGTCTTTGATAATCTTTATTTATGTGATACACTTCCTTATTATAGATAATGTATTCATAATTTTCAGTTAAAGGTTCAATATTATCATATTTAATGTTTAATTTATATATATTATCTTTTTTATCCAAGCTAATAGAAAATGGTATTCCTTCTTTTATTCCATGAATAGCTCCCACATCTTTGATAGAAAAATCTCTATCTTTTAGTAAGTTTAATAATTTAGTCAAAATATTGTCACTAAGATAAATGCTATCATAATGAACTGAACCATAATTAAAAACAAAATCTAAAACATTTTTATCTTCATCAGTAAAGTAATATAGATTAGGGTCATAAGTAAAAAATTTACCCAGTTCTATTGGACCCATTTCTGATTCATATACACGCATAAATTTTTTTAATTTTGATGCCGTTAGAATATAAAGCTTATCATAACCAACTTTTAATTTTAAATAAACACTAAGGCCATAGTAATCATACATTTTTAAGTTATACACATCTAATTGATATTCAACTTTTAATTTTGTTTTAATGTTATTATTCTTTTTTGCGGAGAACTCTTCTAAAATATGTTTGGAAAGATCTTGAATATTATTTTCTACGTTAAATTCCGCATAATTCATAATTACGGCAGGAATATGTTCACAAGATTGCATACACTTAAAAGTATAGCAATTACAATAAATGCTTCTTATGTTGTTATTATAAAAAGTTAGTTTAACCACTGATGTATCAGATATACTACTATCTTTTCTTTTAACATTAAATGAATAACCAATAAGATTGCTATGCTTGTCTTTTATTAATAATCGGATATCTTTACTCGTGTATTCTTTAGCTCTGGCAAAATGTATAGTATTAATATGGGATTTTATTTGATCAAGTAAATTATACATATATACTCCTTTTTTAGGTATATAATAACATTCGTTTGCTAATGTGTAAAGAAAAAACTATTTATTTTCTAGATTACAGAAAATTTTTTTACTTTCCAAAGCTTTTTTAACTTCTTTTTGATCTTTTTTATTTATTACTATTATTTCATCTGTTTTACATGAAGCACTTTGTACTTTTTTGATATCTTTAATTATACCTGCAAATTCTTTCGGATACTCTAATATAGTTACTTCTTTAATTTTAACTTTATTTAAAATGCTTTTGTAGTAATTAAAATCATCAACAATTTTAGATGGTATATTACTTGTATTATCTTTTAAATAATTAAATATTTCATCAAGAGTTATTCCTAAATCAAGAGCTTTAGCAATACCTTTAAAATCAAGATGATATACTATACAATCATTATCTTTTTCCTTGCTTAAGAAACGATCAAAGAATAATGTATGTTCCATATTGCTCATGTCATCAAAAACTATAATTTTATCATCAACAATTTTTAAAGGAATATTATTAATAATTAATTCATTGGTGTATTCCGCTAATCCTAAAACTTGAGCCCCAAAATTTGTTAATTTAACATAACTATTTACTAAATATTCTCGATACCCATAATCATCATATTCACTATCTATTACTACATCAATAATGCCTAAGGTAGCAAAATATTGCATTAAACATACATCTATTAATAGATAGTCAAATTCATCATATGAACATCCATAATACCAATTATCATAATCACTTTTTTTCAAAACAGTTCCTAAAGCATTTCTAATAAAGTTGCCATTTTTCATTCGAATTTGTTCTCTGAATTCATTAATATCGACCCATTCATCAATAGGTAATTTTTTTATGGCTTCTAAAAGGAAATCTCTTATAGGATAAAAATTTTTAAAATCATATTTATAAATTCCTGAACGCATTCTTTCTACTTCATTAATTTCATTAGAATCAATATAACTATCTAATAATAACTGAATCTTTTCAATTTTATTTAGTCTTAAATAATTTTTATAATTGCTTCCTAAGGTAATAACATCTTTAGTATTATTAATAACTTTAGCGCTTACTAGTAAATCAATAAGTCCCTTCATAATAACCGTATCATCTGTCGTTTTAAAATCTTCATCAACTCTTTTATTTATTTCTTGAATGTTAAAAATACCGATAAATCTTAAGCAATCTTTTTTAAGTATTTCCTTTTTTTTATCCGATAATTTTATTTTAAATTCATTAACATATTTAATAAATTCATCAAAATAGAAAACACTTTCATCTTCTATTTCAATATTACCATAATGGTCAGTAAGATTAATAGTATCCTTAGTCTTAATATAGCTTATTTCATATGGAGGAACTATTTCATCAAGAACTTCTCTTATAAATTTAGGAATCTTTTTGCCAATAAAAAAATAATTAACTTTCTTAAGAAATTGACCACTATACTTATATTTTTGGGTAATTTCATTAAGACTTTTTTCTAAAGGATTGTATCTTTGTTTAACAATGGTATCAATATATTCTTTTTCATAATCATTAAGTTCATTATAGGTATTAATAACAAAATCAGGTTGATTATAAAACTCTATGATTCGTTCCATTAATTCCAGCTTGCGGCCATTTCTATCTAATTTTAAATTAGAAGCTACTTTCCGTAATTCATCACAATTCATATTATTTAATATAAAGTTTAATTCTTCGATCATTGTACTACCTCAATTTCTATTAGTTATATTATAACCGAAGTAATACTTATTTTCAAAGCTTATTCTATGTTTTTTTGACAACATTTAATCTTAAGGCAGGAGAATCTAAAGAAATAAAATTAAGTTGGAAAAAAGGCTATGGCAAATTAGCAAGCAAAACATACAGAATTATAAAAAATATTCTTTATGAAAAAGAAGAATCAAATTTTGAAACATTTAATATAGTAACAGAATTGGCGACCTGCATTTAGAAAATTTGATAATATGCTTTTATTTTTTATAGGCAAGCAATTATTGCTACCCCCACATATGTGTAATTTTTTCTAAATATTATTAATAATAATTTTCCTTAATTGCTCATACCTATTTGTGTATGAGTGATCTGCCCCTTTAATAACCTGTATATCACAATCATTTATATTATTATTTAAATAACTCATAACAATATCAATAGGTTGAGTCAAAACACATTCATCAACATCTCCAAATATAACTAATACTGGAATATCTATACTATTAAGAACTTCACTTTTTCCATCCGCATATCTAATAAAGTCATTTTCACCACCAGGTAAAAAGTCATAATGATACGTTCCTGCTGCAATTTTACCATTAGCCATAACTGAAAAATCTATTAATTCCTTTTCTCTTCCTTCATTTACTAATCTTGTTGATTCTTCTTTAGCAATTTGATATTCTTCTTCACTTAAAAATTTCTTTCCTACAGAAGGAATATCACAAGGAGCAAGTAAAACTATTTTTTTAATGCTTTCATCTTTTTTGTTATTGTAGTAATACAATACTTTATTGCAACCATAGCTATGCCCTTCAAGTATTATTTCTTTATATCCCTTTTCTTTTACCCAATTTATAACTCCTTCAATATCTAATAAGCAGTCTTTAAATCTTTCTAAGCTTCCACCAATAATTATAAAATCATTTCCTTTATGTAATTCCGTAATAAAATCTCTGCCTCTATTATTAAAGGTTAAAAAAGCATAATTCTTATCTGTATAAGACTTTGCCAGTGTATCTAAAAAACGATTTTCATAGAAATTTCCATTTAATCCATGAACATGAATAACAATTTTATCAGTACTATTCTTTGGTGTAAATAAAATTCCTGGTTGTTCTATTTCATCAATAGACATAATTCTTACTAATTCTTGATTCATACTAATATCCTTCCTTTCATATGTTTTCATTTATTAGAATTATATAGTAAAAACAAAATATTATCCTTACACATAAAAGTTAATCATTTATCAAAACGTATACTATTTTTGCTTCATGTAATATTTTAGTCAAACTTTTAGTTCATTTTTTAATGTAAAAAGAACTATGGTCAATGCATTGATACTTTTTTTATTTTAATTCATACTTTTGTTGAAATGCTTTAATATATCTTCTTCGCATAACAGGAAGAACTTGAGAGGCAACTTCAATAGATACATCATTCATACTCATAGTAGAAGTATCTAATAACATATAAGAATCTACACTTTCAGCAAATAATCCTTGTAATGAATTTAAACAATTATTATACTCATCAATATTCTCTTTATTTAAGAATGATCTTGGTTCTAAAGCTAAACTAGAAATATAATCTCTTCTTAAAGAAATTAATGAATCAGCATAAGTAATTACCAAAAAGTCTATTAATTGTTTAGAAAGTTTTGAATATTTTTCTCTAGCTAATAAATATTGTTCTTCTGGCATATCACCACAAATAAATCTTCTATAATTCCATATTTGCCTATCATTTATAGATCTATCAATTAAAATAATATCTTTTCCCGAAGTAAGAGCTTTCTGTAATTGGCTATATACTTCATCAATAATAGCAATATTGCCATCTGCTAATCCCATTTTATTAATCTTACTTTTTAAATTTTCTTTATAATATTTTGATGTTGTAAATTCTTCTATTAAAGAAACATCAAAACCACCTTTTTTAAAGAAATCGCACAAATTATTTATGGTAGTAGTTTTTCCAGTTCTAGGAGTTCCACTAAATTCAATAACAAAAGGTTTAGAAAGTGTTACTAATGATTTTAATCTTTGCAATTCAATCTTTTGGGCATGTAATTTTCTTAATTTTGCATAATAGCCTTGATTATCTACAAAGATTGTATCTCTTAAAAATAAATCTTCTTTTTTATAAAATACTTTATCTAAAATGTCTTTTAATCTTAAAAATATAGGTAAATCTTTATCTTCTCCAGATATTAGACATTCATACATACTTGTATAGTACCATTTTTGTGATTCTTCTCCTCTTTTAAAAGCACTAAAGTCTCTACTACCACTTTTCTCAAATTTTAAAAATAAGTCTTCTAAATTATTTATTTTATCAGCACAAATTACTAATTTATTTCTAAGCGGTAATTTTTTAGTTTCTTCTATAGTATGTTTCTTTCGCTCTTCCCAAGACAATGATTTATTGGGTTCAGAAGCAGACATTACTAAAGTAGCAATATCCTTACCAAATTCTTTTTCAATATCTTGGATAGTATATTCTGTATCTTCTACAACATCATGTAAATAACCCGCTGCTATAACATTATCATCATATCCAAATGATTCTAATAATTGGCCAACTCCAAGTGGATGCATTATCATTGGCTTATCAGGTTCACTTTTTCTAACTTGTCCCATATGGGCTTGTATCGCAAAAGATAAAGCTTTTTCTCTGATATCCATAATTTCATTTACCTCCATATATTTTACTGCAAACCTATATTTATCTTTTAATATTTCTTCCACCCTTTTTTTAAAATCTTCAAATTCTTTGTCATAACAATAACTTTTAGCATAACCATCGGTTCCAAATTTTTTTGATATATGTTTATATGCTCTCTTAATCATTTCTTCTAAAGCCAAGTCAGGATAATGCTTAGTTGTATAAGCATGAGTTCTTTTTAAAGCTGAAATTAAATCAACATTCCTATCAGCAGATGAAATAATTTTCCCATAATTACTTCTTGGTTCATATTCTAAACTTGCTCGATGATCTTCTATTGCTTCTTTAATTATTATCCTTTGCTCATCAGTAAAAAACTCTTTCATCTTTCCATTTTCATAAAATAATTTAGCTGATAGCACCTCATGATTATCTTTATCAATATGATGAGCTATATCATGATATGAAGCAATTACATAAACCATATCCAAATTGATATTATCAAATTGTTTTGCAAATTCTAGGCTTCTTTTAATAACATATTTTATATGTTCAATTCCATGTCCAGAATCATTTTTCTGATATATAGGAAATATATTTTTTTCAATATATTCAACTAGTTGCTTTCTTATTTGCATTACCCCAAACCTCCCAATCGTTTATTTATAAACGTTTCATTATCCATTTAATATCTTCAATAGATTTATCAATATTGAATCTCCCATTACCTACGGGATAGTATACAGAATAAAAGTTATATGTTTTTCCGTTTATTTTCTTTTCAAAAAGTTGTTTTCTTACCTGTGAAACTGATATTTTTCTATTTAATACAATCGAACTTACTTGATTACCAAATAAGACAATTACTTTAGGATTAATTATTTCCAATTCTTTTTCTAACAAATGCAAATATTGTTTATAAACATTATCAGATAATTCTCTAGCATCTACTTGAGTACATTTTCCTAAATTTGTAATAAAGTATTTGTGTTTTTCAACATCTTTATAAACTTCTTCAGCAAATTTTTCCGTCCAATCTGAACTTTTAATTTCTTTTACCTTTTTATAAATATTTCTATCCATCAAATTTAGTTCAAAAAATAAATCCCATATATTTTTAGTTCCAATCCAAGGAGATTTAATTCCTTTCCAATTTTTAGAAGATGCTATATTTCGGCCAGTTGGATTCATAAAAACAAAACAAATATCGGGATTGTTTTTACAACCACCATTATAAATTGAATCTAATTCTTTTGCGCCATATTTTAATTGAAGTTTATCATATTCAATTTTTAGATCTTCTAGCTGCATTGTAACCACCAATACAATTTTATCATAAATTTTTTTATTTTCCGAGCCATTCAAGGTAATTTATTCTAAATTATTATTTTAAATTTTATTCTTCCACAGGCCATATTTCCGATAAGTCTTTCATACTTACTTTTTTAAACTTTCCTATATGATAAAAAAGTTTTCTTCTTATGATGAAATTAAGGATTGATTAAACTTTTTAATAAAGAATAAAACTATATTAATATTTAATTTCATGTTAAAATAATAAACAGGTGATGCTTTTTGAATATCTATAAAAGCTTAAATGAAATAACAAAGTATATTGATGAAAACTTAGAAGAAAAAATTAACTATGAAGACTTAGCCAAATTTCTTGGTGTAAATGTCTATACTATGCAAAGATTATTTACCATGCTTACCAATATTTCTCTAGCAGAATATATTAGAAAAAGAAGGCTATCCAATGCGGGTTTTGACTTATATGAAGGAAAAGAGAAAATAATTGATATAGCCTTAAAATATCAATATGAAAATGCTACTTCTTTTTCCCGGGCTTTTGAAAAATTTCATGGCATTAAACCTAGTCTAGTAAATAAAGAAACAAAACTTAAAAATTTTCCACGAATAACTTTCAATGAAGATATTAATGTTACCACCGAGCTAGATTATGAAATAATTACTATGGAAGAAATAAATTTATACGGGATTAGTATAAAAACTAATAATGCAAAAATAAGGACTGATGCTCCAACGTTTTTTCAAGAAGTTCAAAAGAAATATTTAAATAAGTATGGAGATATAAACTACGGAATGACTACTTATGATATGGAACGAGAAGAAACTCAAAAATATTATTGTTTATATGATAAAAAGATAGACGAATTTGAACATATCAAAATACCATCTAGTAAATGGTTAAGGTTTAGAATTAATTCTCAAGATGCCAAAGATATTCAAGAAATAACTTGCAAATTTTATGAGGAATTTTTACCATCAACTAAATATAATTTAAAAGAAATTCCGGAACTTGAATATTATCATGATAATATAACTGATTTTTTAGTAGCAATTTATTAAACTGACAAAATTGATTGTTAAAAAGTCAGTTTTTTTATTTCCTATTTTGCTATACTTATAACCGAGGTGACGGATTATGGGGTTAACGTCAGAAATATATCTAACCAAAAAATATGTAATGAAAGAAGAATGGTTAGAATTAATTAAAACAATATCCAATTATAATGGCATTTTAAGAAAATGGCAAATAATTATTACTAATGATAAAAATCAAATAAGATATTTTGTTAAGACAAGATGTACTCTACCTGCTACCATCAATAATTTAAATTCCTTTTTATTAAAAGCTACTCAGGAAATAACTAAGCCAAAAGCAACTTTAACATTTCTAACTGGGTCAAAAATTAGTAATAACATAATTGACTTAATAAATTATAATGAAATAAAAAATAAAGGAACTCTTGAATATTTAGAAATTAATTTTTTAAAACTATACGATGACAAAATTAAGGTAAATATAAGCTATTATTTAAATAAAAATGGCATCATTAAAAAATATAAAATGATTTTAGGAATTCCTGCCAATATCTTATCTGTAGATTTTGAAGGAAATAAAAGATATTTTTATAAATCAGCCCCAAAATATTTAGAAATAAATAAAGTATTACATTTACTCGGTAGTGATACTAATAATTCTTTATTATCTATTGATACCTTTCCTTATTTACAAGGAAACTTCTACTTAAATCAAAACAATTTTAGTTTTGATAAACATTCTATTATCTTTGGCTCTTCTGGATCCGGAAAATCTAAATTAATAAGTTTATTAATTAATAATATAAGCAAAAGTGAAAATTTACGTCAAAAATATAAAGTAGTTGTTATAGATCCCCATGCTTCTTTAGAAAATGATATTGGAGGATTAGGAAAAGTCATTGATTTTAAAAATAATTTAGATAGCGTTGATTTATTTATTAACAATACAGATGATATTATTTCATCAACTGAACTTTTATTAGATTTATTTAAATCTTTAATTGCTGATCAATACAATTCCAAATTAGAAAGAGTTTTAAGACATTCCATTCATCTCCTCTTAACTAATGAAACATTTAATTTTTGTAATTTAAGAAAGCTTTTATTAGATTTAGAATATCGAAATGATTTGATAAGAAAATTAAAATATAATTTACCTGTTAGTGTTATTGATTTCTTTTTAGCTGATTTTAACGATTTAAAAACTAAAGCTTATGGAGAGGCAATATCTCCCATTATCAGTTTTATTGATGAAATGGAGATGATACCAGTATTTAATGAAGAAAATAATACTGAGAATCTCAAAAATACTATTCATAATAATTTTTTAACTTTATTCTCTCTTGATAGAGCAAAACTGGGAGACAAAGTAACCAAAACTATTGCAGGGCTCATCATGCAACAATTATTAACTATCATGCAAAAGCAAGAAATAGATGAACATATTATATTTATAATTGATGAAGTAGCAGTTGTTGAAAATCCTATATTATCTAGATATTTATCAGAAGCTCGAAAATATAATTTATCCTTAATTTTGGCCGGTCAATATTTTAATCAAATATCTGATGAACTAAAAAATTCTATATTTGCTAATGTTATTAATTATTTTATATTTAGAGTATCAAAATTGGATGCGAACATCCTAGTCGATAATTTTAATATGAAAATTCCTTTAGATGATTCCAAAGAACAAAAAATTAAACTCCTAACTGAGTTACAAACTCGAGAGTGTATAGTGAGAATAGATTCAAATGGAATATTACTCCCAGCATTTAAAGGAATTACTCTAGATTATACAAGTATTCCCCGAATTAAAACAACTAATCTAAATGATAATAACAAACTTTCCAAAGATAAACCGAATAATTTTAAAACTAATTTTAAAATAAATACTAATGTCAGTTTAAAAGATATTTTAATATCTAATTCTACCAATAAGAAAGGAATGTAAAAAATGAATGATGTAAAAGCCTTAGAAATTGTCAATAAAATATTTCAAAGTGTATTTGATAAAAATAACCAATATTCTCTAGATGTATTATTAGAAAAATTTGCCTTTGATATTAAGCTGCCTAAAGAAGTAAATGATTCTACTACCAATGAAATAACTTGGGCCGATTCCATCCATAGTGGTAAATTTATTACCAATGAAAATATGAAAAAAAGAGATGAAATAGACGGATGGATGCTACCCAAAAAAGAAATTAATAATCTCCAAGAATTAATTGATATCTGGAATACCATCAATCTAACTACAACCGAAAGAGTTTACGATTCAATTAATGTCGCTAAAAGTGATACAATTTATAGATGTGATAATATATATAGAAGTACAGATTGTAGTGATTCTAAAAACTTAGTTTATTGTGATTCATGTGGAAATAGTGAATTTTTATTAGCGTCACAAAGATCAGGAACTTGCAATTTTTGTATAAGATGTGATGATTCCAAAGATTGCAGTAACAGTTATAGTGTTATATGTTCTAATAAAGTAAGTAATTCTTTATTTATTCAAGATTGCTTTGATTTATATGAATGCATATTTTGTTCCCACATAGCATCTAAAAGATTTTGTATCGCTAATATGCAATTTGAAGAACAAGAATACTATGAAATTAAAAAATTAATTATTGAATGGATTCTAAATTCCTAAATTAAAGCCCAAGATAGCTTGGATTACCCTATGCTATCTTTTATAAATCATTAGTCAAATCTTAGGTTATCATAATTTAAAACAGCAGAAAAGCCATTTTCTAAATATTTATTTACAAGAGATAAATTTTCTCTTTAAATAAATGCCTTTGTTAAAATCATATTTTTGAGAAACATTTTCAATATTATCAAACACTTCATTTAAACGATGAGCATCGCTTCCAATAGTAACTTTACTACCACCCATTTGTTGATATAATTTTAATTTTTCATCATTAGGAAAAGAAAATTCATTTATTCTTCTGGATGCAGATGAATTGATTTCTAAAGCCATATCATTAGAAATAATAGTATCAAAAATTTCTTCAATAATTCCTATAGGAAGGATTACTTCATCTATTCTTCTTCTAATATAATCTAAATGAGCAACCGCATCAATTCCACCATTTTTAACCATTTGCAAAATTCGCTTATAATATAATAAAACTTCTTTTTTGCTATATTCTCTTGGCAATAAATGATTACTCCCTAATATATAATCCAAATCAAGATTATTTAGGGTTTGGAGTTCATCTATATGTCTTTCAGGATTAGAAACTTCCATACCTTTAATTAATTTAATATTAGGATATTTTTCTTGTAAAATTTCTAATTCTTCACAATAACATTTATAACGATTTACTACTTGTTTAAGAGTTATTTGATCTAATTCAATGTGCTCCGTGAAAGCTAAATATTTTAACCCTAATTCTAACCCTCTTTTTATGACAGATTCTATTCTCATCTGTCCATCATATGAATAAATTGAATGAATGTGCATATCCGCCAAATAAGCCATATCCATTTCTCCTTTTCTAATTAAAATATATCATATTTATAATCATAAAAAAAATATATATTTATTATAATATCTATTACTTTTAGTTATGGATATGGTATAATTTAAATGGTGATAAATATGTTTACAAATCTAAATTTAAACAATTTAAAATATTTTTATGAAATCGTAAATACAGGAAATATTACCAAAGCTAGCAACAATTTATTTTTATCTCAACCTGCTTTAACTAAAGCTTTGAAGCAACTAGAAAAAGAATTAAATACTCGTCTTTTAATTAGAAGCAAGAAAGGCATTGTTCCAACTCCAGAGGGAGAAATTCTCTATGAATATGCCAAAAATATTTTTCAAAATTTAGATAAGGTTGTAAAAACCATTAATCAGCCTAAAGAAGATAACCATATTTATGTCGGAGCTACTACCACTAATTTTTTAGAACCCCTTCTTCCTAGTTTAAAAAAATTCCAAAACAAATATCCTGATGTTAAAATACATATAACTTTAGAAGAAATAAATGTGTTAGAAAAATATCGTAATTTGAATAAATTAGATATTTTAATCAAAACAGATTATGAACAAATTGATAATTTTAAAAAAATTAAATCTTTTGAAATAAATGATTGTTTTGTCGCTTCCAAAAAGAAATTTCCCGAGCTAGAAAATAAAACAATATCAATTAATAAGCTTCTTCAATATCCTTTTGTACTTTTATCAAATGTTACTCATGGGCGAAAAAATTTTAATAACTATTTAAAATCCCAAAATTTAAAATTAACACCAGCCTATGAATTCAATAGTTACAGTCTATGCCGTGAACTCATAAGAAATGGTTTTGGGATTGGGGTTGGCAACCCTATTCATTATCAAGGCAAAGAATTTATTGTTCTTAAAACGGATTTTAAATTACCCTTACGAAAATTTGATATATGCTTTAATACTAAATCAAATAATAAATACTTAGAAGATTTGACCGAATTTATAAAAAATTATCAATAATAATTTTATAATATTTAAGTTTAATATCTTCTTTCTGGGCTTTTTTTCTATGAACTTTTTAATATTTCGCATAAATTATAAGCGGGAGAACAATAACTATTTTCCCCAAAAAAGGAGACATATATATGCATGATAAATTAATAATCATCATTGTCTTTTTTATAACTATTCTAACCATGGCAGTGGGCTATTCAACTTTTGCCACTGATTTAAATATAGATGGAAATGCGGAAATTATTGGCGAATGGAATGTCCGCATTGCGGACATCAAACCCATAAGTGTTCCTAAGGGATGTGATGCTGGTACTCCTACTTTTTCTGATACAAAACTAGAATTTGAAGCTAAATTAAATAAACCGGGTGATGAAATAATTTATGAAGTTACAGTAGAAAATGTTGGCACTATTGATGCCAAATTACAAACCGTCGTCTTTTTAGAAGAACCAGAAGGAACAGAGGCCATTAACTATGAAACGACTTCGCTTGCAGAAACCCTCAATGTGGGTGAAAAAACAACTTTTAATATCATTGTTACTTATTTAGATGTTTCCACACCACCAGCTAAAACGACCAAAACTTTAACGGGCATTATTGAATATGTCCAAAAATAAATTATTAATAATTTTAATCATTTATTCTTTTACTAATATTTTTTTTACTAGTCATTATTTCAATATTTATTTTAATTACTTTCAAATAATCTTTTGGCTTATCTTTTTATTTAATAACTATTATCCTCTAATTCAAAATATTAAAGCCAAAAAAGAAGTAAAAATCACTTTCATTATTTCCCTAATTTTTATCTTTCTCTACTTTTTAAGTGGTTTTATTTTAGGCTTTAGTAAAAGCCCTTATAATCATTCTTTCATTCAAATGTTTAAAAATATTTTAGAAAATATAATTCCTATTTTAGGAATAGAAATTATGCGTTACAAATTAATTAAAAATAATCGGCATAATAAAAAACTAATTATCTTTATAACTATTTTAATATTTCTTGCCGAACTAAATATAAAATCAATCTTTGTTTTTAACAAAACTCAACTATTTCATAATTTAGTCTCTATTCTTATTCCCCTTTTATTTCGCCATAGCTTATTTACTTATCTTTCTTTAAATACTAACTATTACTTACCTCTAGTATTTAAAATAATTGATCAAACAATTATTTTAATATTACCTATAATTCCTTATAATAATTGGTATATTAAAGGTTCTTTAGAAATTATTAAAGTTATGATTATTTATTTTCTTTTTAAATATTTTATTTTTTCCAAAAGAAAAATAAAGAAGAAAAAAACGATCTTAACTTATATTTTATTTTTAGGAATAGCTATCTTAATTGTTAGTTTTAAAATGGGACTTTTTAAATATGAATCCATTGCCATAATTTCTAATAGTATGAGTCCAATATTTACAAGGGGGGATTTAGTAATTTATAAAAAAGATACTAACATTACAAATCAAGATATTATCATTTTTGAAAGTGAAAACAAAATAATTGTTCATCGCATCATAAGCCAAAACAACAATTATTATATTACTAAGGGAGACGCTAATAATAGTCCTGACTCAAGTAAAGTATCAAAAGAAGATATAAAAGGGGTTTATAAATTTCATCTTAAATATTTAGGCTTTCCTGCCATCTGGTTAAAAGAATTTTTAGATAAGGAGGCAAGTTAAATGAAACAAACTAAAATGCTAACTTTCTTAATTATTATATCTTTTTTAAGTTTTCTTATTTTTCTAACTAAATCTTTAATCAATGATAAAATTAATTCATCTTCTTATATCATTAATAATAAAACAAACTATCAAGTTATTTTAAAAGATAATGAGTATTTTCAAGAAGAAACTGATTATTATGTTTCTAAAGCTATAAAAGAGGTTTTAGTAAATTTTAATTATGAACTTAATAATCAAAATAATAAAAATATTTTATATTCTTACACTATTGATGCTACTTTAAAAGGACTAACCGATAATGAAACAAAATTAGTGTGGCTTAAAAAGAAAAATTTAGAAAAAGAAAATAATTTAAAAGATTCAAAAATAAAAATAGAGAAAAACTACCCAATCGATTATGATTATTACATTTCTTATGTTAAATCTTTTGAAAACACTTATAATTTAAAAATAGATGCTTTTTTAGAAATTAATTTAGCCATAAAAAGTAATGATAAAAAAATAGATACTGATGTAAAAGTAACTATTCCCATAAATGACAAAGTAAGTGAAATAACTATTAATGAAGATAAAGAATTTTTAAACGATAAAAAAACTAATTATGATAATGTTTTAACATTTATTTTTTTAATTTTATTTATAATTCTTATTATTTTCCGAAATAAACCCCAAAATATTTTAAAAGAATATCAAGATTCCATTATTAAATTATCTAAAGAACCAAATCTCAATAATCTCAATTTAATAGTTTTAGATAATTTAAAAGATTTATTCCAAGTTATGGAAGATAATAATACTTTAATTTTTAATTACCAAAATAATTATTATTGCTTTATTAATAATACAATTTATTTATATTCATCATAATTATTTTTTCATCCACATATACATTCCCGCATCAATCGTATCTTTTATTTTAAAGCCAAATTTTTCATAAAAAGGACTTTTTCCTTTAGCAGCCAGTAATTGAAACATTACTTCTTCACCATCTTCTAAAGTATCTTTCAAACGTTTAATTAAATTTTCAATCATTAAAGTGCCTATTCCTTGATTTTGATATTCTGGTCTTACAACTACATCCGCTAAAAAAGCAAAATAGCCTTGGTCTGTTATAAGCCTTGCCATTCCAACTGGTTTGTTAGAAATGACATATTTCACTGTAAAACTATTTTCTAGACTTTTTTGAAGTAACCTCTTTGAGGGACATTTCCAATCAACAGATGCCGCAATAGACATATATTCTTCATAAGTTAAATTATTTTCCTCTAACAATTTAATCACCCATTTATATTATAACAAATTTATTTCTTTTTTTCTTCTTTAATAAAAATCGGTTGTCTTAAATTGTTACTCTTGGTTCTTTCAATATATTTTACTTGTACCATTATCGTTGGTTTAAGATAGTTAATATTAGGAAATTCTTCTGTAAAAGGAGAATTTTTTAAAGTCTTTAATTTTTGTAATTTGGAATATAAAGGATTTTTCTTAGCCATATTAACTTTCCCAATTAAATGTAATTCGTTATTTTGATACTCTCCTAAATAAAGAGTGACGACATAATTTTTCGAAATATCTTCATAACCACCTACTAAAAAAGATGCTACTTGATAATTTTTAATTTTAATCCAGTTATCACACCTCGTATTAATTAAGTACTCACTATTTTTTCTTTTGGCAATTATTCCCTCTAAATTAGCCTTTTTGACTTCTTTAAAAAGTTTTATTCCTTCGCCTTCAATATATTTGGTTTTCATAAAAATATCATTATCTGGATATTTACTTAAAATGTCTTTCCTCTTTAAAAGAGGTTCTTTTGTTAAGTCTTTTCCTTCGTATAAAATATCAAAACAAATAAAGACTATTGGGCTATTAAGAGAAGCCTCTTTTATTTTTAATACATTTTTTAAATGGGCTCTTTCTTGAAGTTTGCCAAAATTAGGTTTACCATTTTCAAAATAAACTATCTCCCCATCAAATATTGTTTCTTTTTTCACTAATTTTTTTAAAAATTGAAGTTCCGGATAAAGATAAGAAACATCTATTAAATTTCGACTTTGAATGATAACTTTATGGGGACTTGCAAAAATTAAGGTTCGATGACCATCAAATTTTATCTCAAAAAGATAATCATTAGAATTAAAAGGCCTCTCTATTTCTTCTAAAAGCATTGGTCCCCATTTTTTATTTTGCCAAATATTCATTTCTTTTTTAAGCTCTTTTCTAAAGCTTCCATCAAATCATTAATTTGATTTTTATTTCTTTTCTTAACACTTTTAATTTTCTTTCCATCTAGTTTATCAGATATAGCTTCTCTAATATTATTCTGATATTCATCTTGATATTTATCCGGTTCAAATTTACCACTTCGCTCTTCAATTAATTTAATCGCTAATTCTAATTCTTTTTCACTTGAATTACTATTTTTTAAATCATCAGGTAACATTACTTCTTCTTTAAAAAATAAAGTTGTCATAACTATTCCATATGAAGCAAATCTTAAAATACAATAATAAAATTTACTGCCAATAACCGTTTTGGCTAAAGCCACCTTTTTGGCCTTTTTTAAAGCTTCACAAAAAAGATTATAGGCTTTACTTGTTTTTTCTGTTTCTAAAACATAACTTCTTTCAAAATAAATAGGATCAATATCTTTAATATCAATAAAAGAAACAATTTCAATTTCTTTTTCATTTTCTGGTTTTAATTTATTTAACTCTTCTTTCTGAAAAGTTAAATATCGATCTTTTTCATATTCGTAACCTTTAATAATATCTTTTTCTTTAACTTCACTCTTACAATGATCACAATATTTGATATAATGAATTCTATTTAAGCACTTTTTATGAAGTTGATTAAAAGATGTATCATTATCTTTTATTAAAGGATTCATTACGACTGGAATATTTACTAAACCAAAAGAAATATTACTATGAATATTAGGCATAACTTTTTCACCATTTTTAGTATTTCCTTTCTAATTTGTTTTTATGTATTTAACACAATAAACAAAATATATACATAAACTAAAAAAGGAGGAAAGATAATGGAATACGATTATCAATTTGGCAATAATTATTACAAATATGGAAAAGATATCGGTATTAAAAGTACCGTTTATCAAATTTTGGCTCCTGAACAAGAGCAAGATGGCCAACCCGCAATGGAATATGAAATGAACCCTTTGCCCATCTTCGATAATCCCGAATACCAAGGAAGTGGTAAGTTAAAAGATAAAGTAGCCATAATCACAGGTGGTGATAGTGGTCTTGGCCGAAGTGCTGCCATATTCTTTACTAAAGAAGGCGCTAAAGTAGTCATTCCTTACTTTGATGAAGATAAAGATGCGGAATTTACGAAAAAGTATATTGAAGCTCTTGGAGGAGAATGTCTTTTAATAAAAGGTGATTTAAGAAATCCAGAATTTTCTAAAGAAATTGTGGAAAAGACTTTAGCCAAATACGGCAAAATCAATATTTTAGTTAATAATGCTGGCGTTCAATATCAACAAGATAATTTAGAATGTATCTCTAATGAACAATTAGATAAAACCATGAAAGTTAATGTTTATTCAATGTTTTATTTAACCAAAGAAGTCTTACCCCATCTTCATAGTAAAGATAGTATTATCAATTTAACTAGTGTAACAACATTCTTTGGTGAACCTCAATTAATCGATTATGTCGCATCTAAAGGAGCCATTGTTGGTTTTACTAGAAGTCTCGCCCGTAATTTAGCATTAAAAAATATTAGAGTTAATGCCATTGCCCCAGGATTTTTCTGGACCCCTTTACAACCAGGATGTTGGGTTAAAGAAAAAATACCATCTTTAGGAAGTGATGCCGCGATGGCAAGAGGAGCAATGCCATATGAACTAGGGCCCACTTTTGTTTTTCTAGCAAGTGATGATTCTAGTTACATGACTGGACAAGTAATGCACGTTAATGGTGGCCAAGTAATGGGTTAAAAAAAATTAAGTTCTTATTTTGAACTTAATTTTTTATTAATTTAAACGTTAGTTATATAATATGGATCTCCAATAATACCGGTTCCTTTTAACTTAATCATAGATGAATCGATATAAAAGACTGGACGAACCGCATACGTAGTAGTCAAACCGGTGTTGTACGCAGCCCCTTTACCCACATCCCACGCATAGTAATGGACGTCGTTGTAACCATACCTGGTCATTGTCCATTCTGCCCCTGCAGAAGGAGCTGCCGATCCGGGTGGTGTATTTTGCTGATCATTTAATCCATTTTGGATAAATAACCAATTGTTTGTGTTTGCATCGCTGGCATATAAATAATCACTTAAGTACATTAATCCTATTTTATCCCCATTTGTTATATTGTATCCTCTCTCTTTTTGAAACAATGACGGATTGGTATTATCAGTTGAATCTCCGATATACCATTTATCTGGTTTTACAATTAAGTTTGTCCATTGAGTATCTTTCATATAACTATATTCACTACCACTTCCAAAGCATTGATTACATGTATAGGTATCACTACTTTTTGGACTTTGGCCATTTAATCCTTTGTATAAATCTGCATCATTCCATTTTGTATCATAATACGTATTATGCCAACTAAAGGTACTTTGACTACCCTTTTTTACTTTTGTTGCTTTGATTAATTTTAATCTATTATTTGTATCTATTCCTATTATTCGATACATATAGGTATCCATATTATTTTTACATTGAGTTTGATCTGTTGTTCCAAAACAGATAAAGTTATCGATTACTTTAGTTTTATCTCCAACAAATCTCCTTAAATCATCTTCTACATTTCCTCCAGCGGATTTTATTTGAGCATTCCTTGTTTGCATTTCTTCTTCTGACTCAAGACTCTTAGAATTAGCAACTACCACATCTTTAGCAGTTTTTGATTCTGTTGTAAATTGTTTTTGTGTTGGATTTGCTTTATTATCATTGCCAGCATTATCTATTAAGTAAAAATAGAATGTATATTCTTTTCCTGCACTTAAATTGCTAAATGTATGATTGCTAGAATCTGTACATGTATAATCATTTTGACTTGTTCCATAACAATATTGTTTTATTCCATTAGCATCACTTCCGGTTACACTAACTGTTATTGTTGTCTCAGTTATTTCTGTTGATGTAACATTACTTATTGTTGGTGCTGTTGTATCTAATGTTATACTACTACTTTTAACTTCTGATATATATCCATACTTATTTTTTATATAAGCATTTACTGTATGGTTTGTTTCACTATTTAACGTTATTTGGTTGGTTACAGTTATACTTTTATTATTTGGCTCTTGGATGTTTTTAAAATCAGTACATGTACTTTCAGTTGTTACACAATATTCAGTTATATTATCATCAGTCCATTCTATTGTGACACTTGGATTTGGATTATTGGTGTATTGTTTATTTTCATCTTCAATATATACTTTATCTATTGTGGGTTTTAATTTTCCTATTGTAGCTTCTATTATTGGTAATTCATTACTACCACCATAATAAGCATAGGAGTCTTTTAAAGTTAACAATAAAATTAAAAATATTATTATTGATATCAAACTAACAATTATTACTTTTTTATTCTTTAACTTTTCTTCCATACCTTTTCTCCTTGTTTATAATACTGAATACCAATATCAAACAAAAAATAATTTATGTTAATAACTACATAAATACTTCTTACTATCTACATCTTATATGCTTATTATATAACACCCCCCCCCGGAGTCAAGTTTTTGAAAAAAATTTGTTACATCAAAAAAACATAGGCATTATTACCTATGTTTATAAATAAAAATTAGTTTCTCGCAGCCCCATCGACTTGTAAAATAATACCGGTGATATAACTAGCCATGGGACTAGCTAAGAATAGAAAGGCATTCGCAATATCTTTAGGTTCGCCAATTCTTCCTAAAGGAATGGTTTTAATTAAAGGTTCAATCATTTCCTTTGGTAAACTGGCAACCATATCCGTATTAATAATTCCTGGAGCAACCGCATTTACTCTTATATTAAAGGGTGCTAATTCTCTTGCTAATGATTTCGTTAAACCATTAACAGCAAACTTTGATGCCGGATACCCAACTCCTGAAGGTTGGCCATAAATACTAACCATGGAACTAGTATTTAAAATAACTCCTTCTTTTTTTTCTTTCATATAAGGCACAACGGCTTTCGTAACATTAAACATCGCATTAACATTTAAACTCATAATGCTTTCAAAGTCTTCACTAGTAGTATCTTCAATTTTTTTATTCGCGGAAATTCCCGCATTGTTAATTAAGACATCTATTTGACCATATTTGGTAATTACTTTTTTAATAACTTCTTCTATTTCTTCATAACTATTTAAATTAGGAAAGTATCCTTCTGCCTTAAGACCTTCTTCATTTAAAGTAGCTAAGGATTTATCTACTGACTCTTTTTTTGAACCAAATAAAATAACTTTCGCTTTTTCTTTGGCAAAAGATCTTACTACTTCTAAGCCTATTCCCCTTGTTCCCCCAGTAATAACCACAATTTTATTTTCTAAGTTCAACATTTTTTACCTCCAAAAATTTCTTCTTCAAAAATATAATTATCACAATATTCCTTTGCATATTTTATATCATTTTTATTTTTTATTGTCCATCCTAAAATAAGATGGTTTTCTCTTAATTGACAAATTTTCGGATGCTTAATTATTTTTAAATGACAAGAATAAAAATCTGGCTTAGAAAATTTACCATAAAAAATTCTTAAATAAAAGAATAAGGTATAAAAAACATTACGGTTATCTGAAAGTAATTGCCCTCTTATAACCTCGGGAGCATGTTTTTTAAAATATCTAATTGATTTCGCTCGAAAACTTTTAACCGCCACTAAGCCTGAATAATTTTGTAAAAGAGTTATTACTTCTTTTTCCAATTTGCCTACTCTTGCATCATATTTTAATTCAATTATAATAGGTACTTTTCCTTTAACTAAATCTAAGACTTCGCTAAATGCGGGAATAGTGTCTTCAGTATGCGGAAATTTATAATTTTTTAATTCTTCTAAAGTTAAATTTTTAATTTTTTTATCAATATTAAATAGTCTTTTTAAATTATCGTCATGGATAACCACTACCTTATTATCCTTAGTCAAATGAACATCTAGTTCAATAAGATAATCATTATCTAAAGCGCTCTTAAAAGATGATAAAGTATTTTCAAATATTTCTTTATCTTGATTATGTAATCCACGATGGGCGATAGGTCTATTTAATAAATAACTTAAATCTCTTTCCATATAAATTATTATAATACCTTTTTCCCAATTTGACAATTTATGGTATCTTCATTTTTAGCCCTAAATATGGGCATTTTTAAGATAAGGTGAAAAGTATAAAAAAACAAAGAGAGGGAAAAAATAGTAGTATGGAAGGAGGATAACAAATGAACAAAAAATTATACTTAGGACTAGCATTATTTTTAATAGCAATAGTTTTAATGCCAATTATGAATGTCCATGCCGAAAGTTATACAGTTAAAAATCAAGCAGAATTAAAAAGTGCATTACAAAATAATGATATCGATACCATTATTTTAGGGGAAGATATTGAAACAACGGAAAAAATCAATATAACAAGAAGTGTAACTATTGATGGCGCTAATCACATGATTAAATATGTAGGAACTTTTGGTGCAGAAGGCGGTAAAGATAATACAGTTTGGGCAGGAATTTATGTTCTACAATTCTATAAAACTACTGGTACTTTAAAAAATATTAAATTAACTGGTGGTAATGCCGGCCTTCTTATAAATGGTTCTGATGTAACTTTTGTGGGAACAATTGATGTTTCAGGAAATGGCTTTGGAGGAATTGAACTTGGTCAAGGAGCCAATGTTACTGAAACGAATAAATTAACTTTAAATGATGCTGATATAGTTAATACTACCGAAAACGACGATCATCCTACTCTATGGGTTCCAAATGATAGTGATGATGCTGTTATGACCGTAGATGGTGAAACTGAATTAATCCATTCTGGTGATGAATTAACTTTAATAGAAATGAATGAAATTTTTGATTTAGGAACACCAAATACATTAGATAATATTGCCGCTTTTGAAAGTACTTTTATTATTTCTTTATTAAGTATTTTAGGCGTAGCAGTATTAAATAAAAGATATAATTAATTCTAGAAAGAAGACCTAAAAAAAGAAAAAGAGGTCTTCTTTTTCTTTGAAATAAACTATCTATGTAAATCAGTACTAGGCTCTACTTCGTCTTCAAATAAAATACCAGAAGTAATTAAACTAGCTCTTTCTGTTTCATTTAAGTCAATTATGGAACTTAAACTACTTAGCCATTTCTTTTGACCATAACGTTGTAATTCATCAGTCATATAATTTTTAATTGTTATATCAATTATTGGTCCAAATGAATTATCGGTTACATTTTCTAAATCACATGTATTAATGGCTTCGATTAAGCCTAGATTACCAGCTGATATTAAATCAGTGATAGGAAGACCTAAACCTAAGAATTCTTTAGCAATCTTTCTTACGCGCCACATATTACAAATAATAAGCATGTCATAAGCACTAGTATCACCAGTAGCCCGGTAAACTCTTAAGCATTTTAAAGATTCTTCATCACTTATTTTTCTAAATTTTCCCATAATTTTAATCCCCCTTTTTGAGTTGCTTATTACTTTAACACATTTTTTCTTATTTTACAAGCATTTTTTTCTTAAATACGTGTTATAATAGAAATACTTAGGTGAAAATACATGAAAAAAACAATATATAGTTTAATATTAGGAATTTTTTTAATAGCCATTATTATTTTGGCTTTAAATAGTCATAAAGCTCAATTTAAAAGTGATAAAATCGTTACTATTTCGGGTGTTATTGTAAATAAAGAAGATACGAAAACGATTATTAAAGATAGCCAAAATAAAAGATATGCTTTCGAAAATATTAAAGAAGACATTGGAACGAAAGTAGATTTAACTTTTTTAAGTAATACAGAAGAGGTTCTTAATTATAAAGTTCTTGAAGCATCTTCCATACCTTCTTCTTGGTTAGATAAGGGAATTTTTAAAGAATTTTATTATGATGCTTATCAAAAATTACAAGAAATGTCTTTAAGTGAAAAAATTAGCCAAGTTTTACTTGTTCATTATCAAAATAAAAACAATGTTGAACTTCAAGAGAAATACCAATTCGGTGGATTTATCTTCTTTGAAAAAGATTTTAAAGATAAAACTAAAGAAGAAGTTCTAAATATGATTACGGAATTACAAACAGCTTCCAAAATTCCCGTTTTAACGGCGGTAGATGAAGAGGGTGGCACTGTAACTAGAATTAGTCATAATAAAAACTTAGTTGAATCTCCCTTTAAATCTCCTCAAGAATTATATCAAGAAGGGGGACTAGAAAAAATTCAAGAAGATGTTAAGTATAAATCCCAAATTTTAAAAGAATTAGGTTTAAATTTAAATTTAGCTCCGGTTGTTGATGTTTCTACTGATAAGAATGATTATATTTACAAAAGAACTTTAGGCCTTCCAACGGAAGAAGTATCTAAATATGCGGAAGCCGTTATTGAAACTAGTAAAAACACAGGCGTTTCATACACTTTGAAACATTTTTCGGGATATGGCAATAATGCTGATACTCATAAAGGAGCTAGTGAAGACTATAAAAGTTATGAAGACATAGTTAAATATGATTTACCACCTTTTGAAGCAGGCATAAAAGTAGGAGCCGAAGCCATAATGAATAGTCATAACATTGTTATGAGTATCGATTCCGAAAATCCCGCTTCTCTATCCAAAAAAGTTCATGATATTTTACGACAAGATTTAGAATTTACTGGTATTATTATTACAGATGATTTAAATATGGGAGCGTTAAAAAATATTCCTAATAAAGAGGTTAAAGCCTTACTGGCAGGAAATGACTTATTAATTACTTCTAACTATGAAGAAAGTTATAATAATATTTTAAATGGCATTAATAATAATTTAATTAGTGAAGAGGAATTAAATCATTCTGTTTTTAGACTATTGGCTTGGAAATATTATAAAAAATTAATCTAGCATATTTTTATCATCTGAAAATAATATATATTAGGTGATATATTTGCAAAAAGAATTTTTTCGAAATATTTTTTATTTATTCTTTCCCCTTTTATTAGGGTCAATCGTTGGCTTAATTATTTCTTCTTCCCTAGATTATGGACCATTACTTAAACCACCTTTATCACCACCGGGGTATATCTTCCCTATTGCTTGGAGTATCTTATATCTTCTAATGGGAATATCTTACTTTCTTTTTAAAAAAAGTAATAATCCCGATGATGACGAAAGTATTATTTATTACAGTCAATTAGTAGTTAACCTTCTTTGGAGTATATTCTTCTTTGTTCTAAAATGGCGTTTATTTACTATTTTATGGACTATTCTCCTTTTGGGATTAGTAATTTATTTACTTTATTTATTCTATCAAAAGTATAAGCCATCTTTTTATTTAAATATTCCTTATCTTTTATGGCTCATTTATGCAACTTATTTAACTATTGGTGTTTATTTTTTAAACAATTGAGTAGAGAGAAATAATTAAATTATTTCGTCCCTCTCACACCACCGTACATACGGTTCTCGTATACGGC
>CANRJV010000015.1 GCA_947631045.1 uncultured Bacilli bacterium
TCCAAATGGAGGCCGCCAGTAACCGGCCTTATAGGCCTTAGCGAAAAACCACGTCTTTTAGGCGTGGATTTTTATTTTGCCTTGCCGCATAATTTACTTAAAGAGACATTAAATTCTTTAGATAAAGTATATAGATTAGATAAAGAAATTAAAATATTTCCTTTTTCATATTTATTAATACAAGCTTGAGATACTTTAATTTTCTTGGCTAATTCTTGTTCAGATAATTTATTTTTAATTCTTAAAGTTTTAATATTGTTTCCTAAAATGTTTAAATTTAAGCCTTTTATTAAATTTTTATTATTTCTATTATTATTTAGATTTAAAGCATATTCTAAACTAACATTAAAATAATCAGCAAATGAAACTAAATAATTTAAAGGAATAATATTGATGCCTAATTCCCATAATGAATAACGAGAGCGATTAATGCCCAAAATAGCAGCCATTTCTTTTTGACTTATGTCATTATCTTCTCTTATTTCTTTTAATCTTGAAAAGTCTATCATTTCGTCCACCCATTATAATTTTCCCATTCAAGACATATAATATGTAAAAATTGCTATTTTGAGTTATAATAAATGCTATTATGTGTTATAATTTAAACAAATAAAAGGTGATCTTAAATGAATAAAGAAATAAAAAAATTATATAAAATTAAAGACAATAAGAAAATAAATGAAAATCTTACTTTTATTATGATAATAATTTTTTTAATTTCTTTTTTACTTACTTGTTCTAGTTTTGTTTTAAATTGGATTTTAAACTTTTATAATTTTTCTGTATCTATTAATAGCCAAATAAAAAAGATAATAATTATTATTCTTATTATTACCTTTATCTTAATGTTAATCAGTTCAGCATTACTTATCTATATTATTTATCGAAAAGATAAAAAAGATGATGATAGTTTAATTATTATAAAATGAAATTATTTATGTAATTTACAAATAATGTTTTTTAATTTTTTGCATACTATTCAGTACATCATACTCACAAAATCCATAACTTTTTCTTGGATGCCCAACTTTTTAGCATATTTTGAAAGTTTAACCAGATCTTTGTCCTTTCTTTTAAGATATTCTCTAATGGCATATTTTACTTGTTCAGGATCCATTCTACCTTTTGATCTTATAATATCGCAAATGCATCTTTCCTTATCATAAGCTCTAACTTTATTTCCATTTGGTGTTTCAACTTCCGTAATACCGATTTCATATATATCATCTGATACATAAAAAACATCACATTTTTCATTTATTGTATTAACATGATAATTTTGGGGAACAGTTACTGTATAGTTATATGGAAATTCTTCTGTCATGTCATAAAAATATAGAGCATTCATATGTGAAAAAATAGTTTTTTTGTATTTTTGTTGAAAAGCAAAATAACTATCTTCAAAAGCACTTGGGGAAAGATAAATACCTCTTGAAATTCTTTCAATATCGTTATTTTTTTCCATAATTGATAGATATTGTCTATTTATATTTAGTGGTTCTATCATTCTTGTGGAAAGCATTCCATTATTGGTATTCATTATTTGTTTTATAGTATCAATAAATATCTTGGATTGTTCATTTGGAAATTTTATTGTTAGTTCCTTTATTGCCTTAGACATAGTGTTAATGTTGTTTAGTTCTTCTTTCATTGGTTTTGACAATTGATTAAGTTGTTTTTTAATTTGATTCATGGGTTCTTTTATTGAATTAATAGTTTCTACATAATTTTTAAGAACATTACTATTAATTTTATAATTAATTTTTCCTTCGTTTTTCATGTTAACTCCTTTTCTTCTTTGACGATCACACCGAAATTATATCATTTTTCAGTGTGATCGTCAAAGATAATATAATCTATTACCTCAAAAACGATGTAGTCAAAATTAATTGAAAAAAGCATTTTTGATAAAATTAAATATCTTCGGAATTTTAAGAGTAATAATTTTTATTTTAAAGCCACGGCCAAGAAATAAAAAAACTACCTTAATATGGATGAACATTCATATTAGGTAGCCAATAACCGTAGGCAACGATTTCTCGTCTCCTAAAATGATTATAACATATATTAAGATAGAATAGCAATATTATCTAAACCAAATGAAGATAAATAAAGCTAAACATAAGCAGTAGATTGAGAAATGCCATAACTTGCCTTTTTTAACAATATTACTAAGCCATTGATAAGAAAAATAAGTAACTATTAAAGCCGCGATGAATCCTCCTAAATAAGGAAGAAGCAAAGTAGTAGAGGTTTCCATTAAATCAGGAACTTTTAATAACATGGTTCCAAGACTAACTGGAAAGTATAACATAAAAGTATATTTTAGAGCATCTTCTCTTTTTAGTTTACATAAAAGACAAGCCACTAAAACGGTACCACTTCTACTTATTCCGGGAATAATCGTAATGGCTTCAAATAAACCAATGATAATGGCATCTTTAAAAGTAATGTCTTTACTTCCTTTTTCCCCTTTAATATTCCTAACTATATAAAGCATTAAAGCAGTGAATAAGAAAGCAAAACCTAAAATATGAAGACTAGTAAAATGGGCTTCTAAATAATCATTTAAAAGTAGTCCAGCAATTCCAACAGGAATTGTACTAACAATCATTTTCATGATATACATAAATCCATCTTTATAATTCTTTCTTTCTTTTTTGTTAAAAATAAAGCCAAAGAAATCTTGAATTAATTTGACAATATCTTTTCTAAAAATAAATAGAATAGCTAAAAAGGAAGCAAAATTAGAAATTATTTCAAAATTAAAGGTATTAAACATTTCAGTATTGAATAAATTTTTAAATAAAAAAATGTGTCCACTAGAAGATATCGGTAGTGGTTCTGTGATACCTTGAATAATTCCTAAAATTATATATTTTATATACTCCATTTTGATCACCTATTATAATTATATAATAATTTCTTTAATTTATAAATAAAATAATAGAGATAGTATGTTAAGCATTGGTTTATTTATAGTTAGTTTTATCTTAATGGTAATTGGTTTATTTTTTATCATTTTAGATTTAAATTTATTATTTATTGGGTATAGTTTTTTAGAATTTGTCTATTTTATTATTAGAAGTATTTATTCTGATTTGTTTTTTGTGGGTTTTATTCTGTTAGTAATCTTGCTTAAGAAAAGAAGAAAGGGGCCAAGTAATGGACTATTATTATGATGTATTATTAAATTTTCAAGAAAGATATTGTATGTTTTATGAATGGGATGAAAATGATGCTTTAGATTATGTTAAAAAGATTCCGCTTCTTCATGTAAGTGCTAAGGCATTTGAAGATTTAAGACAAAAGAAAATTAAAGTTGAAAAAGAATTTTTGAGTGCAATAGAAAATAAAACCAAATTAAAACAAAATAATTATTTAAAATATACTGCTATTTTTAGTGATGGCAAAAATAGTTTGGCAATAGAATTTGATGATGCAGGGTATACTTTAAATAAAAGTAGTCTTACTTTAGAAGACGAATTAAATATTAATGAATTTACTTATAATGTTAGTTTAGAAAAAATAGATTATAAAGTTATAGATAGTGATGAAGTAGTAAAAGAAACGAGACAAGAAGCGAAAGTTAAAAAGATTTTAAGATTAGAAATTGATAATATGTATCAAAGTAAAAATTATAGTAAACTTAAATATATCTATTTAGAATGGTTTTCTAAATTAAAGAATAATCCAGAGGAAATGTATGAAGAAATGCTTAAAAAATTAGAAGGAAAATTAACGGAAAAAGAATATAATATTTATGAGTTAATTAAATTATCTTATAACAACGTATAAAAAAAATATTTTTAGGCAATATAAAACTAGGATGTGATTTAATTTGAAAAAAATTTGTTCCCTAATATTAATTGTCTTATTTCTTGCTGGTTGTGGTGAAAATAGTGCGAGAGGAGCTGTCGAAGGTTATCTTAAAAAATATAAAACTTTAGATAGTGAAGTTTTAGTGGATTTAGAGGAAGTAGTGGAAAGTGAAGATTTAAACGAAAAACAAAAAGAAAAATATCGAGATATTTTAAAGAAACAATATAAAGATTTAAGTTATGAAATAATAGAAGAAGAATATGATAATGATTTAGATTATATTACTGTTAAAATAACGGTGTATGATTTATATAAAGCCCAAGAAGATGCGAGTATTTATTTAGAAAATAATCCGGATGAATTTAATAAAGATAATGGAACATATGATAAAGATAAATACTTGGATTATAAATTAGATAAAATGAAAAATACTACCCAAAGGGTAGATTATACGATAGTATTTACGGTAACTAAAGAAAATGATAAATATGTAGTAGAACAACCCACAGAAAATGATTTATTAAAAATTCATGGGGTTTATAATTATGATATAGATTAAAATATTAAAAGAGAGTGTAAAAAGGTACTTACTTTTGAGTACCTTTTTTCTTGGGATTATTTTTAACATAAGAAATATTGGCTTTATAATTTCTTTTTCGAGTATTAGGATTACTTTTACTTTTAGTTTTATTTGGTCTTTTACTATTAGTTTTCTTTTTCGGTTTAGTAGTAGGTTTCTTAACTTCTGGTTTTGGTAATTCTTTAGTCTTTTTATTAGTTTTTTGCTTTTTAGCTTGATGAGTAGTTTTTTTAATTTCTTTTTTAATTTTAGATTCATTTACTTTAGCCGGTTTATCAAGATTAGTATATTTATTTATAAATATTGCAATAAAAATAAATAACACTACAAAATAAATTAAAATGATAACTATAAAAAATATATCAATCGGGTCAAAAGTTTTATGCATCCTACTCATTCCTTTCAAATAAGTATTATAATATATGTTATTAAAAATTAATAGATGGAAAATGTCAAATAATTGAAAATATTTGACACAAATTTATATATGTTATGAAAAAGAGGCCTAAAATATGATAAAATTAGGTAAGGAGAGTAGGTAGTATGCATAATAAATTTTCAAAAATGTTTTTTTTAACTATTTTTTTCATTATCCTAAATATAAGTGTTTGTTATGCAGATACTTATCGAGGTAAGATTACTGGAACGGGGGTAAATTTACGAAGTGGCCCCGGAACTAATTATTCCAGTATTAAAACATTAAGTAAAAATAGTGAATATACATTAGTTGATAATACTAAACATCCAAGTGAAAAAGGATGTAGTACAGGTTGGTATAGACTTTATTATGAAGGAAGCGCTACAGGCTATGTTTGTGGTGATTATGTTTCAGTTTCCACTTTAGTATTTAATGAAAATGCTACTAGTAGTTGTGAAATTAATATGCAAAATGCGGGTTTTCCTTCTACTTATTGGCCAGGACTTTGTCAAATGCAACAAGACCATCCTAATTGGCAATTTAAATCAATTCAAACTGGTCTTGATTGGGTAACGGCAGTTAATAAAGAAAGTGCTTGTGGTGAAAGTTATGTGGCTAGTAGTGATCCTGCTAATATTGATACATCTTGTAAAAACCCTTATTCTAAAACTTGGTATCCGGCTTCAGCTAGTGCAGTAGCTTATTATATGGACCCTCGGAACTGGCTTTCCGATAGTTATGTTTTTCAATTTGAATATTTAAAATATGATAATGGTCTTTCATCTTCTTATGCAGCTGCAGCTTCTGATTTAATTGACCATGCGGCCTTCTATAAATACCACTTTGAAAGAGGAACTAATTTAGGTAATGTTATGAATGATGTTGGTCGGGAATTAGATGTTAGTCCCGTTCATATTGCTTCAAGAGTTTTACAAGAACTAGGGTCTAAAGAATCTTTATATAATTTATATAGTGGTGTTTATCCAGGTTATGAAGGTTATTACAATTTTTACAATTTTGGTGTTAGTGATAGTTGTGCAACAAGTAGTGGAGCAACCATTTGTGGTTTAACTTATGCTAAAAATAATAATTGGTATGGTTTGTATGAAGCCATTAAGGGTGGAGCCGGACAAATTTCCAAAAATTATATTGCTAAAGGCCAATATACAATCTACTTACAAAAATTTAATGTTGTGCCAACTGAAAGTAATAAATTATATGGTCATCAATATATGACCAATCTTAGTTCTCCATCCGAAGAAGCGAAGTCTTCTTATAAAACTTATAATAGTGCTGGTCTTATAAATAGTCCTTTTGTCTTTTATATTCCCGTTTATAATAATATGAATAATAATTCTTTCCATCAAAGTAATGGAGCCGTTGATTCTAATGAGACTACTGATCCATCTAAATTAGCGGTTAGTACAATTGTTACCAGTAGTGGATATCGTTATTCTGGCGAAACTATTTCCGGAATAAGTGCAAATACAAGTATTAGTGAGTTAAAAGGGACAATCGAAAGTATTGCCGGAAGTAACACGGTGCAAGTTAAAAATGCAAGTGGTAATGTGGTAACTGATGGAAATATTGGAACTGGTTATAAAATTACCATCAAAAATGCTAATACTAATGAAACATTAACAGCAATTGTTAAAGGGGATACCTCAGGTGATGGCGAGGTTAATGCCTTAGACTTATTACAAGTGCAAAAAAAGATTTTAGGAACATACACTTTAAGTGGTGTTTATGATACAGCGGGTGATACTTCCGGTGATGGCGAAATTAATGCCTTAGATTTATTACAAGTGCAAAAAAGTATTTTAGGAACATATCAAATAAATAATTAGAAAGGTCGTAACAAAATGAAAAAAATAAAATTTATTGTTAGTTTTTTCTTAGCTTTAGTAGTTTTACCAGCTATGGTAAATGCTGCAAGTGGAACAGTTAGTGTAACTGGTACTAGTACAGTAGTAGTTAATAATAAAGTAACGGTAACTGTTAATTTATCAAGTAGTACAGCAATAGGCAGTTGGGAAATGCAACTTGATTATGACAAAAAATTCTTACAACTGACATCTTCTTCGGCGGAAGCTGGGGGAACAAAGATGGTTGATGTTTCCAAATCAGGTGTCAAAAGCAAAAAATATACTTTTACTTTTAAGGCTCTAAAAACTGGTTCTACTAAAGTATCTGTAGATATGTATGAAGCGTATGCTTTTCAAGATTTTAGTGAAATAAGTTTAACTAGCAGTAGTAAGTCTTTAAAAATAATTACGCAAGAAGAACTTGAGGCTAGTTATTCAAAAGATAATGATTTAAAAGATTTAAGTGTTGAAGGCTATGAAATAAGTCCAGCCTTTTCGAAAGATAACTTAAATTATAGTGTTACAGTTCCCGAAGGAACAACTAGTGTTAATGTTATTGCTACTCCAAATGATAGTAAATCATCAATTAGTGGAGCCGGTAGTGTGGAAGTAACAGAAGGCTCAAATAATTTAAGTATTGTTGTAAGAGCGGAGAATGGTAGTGAAAAAACTTACAACTTAGTAGTCGAAGTTGTTGATGCTAATCCGATTAATGTAACGGTTGATAAAGAACATTATACAGTTATTAAATTAAGAAGTAATTATGTTTGTCCCGAACTTTATGAAGAAAGTGAAGTTGAAATTGAAGGATTCAAAGTCCCTAGTTGTTATAATGAAAAGATAAATTATAATTTAGTGGGTCTTAAAAAAGATGATGGAACGGTCGAAAGTTTTATTTATGAAAAAGGTAAGTATACTAAATACAATGAAGTAACAGGAACTAGTTTAAAAATTGTTATTTTAGATTATGATAAAGAATTACCTGGTTTAAGTAAGGCTACATCCATGATTGATGGTGAATCTTACGCCACCAATATTTATGAGCAAAAAGATAATTATTATGTTGTTTATGGTTTAAATGTCGCGACTGGTAAAAAAGATTTTTATCTATATGATGCTTTAAATAATACTTTTGCTCTATATAATAATGATCAAGTTGAAGATTTAATTAATACTAATAAAACATATTTATATGTGATTGTGGCTTTTGGTATTGGTTTATTATTAGCGATTATTTGCATAATTAAGTTAAGTCTAAAAAATAAAAAGAATAAAAAAGAACTTTTAAAAGAACCAATAACTGAAGAAGTAAAAAAAGAAGAGGTCAAAAAGAAGAAAGAAAAACCTGCAAAAGAAGTTAAAGTCAAAGAAGAGAAGAAAGAAACTTCTAAAATTGATGTTAATGAGATAAAAGAATTAACTGAAGATAATAGCGATGAAACCGAAACTTATTATCTTTTTGAAAGTGATCGGAAGAAAAAACATAAGAAGAAATAATTAATACATAAAAACTAAAAGAAAGATTATCCTAATAATATAATGAAAATAATAAAAAAGAGATAATCTTTCTTTTTCATTGGTTATCGTTTATAATAATGCTAGGTGTTTTAAATGAATTGGATGGTTAATGGACATAATATAATTGAAATTGTGGTCGTAACTTTTTTAACAAGTTTCCTTTTGGTACCTGTTTCTAAAAAATTAGCTAATCATGTGGGTGCCATGGATATTCCTAATGAAAGAAAAATTCATAAAGTTCCTATTCCTCGTCTTGGCGGTTTAGCCGTTTTTGGTTCTTTTCTTTTAGGTTATATTTTATATGGGGAAGTTACAACGCAAATGTTATCGATTTTAATCGGTTCATTTTTAATTGTTTTAGTAGGAATTTTTGATGACATTAAACCAATTCGAGCTTTATATAAATTTATTGTCCAAGTTATCGCCGCTTTAATCGTTGTTATTTATGGCCATGTTTATTTTACGGAGATAACTTTTTTAGGTTTAAGAATTGAACTTAATCTTTTTATGAGTTATTTTTTATCCACTTTCTTTATTTTAGCAATCTCAAATGCGATTAATTTTATTGATGGTATGGATGGCTTATCTAGTGGGGTGAGTTCCATTTATTTTTTAACGATTGCGGTAATTGCTCTAATTTTAAATCGTTTAGGAGGTTTAGATATTGTCCTTTCTTTAATTATGCTGGGGGCTACTTTAGGCTTTTTAGTTTATAATTTTCCTCCTGCTAAAATATTTATCGGAGATTCCGGCAGTGTTTTCTTAGGCTTTATTATTGCTATCATTGCTCTTTTAGGTTATAAAGTAGCAACTATTACATCTTTAGTTATTCCAATTACTATTCTAGCTATTCCGGTTTTTGATACCGTCTTTGCTATTTTAAGACGACTTATAAAACATAAAAGTATTGCGGAAGCCGATAAAGAACACTTCCATCATCAACTTTTAAAATTAAAATTTTCCCCACGGGTGAGTATTTTAATAATTTATTTAGTAACCATTATTTTCTCTGTCATTTCAATCCTTTATGTTGTTGGAGATAGTCGGGATGTTATAGTCTTATATTTAGTCGCTATGCTATTAGTTTTATTTGTCGTTTTAAAAACAGATATTTTATATGATCATAAAAAGAAGAAGTAACTTTCTTTTTCGTACTATTTAAGATATAATAAAATAAATAGAAAAACCGAGGTTATTTATGCAAAAATTAAAAAATTTTTTTTCCAAAGAAATGCTTACTAATTATGTTTTTGTTTTTTATTTGTTATCTTTAGTTTTGGATTTTCATTTTTTTTATAATAGCGTTTCCACTTTAATTAGAGTTTTAATTATTAGTTTTTTATTTTTAATTATCTTTATTTTTTATGCCTCTCCAAAGGAAAGAAAAATTTTAATTGCGTATTTTTTAGCTCTTTCATTCTATCTTATTTTACATATTGTTAATGTTAATCATTTTAATGTACCTTTTATTAAAGAAATTAATAATTTAAATGAAATTTTATATTTTCTTAAAATGAGTATGAATGTTTTAATCATTTATATTGTTTATAAATTACAAATAGATAAAAAGAAATTTTATAATTTAATTTATTTAGCTTCTTTTATCATGGCTTTTATTATTGTTATATCTAATATTTTAAAAATTGGTTATACTTCTTATGATTTTCTGCATCCCAAATATAATATATTTGATTGGTTTAAAGGAAGTGTCCCTTTTGCTTCGGCTTCTACGAAAGGGTATTTCCATCTTACTAATCAAATCGCCGCCATCTTTATTTTGTATTTACCGTTAATGCTTGTTAATTTAAAAGAGAAGGTAACAATTTCGAAAATTATCACGATTATTTTAACAATCGCATCTTTATTTATGTTAGGAACAAGAGTCTCTACTTATTCAGTATTTATTATTTTAATTGTGGCTTTAATTGTTTATTTAGTGATAGCCATAATAAGAGATCCTTTTTCCAAAATGTATACCTTATCCTTAGTTTTGTTTTTAATATTAAGTATTATCCTTTATCGTGTTTGTCCTTTACTATCAAGAAACAGCTATTATGATACTTTATTTAGTGAAAAGGAAACGAGTAAAGAGGAAGAAGAATTTAAAGAGTTAGATAATATTGGGAAAAAGGAATTAAATGATGCAGAGTTTAAAAAATATTTAGGTTATTTTAATATTGATAGTGACTTTTATAATAACTATTATCCTTTAGAAAATGACCGGGAGTTTTATGAAAATTATTTAACCCTAGGCGTTAAAATTAATGATACCAGATTTTTAGAAAGAAAAATAATTGAAAGAGTTGAAGAGTTAAATAATCACTCATCAGATATAATCTTTGGAATTGGGTATGATAGAGTAATGCATGTTTTTAATATTGAATCCGATTATGTAATGCAATATTATGCTTTAGGAATTCTAGGAGTTATAATCCTCTTAGGTGTTAATGTTTTTCTTTTAATGTTAATGGGTTTTAAATGTTTATTTAATTTAAAAAGATATTTTAATTATGAAAATATGATGCTTTTATTTAGTATTCTTTACTTTTTATTAAGTACCTATTTTACCGGAAATATTTTAAATGCTATAAGTACGATTATTCCGATATCTTTGGTAATTGGTTATCTTTTAAGTAGATTGTACAAACAAGAAAAAAAGGAAGATAACGAATATTATTTAGGATTTAAAGTAACAACTAAAAATAAAGAAGAAATCTTAAAAGGTATTTTTAAAGAAAAAAAATTAACGATAATCTATAATATTAATCCTCTTATTATTAATAATTTCTTACATAATAAAGAAATAAAAAAGGAAATTAATAAGGGTAAATATAATATTCCGGATGGTAATGGGATTGCTCTTGCCTCGATGTTATCAAGTAATAGTATTAAAAGTCCTGTTCCGGGGATTGATTTAATGGAAGATATATGTAAGGAAAGTATTAATAATAAATATACCATTTATTTATATGGGGCCAAAGAAGAAAGTGTTAAAGGGACAAAGAAGTATTTAGAGAATAAATACCCGCAAATTAAAATAATTGGTTACCAAAATGGTTATAATAAGAATAAGGAAGAAGACATGAAAAAAATAGTTCAAAGTAAACCCGATATTTTATTGGTAGCTTTAGGTAGTCCTTTGCAAGAAGAATTTATAATTAGTAATCAAGATTATTTTAAAAATATTAAAATCATTATGCCTGTGGGAGGTTCTTTTGATGTTTTAAGTGGTAATTTAAAAAGAGCGCCAAAGATTTTTAGAATATTAAAAATAGAATGGCTTTATCGAATGTTTAAAGAACCAAAGAGATTTAAAGAATTATTTGGTTTAATCAAATTTGGTTTTCTAGTATTACTGTTTAATTTTTGGTATAATGATAAATAGATAGGAAGAAATTTATGAAAAATATAATTTATAGTATTAAAAAGTATAAATTTTTACTCTATGAGTTAGTATCAAGAGATTTTAAAGTTAAATATAAAAGAAGCGTTTTAGGAGTTTTATGGAGTTTACTTTATCCCGTTTTAACGATGACTGTTATGGCTTTAGTATTTTCCAATATGTTTAAATTTAGTATGCCTGATGTTAATTATTTAGTTTATTTAATGAGTGGTCTTATTATCTTTAACTATTATAGTGAGGCTTCAAACTTAGCCATGAGTAGTGTAGTGGGTAATTTCTCTTTAATTAATAAAGTTTATATTCCGAAATATATATTTCCTTTATCTAAATGTATTTTTGTGGGTATTAACTTTTTACTTACTTTAATTCCTTTATATGCTATTATCTTATTAACAGGAACTGGTATTAACATTCATCATTTGCTTTTACCGTATGCTTTTTTGTGCTTATTCTTATTTACGGTAGGCATGGGCTTTATTCTCGCTACTATATCTGTATTCTTAAGAGATATGTTTTATATTTATGGGGTAATGATTACTCTATGGATGTATATGACACCAATTATGTATGATTTTGCAATGATTCCGGCAAAACTCCAATTTATCTTTAAATTAAATCCTTTATATTGGTTTATTTATTTTACCCGAGATGTTATTTTATATAATCAAGTACCAAGTTTAAATGTTTGGCTTTATTGTGGTTTATTTGCAGTGGGATTTTTACTAATTGGAATATTTGTCTTTAAGAAGTATCAAGACAAATTTATCTATTATGTGTGAGGTTATTATGGATAAAGATATAATGATAAAAGTTAAAGATGTTTCGATGCGTTTTAATCTAGGAATCGATAAAGGATTTTCTTTGAAGCAAGGATTTGTTAATCTATTTGATCCAAAAATGCGGAAGAAACATAAAGAAGAAAAAAAGAAAAATGAATTTTGGGCTTTAAAAGATGTTGATTTTTCGGTTAAAAAAGGGGAAGTTGTAGGTTTTATTGGAAGCAATGGGGCTGGTAAATCAACGCTTTTAAAAGTTGTGGCCGGGGTTATGAAACCGACTAAAGGAAAAGTTGAATCATATGGGACAATTTGTCCGATGATTGAACTAGGAGCCGGTTTTGATATGGATTTAACGGCAAGGGAAAACATTTATTTAAATGGGGCCGTGATGGGTTATTCTAAAAATTTCTTAGATGAAAAATTCAATGAAATTGTGGAATTTTCTGAGCTTAAAGATTTTCTTGATGTTCCGGTTAAGAATTTCTCTTCAGGAATGATTGCGAGACTCGCCTTTAGCGTCGCCACTATTGTGGAACCCGAAATCTTAATTGTTGACGAAATTTTATCCGTGGGAGATTTAGCCTTCCAAGCCAAAAGTGAAGCCAAAATGCTTAACATGATTACGGGCGGAACCACGGTTTTATATGTTTCTCATTCGATTGAATCAATCAAAAAATTATGTGATAAAGTAATCTGGATTGAACATGGCGAAATTCAAGCCATTGGGGGTAAAGAAGTGTGTGATAAATATATTGAATATGTAAATAAAGAAGCTTAAAAATTAGAGGTGAAGTATGCAAAAAGTATTAACAGTTTTAATTCCAGTTTATAATACTGAAAAATATATCAAAAGATGTTTAGATAGTGTTTTATTGAAAGATATTTTAGATAAAGTAGAAATTCTTGTAGTTAGTGATGGAAGTACCGATTCTTCAGTTTCTATTATTAAAGAATATCAAAAAAAATATAAGGGAACACTTAGATTGATTGAAAAAGCAAATGGAGGTCATGGCTCAACTATAAATATTGGAATAAAAGAAGCTAAAGGTAAATATTTTAAAGTATTGGATAGTGATGATTGGTTTGACTGTCATGATTTTCTAAAATTTGTGGAAAAACTTACTCAAGAAGATGCTGATTTAGTTATAACTAATTACAAGCAAGAACATATTTATAGTGGAAAATCTATTTTAAATAAATATGCCGAATTAGAGGAAGATAAAATTTATGATTTTGATTCATTTGATTTAAAAAAATTAAATGGAGAATATTTTGTTATGGCTACTTCAACATATAAATTAGAAGTATTAAGAAAATCAAATATGCATTTATTAGAAAAAACTTTTTATGTAGATATGCAATATAATATTGAGCCAATTATAAATGTTGAAAATTTTGTTTATTATGATGTAGATATTTATAGATATTATATAGGTCGTCCAGAGCAAAGTGTTAATATTGCTTCATTTGTGAAAAATCAAGAATCACACAAAAAAGTAATAAAACATTTAATTGAATATTATAATAGGCATCGAGAAGAATATTCTAAGGTTAAAAAAGAATATATTGAAATGATTTTAATCTATATGTTAAACACGCATTATTCTATATATTGTAATTATGAAACTAATCATCGAAAAGCTTATAAAGAAATTAAAGAATTTGAAAATTATTTAAAGAATGAATCCGAGTATTTATATGAAAAATTAAATTCTTTAGGATATATAAAATATTATCGTATGAACCACTTTATTTTTTTAAAACATTTTAATAAAATATATAAAAAATTGTATGCTTTAGGTATAGAAGTTAAAAGAAAAATAGGAGTAAATTATGAAGAAAAGAATATTAGTCATTAGTTGGTATTTTCCACCCATTAATTCCTCTGAGGGATTAGTAACTTATAAACTATTAAACAATTCAAAATATGAATATGATGTTTTTATGCAAAGTAATAATGAATTATGGTCTTATGGTAAAGACGAAGATATTAAAAACATAAATAAAAATATAAATAGAATTACTTCTAAAGCTAAAGAATTAAATGATTTTTATAATGAAGCAATTAATTATTTTAGAGATAATCAGGATAAATATGATATTGTTATGACTCGTTCTATGCCAGAAATATCTCATAAAATAGGAATAGAAATTAAAAAAATAAAAAATAATATTATATGGATTGCTTCATTTGGAGATCCAATTGCTAATAATCCTTTTTCTTTAATAGCGTTGCAAGATGAGAATCCTTATACGGCTAATCTATCAAATTTTTTATCAATAAAAAGATTTTTGAAATCTTTATTATATAAAAGAAGATGCCGGATAAGTTACAAATTATTAATAAAGAATAATAATGATTTACAAGAAAATATTTTAAAAAAATGTGATTATTTTATCTGCAATAGTGTATATGAAAAAGATTATATGTTAAAAGATTATCATAATAAGGAATTATTTAATAAAAAGGCTATAATTATTCCTCATAGCTATGATGAGAGTATGTATCCTATTGGTAAGAAGAAAGAAAATAAAAAGATAGTTTTTAATTACATTGGTCATTTAGATGATATAAGAACACCTCATTTATTATTAGTAGCAGTAAAAAAACTTTTGGATAAAGATCCTAAATTAAAAGATAAAATGGAACTTAATTTTTATGGTAATGTAAGTGATAAAGAAAAATTATATATTATAGATAATGATTTGATAGAAATAGTTAAGCTTAAAAAAAATGTTAGTTATTTAAAAAGCTTAGAAATAATGAAGTATACAGATTGGTTAATTCATATTGATGCTAATTTAGCTGATATTATTCCGGAAAACATTTTCTTTGCAGCCAAACTTGCTGATTATATGGGTTCAAAATCTAAAATTTTGGCAATTACAATGTTAAATGGAATTAGTGCGGATATTTTAAAAAATTATAATGCTTTATGTGTTGAACATAGCGCAGAAGAAATATATAATTATTTATATTTGATTTTATATGAAAATTATTCTAAAGAGCCGAATACTGAATATGCTTCTTTATTTTCAGCAGTAAAAGTTGCTAGTAATTTTGATAAATTTATTAGTAAAATAGCCAGAGAGAGAATGGTGAAATAATGAAAAAAGTAAAAAATCTTATTATCGGCGCTGGAATATCTGGTTTAACATATGCTAATTATATTAATTCTTCAGATTATTTAATTGTGGAAAAAGAAAGTTCAGCCGGAGGTTATTGCAAAACATTCATAAGAGGCGATTATGTTTGGGATTATGCTGGCCATTTTTTCCACTTTAAGGAAGAAGAATTTAAGAAAAAATTTATTGCTAGTTTAGATGAAGATGAATTTGTTAAAAAAGATAAAAAAACTTATATTTATTATAATGGTAAGTTAATTCATTATCCTTTCCAAACCAATATTCATGAACTGTCAAAAGAAGAATTTATCGATTGTTTATATGATTTATTTAATAAAAAAGAAAAAGAAAAATATGATAATTTTTTAGATATGTTATATGGAAAATTTGGCGTGTCTATAGTTGAAAAATTTTTAAAGCCTTATAATGAAAAATTATATGCTTGTGATTTAAAAAAATTAGATGTTGACGCAATGGGAAGGTTTTTTCCTTATGCTGATTTAAAGGCTATAATTGATAATATGAAAAGTAGTCATACAAAATCCTATAATGATACTTTTTTATATCCGAAAAAAGGGGCTCAAGTAATAATTGATATTTTACTTAAAGAAATAAAAGAAGAAAATATTATTTATAATACTTATGTTAAAAAAATTGATTTAGTTAAAAAGAAAGCTTTTCTTAGTAATAATGAAACTATTGAATTTAAAAATTTAATTAATACTATTCCTTTTAATCAATTTTTAAAATTAACCGATAATAAAGAATATCAAAGTTTAAGTGATAAACTAAGTTATAATAAGGTATTAGTATTTAATTTGGGCTTTGATAAAAAATCAAAATATAATAAAGAAAATTGGATATACTATCCAAGTAAAGATATTAATTTTTATCGGGTAGGCTTTTATGATAATATACTAGATAGTGATAAACTTAGTATGTATATTGAGATAGGTTATAATAAAGATACTAGTTTAACCACAGAAGAAATAGATAAGCAACTAAAATTAACTTTAGAAAATTTAGAGAAAGTTGGAATTATTGATAAAAGCTTTAAATTAGTTGATTATATTAGTTTAGTTATGAATCCTGCCTATGTTCATATTGATGTTGAAAATAATTTAAAAATAAAAAATATAAGAAAAGATTTAGCTAAAAATGGAATGTATAGCTTAGGTAGATATGGTAGTTGGACATATTGTTCAATGGAAGATTGTATGGTTGAAGCTAAAGAGTTAGCTGAAAAGTTAGGTGATTAAAATGCTAAAAAGACTTAATGAAAATTATTTAGGAATAATTAGGATTGGTATTCAAATCTTATTAAGTCTCTTTTTCTGTTATGGCTTGTTTGAAAGCATATTAGATGTAAATTATAGACATAATTTACATCTAATAATTATAATTATTACTTCTATAATAGGATTATTATTAATAATAAATTGTTTTTATAAACAGAAAAAAATTGAAGATTTATTTTTACTTTTGGCTATACCTTTAGGTTTGATATATTTATTTTTTCAACTTCCTAGTTATAAGCCTGATGAATATCATCATTTATTTAGAGGTTATGACATTATAAATGGCAATTTTGTAAGTAAAAAGGGAGAAGATAATGTTGCTATCATTAAAGTTCCTAAAAATTTTACTACTTATTACGGAATTCAAACTAAGACTTATGAACAATTAAGCGAATTTATTAAAATAAAAGCTGATTATAAAGATATGGTAGAAACTTATTCCACTGCTGCTTCTAATAATTTTGTGCCTTATAGTATTTCTAATATTGGAACTTTTATTGCTAAAAGTCTATCTTTAAATTATTTCAAAACGATTTATTTATCGCGACTGTTTAATTTTATATTTTATTTGATTATGGGCTATTTTGCTATTAAAATTATGCCTTATCGAAAGTATATTATTTTTGCTTGCCTTTTAAATCCAATGGTTTTAATGCAAGCTACGGCTGTAACAGCTGATATATTAATAAATTCATTATCAATATTTTACATAAGTTATCTTTTATCTTTGAAAAATAAAGATGAGGATATATCTTCTAAAAATTTAATTGCTTTAAATATTTTAGTATTAATTATTTCTTTATGTAAATATATTTATGCACCTTTATTTTTATTGCAATTTATTTTATGTAAAAAAGAAAATTATAAATTTATATTAAAATGGAGCATTGTATTTTTCTTTATTGATGTATTATTAGTTTATTTATTATGTTTATGTAATGCTAATTATTCGAATCCGAGTTATTATGTTTATTCTGGTTTAGGATTATCATCTATTTTAAAGCATCCATTAACTTTTATTATGACTTTGTTTAATACTTTTGAGCAAACCGGAGGAATGCTTATCGAGAGTATGGTTGGAAATTTGCAAAACTGGTTTGATGTAAAATCGTTATCAATATCTAGTCCTTTATATCTTATTTTCTTATTTTTAACGCCATTTATAATCGAAGATAAAGAAAATAAGGAAGTAAAAAATAATTTGATGGAAAATCTAATTTTAACTTTTACATTTTTAGCAATCTTTGGCTTAATGTTTGTAGCTTTCTATTTTGATTATTATGATTTTACAACTAATGTTATTCGCGGCATTCAAGGACGCTATTTTATTCCAATTTTAACAATTTTGTTAGTATTATTAACAAATATTAAAGGCTATTTAAAAGAATATAGATGGCTTATTATTTTAGTAGTATTATACTCTAATTTATCGATAATTATTAACATAATTAATTGCTTTATTTAGAAGGAGTAGAAAATGGAAAAGAAATATTTATTTGTAATTCCAGCTTATAATGAGGAAAAAAACATTGAAAAAGTTGTTAAAGATATCCAAAAAAATATGCCTAAGGCAGATATTGTTATAATTAATGATTGTTCCAAAGATAATACGAAAGAAATTGTTGAAAATTTAGGAGTACCTTGTTTAAATGTTCCCTTTAATATGGGTTATGCAATGGCTATGCAAACAGGAATAAAATATGCTTGTGAAAATAATTATGATTATGTTATTCAATTTGATGGTGATGGTCAACATTTAGCTAGTGAAGCTGAGAAATTACTTCAAAGAATGGAAGAAACTAATGCTAATATTGTAATAGGTTCAAGATTTTTAGAAAAAACGGATTATAAGCATCCTTTCTTTAGGAAAATAGGCACTAAAGTATTTTCTTTAATCATTAAAATATTTTGTCATAAAAAGATTACCGATCCTACCAGTGGTTTTCAACTACTTGACCGCTCCGTTATTGAAAGATATGCTAAGATAGGTAAGTATCCTGAATTTCCTGATGCTAATTTAATTATTGAAATGCTTCTTAATGGTTATGAAATAGAAGAAGTATCTGTTAAAATGAAATTAAATGATACTGGTCAAAGTATGCATGGAGGAATTATTAAACCAATTAAATATATGATTAATGTTTTATATACTATTTGTTATATTATAATTCAATATTTAGGGAAGAAAGGCTAATAAACAAATGAAAAAGATATGTATTTTTACAGCTTTTTATCCTCCTCATTTAGGAGGAGTTGAAAGATATACCGAAGAAATAGTTAAAGAATTGGTTAAAAGCAATTCTCAAATAACTATTGTTACAACTAATGATAACAATTATCCTGAATATGAAAAAAAAGAAAATATTATTATATATCGTTTGCCTGTATATAAAACGTTCAAAAATAGGTATCCTATTATAAAAACTAATAAAAAATATAGAGAAATTATTAATAAAATAAAGTCCTTAAACTTTGATGCTTATGTATGCCAAACAAGATTTTACTTAACTACTCAAATAGGGGTAAAAATAGCTAACAATCATAATAAAAAAGCTTTAATAATTGAACATGGTAGTAGCCATTTTACCGTTAATAATAAAATATTAGATTTTTTTGGGGCAAAATATGAACATTTTTTGACTAATAGAATTAAAAAGAAAAATGTTAGATTTTATGGTGTTTCCAAAAGTTGTAATGAATGGTTAAAGCATTTTAAAATTGTTGCTGATGGTGTTTTATATAATTCAATATCTGATGAGATATATGATACTTATAAAAATAAACATTACTTTTCTAAAAAAGAAAAAAATAAAATATATATTGGCTATATAGGAAGAATAATTAAAGAAAAAGGAGTAGATTTGTTATTAGAATCAGTATCTGAACTAAGTAAAAATTATAAAAATATGGAATTATTTATTGCGGGTAATGGTCCAGAGATTGAAAAATATAAAACAAAATATAATAATAAAAATATTCATTTTCTAGGAGTTCTTTCCTATGATGAAGTTTTAAAATTGTGTAATGATCTTGACATATTTGTTCATCCTTCGATGTATCCCGAAGGACTTCCAACGAGTATTTTGGAGGCTGGGTTAATGAAATGTGCTATTATTGCTACTAATCGAGGAGGAACAATAGAAGTTATAAATTCTAAAGACATGGGATTAATTATGGATGAAAATATTAATTCATTAAAGGATAATTTAAAATACTTATTGGATAATAATTCTAAAATTAAAGAATATAAAGAAAACATTCATAAAAGAATAATTAATAATTTTACTTGGAAAATTACTTCTCAAAAATTATTAAAGGAGGTTAATAATGAAAGAGATTAATGTATGTATAGTAGGAGCAGGGAATATTTCTAATACAAGGCATATACCAGCCTTAAAGAAACTAAAAAATGTTCATATCATCGGGGTAATTAGTACTCATCAAGAAAATATAGATAGAACCAATAAAAAATATCATATTCCTAATAGTATTTTAATAAATGATCCTAAAAATGATATCGATAAATTAAGAAATTGTGAGTGGTTTAAAAAAGTTGATGCGGTATTACTGGGACTTCCTCCTCATGAACATTATCCTTTTGCTAAAGTTGCTTTATTATTAGGAAAAGATGTATTAGTGGAAAAACCCATGACTATGAATAAGAAAGAGGCTGATGAATTAATAAAATTGGCTAAGGAAAAGAATCTTATTTTAAGTGTTGTTCATAATTTTCAATATACATCAGGAATGGAAAAAATAAATAAAATTATTGTCGAAGATAAATATGGAGAAATAAAATCTATTTTAGAAGTTCAATTTACTAATCGTAAAAGGAGACTACCAAAATGGTATAAAGATTTACCTTTGGGACTATTCTATGATGAAGCCGCTCATTTTATTTATTTATTAGATAAGCATGCGGGAGCCATTAAAATAAAAAATGCCTATGCTCAATATAATAAAGATAAAAATGATGAAACTCCAAGAACAATTACGGTGAATGCTACAGCGGGTAAAGTTCCTGTTAATATGATTTTAAATTTTGATGCTCCGGTATGTGAATGGTATTATATAATAAACTTTGATAAAAGAATTATACTTTATGATTTATTTAAAGATATTGTTATTGATCTTCCAACTGATAATGAACATTATAGTAAAGATATTCTTAAAAATGATTTAAAAAGAACTTTGCAATATTGGGGTGGCTTTATAAAAAATGGATTTAAAATGATAAGTGGTAATTTATTATATGGCCATGATAAATTGATTGGATTATTTATTGATGAAGTTATTACTAGAAAAGAGAATAAAGAAATTAGTGCTTTAGAAGGCCGTAAAACAATTGTAACCATGAATGAAATAGTCAAGGAGGTAAACAAGAAATGAATATTTTATTAATAATTGCTTATGTTTTATTTGCAGTATCCGGTTCAACTTTATTGAAATATGGTGGAATTGCTAATGTTAAAAAATTTTTAATTCCTTTAGTAAATATTAATGTTTCTTGGATTACTTTATTAGGATTTTTCTTCTATGGAATAAGTTTTATTGTTTATACGATTTTATTAAATAAATTTGATTTGTCAATAATATCTCCTATAACAGTAGCTTTAGTTTATATCTTTTTAATGATTACAGCTTTTATAGTTTTTAAAGAGCCCTTTACTGTTAAAAAAATTATTGGTTCAACATTAGTTTTGGTAGGAATATTATTAATGATAAAGAAATAGGGGAATTTTATGAAGAATAGTTATTTCATTTTAATTGCTGTATTAATAATAATTTATATTATAATTTCTATAAGAAAAAATAATCTAAGCACAAAAACTAGTTTTTTGTGGATACTTGCTTCTTTTATAATGTTGTTTTTAGCAATATTTCCTTATTCAATAGATTGGCTAGCTAGAATATTTAATATTGAATATCCACCAGCTTTGTTTTTAACATTATGTATTGTCTTTTTATTGATTATTAATTTCAATTTCAGTAAAAAAATATCATCACTAAATGAAAAAATTATTGATCTTGCTCAAGAAATAAGTATTATTAAAGAAAAAATAAAAAAAGGTAAAAAAGGTTAGAAAAAGGGTTTTCTAATTTTTTTTGTTGAAAATTGTCGAAAAAATAGAAGTTTTGACAACGATTGTCGAAAGTGTTGAAATGGATAAAAATATCCGTAAAATAGAGACCTCGAAAAGAGGTGAAATTATGCCTACTATGGTGAATAGAATATTTTATGATTTAAAATATGATTTAGTTTTTAAAAGTATTATCGTTGATGATAATGATTATACTATCATGAATAGTATCTTGTCTGATATCTTAGAAAAAGAAGTAAAAGTCAAAAGATATTTAAATAGTGAATTAAAAATTAAGAATAAAAAGATAAAAGGAAAAAGATTAGATATAATTGCGGAAACAACTGAAGGCATACTTATAAATATTGAACTAAATATAAATTATGATAAATATATCAAAGAAAGGAATTTAAATTATTATTCTACTTTATATACAGAGACCATAGAAAAAGGTGATAAATATATCAAAGTAAAAGAGATAATCCAAATAAATTTAAATTTTAATGAAGGAAAAAATAAATCATTAAAAGAAGAATACTTACTTCGGAATAAAGCAGGAAAGATATTAGTGAAAAATTTTAGAATCATCAATGTGAATATTGCAGGATATAAGGAAAAATGGTATGATAAAAATATTAAAGGAGATAAGAGACATATCTACTTAACAATGCTGGGATCAAATAAAGAAGAGATAGAAGAATTAGCGAAAAAAGATAAGAAAGTAAAAGAGGTGGAAGAAAAGATGTTAAGATTTAATGAAGATGGAACAATAACAAATTTAATGACGCCAGAAGAAGAGAATGCTTTAATGGAAAGAATAATAAGAAGAAATGCTTACGAAGATGGAGTTAAGACTACTGCTATTTCAATGATAGAAAAAAATTATCCATTAAAAGACATTTCAGAAATAACGAAGTTAAGTATTAAAGAATTAAAAGAATTGGAAAACAATAAGTAAATTTTAGGTGAAAAATGAAAAAAATAAAAGTAATGAGTATTTTTGGTACTAGACCAGAGGCTATTAAAATGGCCCCTTTAGTAAAAGAATTAGAAAAAAGAGCTGAAATTGAGAGTGTTGTTTGTGTAACGGCACAACATCGAGAAATGTTAGATCAAGTTTTAAAAAATTTTAATATTAAACCTGACTATGATTTAAATATTATGCAAGCTGGACAAACTTTAAGTGATATTACCATACGTTCTTTAGAAGGATTAGAAAAAGTAATTAAAAAAGTTAAGCCAGATTTAGTTTTAGTTCATGGTGATACCACTACGGCTTTCGCAGGAGCTCTGGCGGCTTATTATAATGAAATTTCCATTGGCCATGTGGAAGCAGGATTAAGAACTAATGATAAATATAGTCCTTATCCAGAAGAAATGAATCGTCAAATGATTGACCGCTTAAGTGATATGCTTTTTGCTCCCACTAATGTTAGTAAAGAAAATTTATTAAAAGAAAATATTCCTGAAATGAATATATATGTTACAGGTAATACGGTAATTGATGCTTTAAAAACAACAGTAAAAGAAAACTTTCATCATCCAGAATTAGAATGGATAAAAGAGAATGAAAGAATGATTTTACTTACCTGTCATCGCAGAGAAAATCTAGGAGAACCGATGAGAAGAATATTCGAAGGAATTCGGAGGTTAATCGAAGAAATACCCGATATAAAAGTAATTTATCCCATTCATTTAAATCCTTTGGTTAGGAATGTAGCTAATGATGTTTTTAAAGAATGCGATCGAATTCGGTTAATTGAACCTTTAGAAGTAACAGAAATGCATAATTTTCAAAATAAAGCTTATCTTATTTTAACCGATTCTGGTGGCTTACAAGAAGAAGCCCCATCTTTAGGAAAACCAGTTTTAGTTTTAAGAGATACTACAGAAAGACCAGAAGGTATCATTGCTGGCACTCTAAAATTAGTCGGAACTAATAGCGAGACAATATATAAAGAAGCCAAAGAATTGTTAACTAATAAAGAGTCTTATGAAAAAATGAGTAAAGCTTCTAATCCTTATGGCGATGGTGAGGCTAGTGAAAAAATAGTTAATGCCATTATTGAGAGATTTAAGTAACATTAAATCTTTTTTAAATTTATTAATAAATGTTTGAAAAGTATGAGTGGAGATGCTATTATAAATAAAGGAGACTAATATGAAAGATAAAATAACCAAATTAGTTAATGTTTATAAAAAATATGGTTTTATTGGTTTTATTAAAAAATGCTATCGCTATTTTGTCGCTAATTATTTAGATAAAATTAGTTTTATGGTTTTTATAAATCCCTATAGATATCATAAAATAATTAGAGAAATATTAAATGGTAAGTATGATCGTTTAATTTTATGGCGGAGTAGTTTTGGTTATGATGTCCCTTTATTTCAAAGGCCTCAACATATAGCCAATAATTTAGTTAAAAATAACTCTTTAATATTTTATGAAGTAACTACAATGACTGATAAAGTTAAGACTATTAGTAAAAAACAAGAAAATTTATATTTATTTAATTTTAATAATATTTTACTTAATCGGATATTAATGAAAGAATTAGAAAAAATAGATAAACCCAAATATATTCAACTTTATTGTACTGATTGGAAATTAACTGTATCTAATATTGAAGATTATTTAAGTAAAGGTTTTAAATTAATTTATGAATATGTCGACCATTTAAGTGCTGATTTAGCCGGGACTAAGGAAATACCTAAAAACATTATTGATAAATTTAATTATGTTATTTCTAATAAAGATGTTTATATCATTGTGACAGCCGAAGAGTTAAAAAAAGATATTGAAAAAAGAAGAGGAAAAAGAAATTTGGGCTATTCTACTAATGGGGTAGATTATGAATTTTTTCAAAAGTGGGAAAATTATGAATTAGAGAAAGATTATTTAGATATTATTAATAATGGTAAAATTAATCTTTGTTATTATGGGGCATTAGCAAAATGGTTTGATTATGATTTAATTAAAAAAATTGCTAAAACTAATAAATATAATATCATTTTCTTTGGCTTAAAATATGATGAATCGTATGAATTAAATAAAATGGCTGAAGTTAAAAATGTTTATTTTCTCGGTTCTAAAGATTATCAAGTTTTAAAATATTATGCTATAAAATGTGATATTTTAATGATTCCATTTCTTCTTAATGACATTACTAAATCTACAAGTCCGGTGAAAATATTTGAATATATGGCGATGGAAAAGCCAATTGTAACAACTGATTTATTAGAATGTCGAAAGTATAAATCAGTATTAATTGGTAAAAGTTATGATGAATTTTTAAAAAAGTTAGAGGAAGCTTATAAATTAAAAGATGATTCTAAATATCACCAATTATTACAAAAAGAAGCTAAGGAAAATGATTGGAGTAAAAAAGCCCAAGTCATAATTGATTTAATTAAAAAAGATGAGTAATAAGCACAAAAGAATTGTTTAATCATATAATTTATTAGAAGGTGAAGTATGAATTTAAACGATTCTTTTTTTAATAAAGTTGAAAAGAAAACTAAAGTTGATAAAAATACCATTGTGGGGTTAGCTCAAAAACTTCAAAATGGGAATATGAAAGATGAAAAAACTTTAAGAGAAGTAATTGATACTTTAAGTAAAATGACTGGTAAAAAAGTTAGTAAAGAACAAAGTGATAAAATTATTTCTAAAGTAATTGGGGGAGATGTTCCAAAAAATATCGATAAGATGTTTTAAAATATTGCAATATCTTGTTTTTTGTGATAATCTAATATAGTAAGAATAAAGAGGTGCAGGTTATAATGGATGAATTTTTAAGTAAATTATATAACTATGAATATTTTGGAACTTATTTGATGATTTCCATTGCTGTTTTAGTTTTATTATTTATTATTATTCTTGTTTTTGGCAAGAAGGATCAAAAAAATAGAGAAATTGAAGCAACTAAAAAATTGCAACAATTAAATGCTAATGATTTAGGGACTATTAATACTTTTGGCGAAACAAGTATGCCTAATAAAGTGGAAACTGAAGTTCCTCCTTTGGTGAGCAATCCTTTAGATTCACCAATGCCAAATGTGCCTGCAAGTCCTGCTTTGGAGCCTAATTTAGAAAATGATACGATAATTGTTCCAACTATAGATATTAGTAATCCTGTTGGTAATCCTCAAGAAAGTCCAATTGTTAATCCGGTTTTATCAGAGACTCCTCAAGTTTTAGATTCAATGCCTAAGGTAGAACCAGTTGTTCCTCCAATTCCAGAGGAGCCAGTTATGCCAATAAATAACCCAGTTAATAATGTTGAGGTACCAAATAATGAATTTGTAAATCCTTTTGGTGATCCTACATTATCAGAACCAGTGAAACCGGTTTTAGAAAAAATTGATGAGCAACCATTTAACTTTAGTAGTGTAGATTTAGAACCTGTAACTTCAGTGGAACCAATTCAACCAGAAGTACCTACTTTTAATGAAACTCCTCAAGTGGAAGTACCAACATTTAATTTTGCTGATATTGTTGATCCAACTAATACTCCGGTTGAACCTGTAAGTCAACCAAAAGAAGTATTTAGTTCAGTTTATACTCCGGAGGAAAAAGTTGAGGAGCCCAAAATTGAAATGCCTGCTCCTAAAAATGATGATGATATTGAATTACCAACTTTAAAAAAAGATGTTGAAGAAATTGAAAAGCCAGTTCTAAATGATTATAATTTAAATGATTTATCTGGCGAAACTTATAATATTAATAATTAATGAGTTTGAAAGAGCTCATTTTTTTTGGACTATTATTTAATTTTATATATAAATAATGATTTTTTATGGTATAATTAATGTATATAGGGTACGGAGTGTATTTATATGAAGAAAGCCATAAAAGTGTTTAGTGTTTTAATAATTTCATTGTTTATAAATATAATTGTAGCTACAGCTGATGGTTGTGCCGGAGTTAATATTTATACTGATGGAAAAGGTACTTCTGATAGTACCGGAAGTACCGGACAATCTAGCTTTAAATATGGAGGAAATAAATATACTGTTTGGAGTTATTATGTTAAAATTAATGGTACACGAGTAGCAGCTATATGTCATAATCCTGGCCTTCATGCTTGGACTAACAGTGGTCAAAAATTAAATTGTGAAAGAGCCTTATATGATCCGACTAGTAGTGATACTAAAGAGAGTATTTATGATGCGGGTATAGTTTGGATATTGGAACATGCTAAAAATAAATGGATGGCAATTAACTTGTATCAATTATTATTTAAAGACCGAGTAGCGGCTAATTATAAAGAGGCTGATTTGGGCTCAGACCAATTGTTTCATTTAGAAAATCAAATTAATAAATATTTAGATACAAATAGTAATAATTCTAAGGCCAAAAAATTACAAGAAAAGATAAAAGAATTAAGAAAAACTTATGGCGGTAATGTAGGTAAAACCTATTCTGGAGTAAGTAGATATAATGATTCTAATGGTGTAGATAGCGCCATGGATGATGTTTTGAGTGCTCTAGATGCAGCAATCGATTATGCTAAAAATGGTGGTCCAACAATTACTATTAGTAACAATCCTACTCGTAAAAAACAAAATACGGAAACAGAATTAAAAACTACTTTTACTTATAAAATAAACATTGCTAGTTTCAGCGAAAATAGCGAGGCTTATGTAACTTATAATTGTCTTGGTGGCTGTAATATTGCTACTAGTGTAAAATTTTATTTAAATGGATCAGAAAAAACAGCCAGTGAATTATCAAGTACTAATCTGGTTAAGTTAGTAACGTATGATGATGAATCAAAAAAATATTCTGGTAGTATTGAACTTGTTATTGAATTTACCGGTCCAGTTCAAGAAAATTGTAATGATATAAATTATCAACTTAATTTAAAATATAAAGAGCAAAATTTGCAAAAACAAGCTTATGAAATTGATGAGTGTTCTAGTTTAAATTCATGTCAAAGATTATATGCTTTGCTTTCTTCTGGTTCTTCATCATATAGAAATGCTTCTGTAAATAATACTTTTCAATTATGTAATACTCCTAAAGAACTAGGAACTTGTAAGACTTATGTAGGTAATGGTATATGTGAGCCCTGTGAAGAAGATGATAATGTAATTGAAATTAAAGAAGGTTATGATGTTAATGATGCTTGTACTACACCTTCAGATGATACTTTAAATATAAAAAAATGTGTGGCTAATGATGGTGCTAAGGATACCGTGGGAAACACTCATAAAAGTAATGATTATACCAAAGAAGCGGGAAGTAGTAATATTCCTAGTGGAGGAATATATTGTAAAGAAGATTATACTTTAACTTTTCCAGGTTCTAGGAAAGTAGATTCTGGAAGATACTTTATTTTAAGAGCCCAAGCTGAGGGTATAAAATCATGTTATACGACTAAGATAAAAGAACCATGGGGTACAAACTCATCAGTAAAAGCGGCCGCTAAAGCAACATGGGCTCCATTTAAAGAATTAAGAAAATATAAAAAGATGGCTGAATGTGTAGCAGATAGAAGTTGTGTTACAAGAGGATATCGTCTTTCTCAATGTACACCATATGTTTATCCGGCATCAGAGGAAGAGTGTTCAAGAGAAAGATATTGTTATTGTACTTCATCAAAAGTACCTATAGAGGGTCAATTTGATGAAGAAGGCAATCAAAAAACGTATACAAAAGTAGATTGTGAATATCGAATTCCTAGATGGGATATTATTCCTACTGTTTTTGTGATGTTTAGTTACGATTCAGGAGCATCTACTTGTAATCAATTTAGTGAAGGATATCAAAGATTGTATAGTGGGCTCGAATTTGGAATTCATTCTGGATGTAAACTCTCAAATTCTTCAGGTAGCATTGATAATGCTGATGCTATTGCAGATTCTTTAATTGAACAGGCAATAGGTGCAATTGGTCGTCAAGCAACAGTTACTGGTATGTCTGCAAGTGGAGATTTTTCAAAAGGTGATGGCTCAGTTTCATATAGTGTTTCCAATGGCTTTGGTTTTTCAGCTCAACTTGGAACTGGTGGCATGTATAGTATTTTACAACAATATAATAAAGTAATCGGATTTTATACAGGTGGATCATCTATTGGAGGAGGAACTGTAACTGAAGGTGGTGCTTTTGAAACAAGTGCTGGCGGTGGTAGTGGATCTTATGGAGTAAAAGTAAATCCTCATCCATTTGGTGGTTGGAAAGTAGATTACAATTTTAATCCAGAGCTATATTTTTGGTATCAAGAATCTTATAGAGAAAATCTTTTAAGTGAAAAATTAGAAAGTTTTGATGATACACTTGAAAGGTTGGCGCCTGAATATTGTACCGGTGATGTTTCAGATGATTATCGAGAATGTTACGGTAATGGTGGCTGGAAAAAAAATTTAACTATGGGTGGCATCGGTGATACAAATGCTGATGTGTATCAAGATCAAGAATGTGCTTGTACTACGGAAAGATGTGATTATTATAATTATGCTATTGCTAATGTTAAATACATAAAACAATCAACTAAAGCGACAACTAAATTTGTTAGTCCAACGCAATTTTATAATATATACCCAACCGGAACAGTGCCTGCAGGATATCCAGGATTGGATATTGACAATGCTTCGGAAATAGAAAGTGGTTTACCAATAGAATTAAGAGGCTCAAGTGGTGGAAAAACATATTTACTGTGGTATAAAAATCTTGGTGAATATTACGATACTGACAATTTAGGACGAATATGGGGGGATAACAATAGTGTAGTGGCAGCAACTCTTCAAGCTAGTTATGCTTGTGGAACAGATAGAAATGCTTTAGTATTTGATAATGAAACTGATGGGGTATATCATGATGGTGGTGTATATGTATGCCGTTATGATGTAAATGAATGTAATAAATGTGTTGAAGAATCAGATGATTATTGTGATCCAACTTGCCCTAATGATCCGGATTGCAGCGGGGAACCTGGTTGTTCATCAATCAAAGATGGATACTGTAATTCCGAATGTCCTGATGATCCTGATTGCTATTGTCCAGAATGTCCACCAGATATAAAAAATAGTTGTGCAATTTTAAAAGATGAAGCAGGAGGCAGTCATTATTATGATCCAAACGGTAAAGAAGTTAACTATGGAGTATATTATTCTAAGTGTTGTCCAAATGGACATTGTAAGGTTAACTGTCAAACTTGTTTATTTGATGGTACGGAATTAAAAGCCCAATATCGGCAAGTATCTAATGAAGATATAAACCCTAATAAGCGAACTTTAGGTAATAACTGGGCTTGGGATGGTGTTATTAATACGGCGATTGAATTAAAAGCTTATGTTACAACTAAAGAGATTACTGATAATAGCAATGCTATATTTGAAGTTGACTTTGATAATCCTGAAAATAATGATAATCAAGATTTTGCATTAGAAGCTACTATGGATCCGAAAACTATCAATTGGATTCAAAATTATAATGAATCAGCTGATGGCGGTTATTTAAATAATACATTAGAGTGTTATGATTTGGAATTAGGTGAAAAAGTATATAAAAATGTATATTGCTATAGCACTTTCATTGATGAAATGATTAAAAATGATGTTGGTAATATTAAAATTGCTGGATCCGAAAGACCTATGGATGAAAATGCCAGAAGAGAACATAGCAATGGCTATTTTATAAGTTGGAATGAAGAAAACTTTAATACAGCAAATTGGGAAGTTAGAACCGAAAGAGGTCTAGAATTTTATACAACTAATTTCGGGATAGTTTATGATAGTGCTTCTGGAAGACAAACTGATTATAGAGTTGGACCATCTTGGAAATAAATTTGTTACAATTCACAGTCAAAAATTAAATAAAGTAAAATAGACTAAGTGAAAAACTTAGTTTATTTTCATTTCTTCTAA